>JAURWL010000222.1 GCA_030654965.1 Dehalococcoidales bacterium | reverse complement strand
CCCTTCCCGCCGAAAAACGTCCGGTTCAGGAAATCCTGGTCGAAGCGCAATCCTGCCTGCTGGAACATCCGGTTCAGTTCTTCGACAAACACAGGATTGGAGAAAATATCCCGGAAAATATCTGATTGGTTATAGCCGAATCCTTGAGCGCCCGCGCCCACAAAGCCTGACTGTCGCGCAAAATCATATTGCTGACGCTTGCCTGCATCACCGAGCACACCATAGGCTTCGTTGATTTCCTTAAACTTTTCTTCTGCCTCTTTTTCCTTCCCGGGATTTACATCCGGATGGTACTGGAAAGCTAGCTTGCGGAAGGCGGCTTTGATGTCATCCGGACTGGCGTTTTTAGACACGCCGAGCATCTGGTAGTAGTCTTTCATTCCTTAATCCATTATATCACGCTTACTAATATTGACTTTTCCCCACTATCTAACTATAATCACACTCAACAATGAAAACACTAGGGATTGTTCTGCTTAGTTTCCTGCTGTTTATTCTACTCTCCGTGTTCGGGTTGGCTTTCACCATTAATCAAATTGCCCTCACTCCGGGCTTCATCACCGGTGTCATCCACGATATCGACTTCTCCGAGACTACCCGCGACATGCTGGAACAACAAGAACTGACATCAGACAAACCGCTTTCATCGGAACTGGTCGACATCATTATCGACACACTGGACAAAATCGAGCCTGTACTCAAAGAGAATATCAATATCGCCGTCAGAGACACGTATGATTACGTGCTTGGCAAAGCAAATGCTCCCAATCTTAAAGATACGCTTGGCGATTCCTTTATGAATGCGCAGTTCGTCGATTCCGTGCTCGAAAAGATTGACCTCTCCCAAATTGTCGATGAGGTAATGAAAGAACAGACACAATCAAGCGGGGAACCGGAAGATACCCTGCAGAAATCGCTACTGGCGACTATTGACAAGCTTGAGCCGACCATTAAAAAGCAAGCGGTTGCCGCCTCCGACCCTATTTTCAGGTATGTACTCGGAGAGACACAAACCATCGACCTGAAGAGCATAACGCGTCAAAAGGTGCTCAACAAAGAATTTATGACTGAAATGATAGACGCCATCGATATTAAAACCATCACAAAAGATATGATAGGCGACCAGCTGGATATGGAACTTCCGCAGGGCATCAAGCTTTCCAGTGGAGAGGTCGACCAGATTATTGTGGCGATTGAACCAGCATTAAAAATAGGAATGACATCCGCCGCTGAACCCATCGCCGACTACCTGCTCGGCATCCGTTCCAGTTTCAGTGTCACCATTTCACTGGATACGGCAATGACCTCGGCGAAGTCGGTTGTGAAACAAGCTTTTCTGCGCCAGCTTCCGCCGGAGCTTGCAGGCGCTACCCCAGCCCAAATCGACCAGGCGTTTGATGTCTACTGGCCGACGGCGCGAAGCAACATGCCCACAAGCTTCGTCCTTGATTCCAGCACGTTCGGTGAAAGTGTCTCTGAATCTTTCACAAAGATGCTCGACAATGCGCAGGAAGGACTGGCAGAGATGCGTAATAGTATTGACGAAGCCTCTATCAGTCTGAAAGAAGCTCTCGATGAAGTAAAGCCTTACATCAGAATATTCCAGATGGCTTACTGGGGACTGATTATACTGATTCTCCTCGTCATCGGCGGTATTATCCTCATCCACCGCTCGGTGAGAGGTGCTACCCGCGACCTGGGTATTAATTTTGTTTTGTATGGCGCTATCGGACTTGTTGTCGTGCTTATCATTAAGAGTATAGTAGGCAGTCCGGAATTCATCCAGAATTTTATCAAAGGCGACGTTCCGGATTATGCATTGAACATTATATCTCCCGTTATCCAGCGATTGACACAACCGCTTTTCACTTTTACGCTCGCTTGTACTATCATCGGTGTAGCATTGCTTGTGGTTTCTTTTGTGTATCCAAAGCGGGAACCAACAGTAGAAACAAACCAGCCACCGCAATCACCATAGTCGGTCAATAACCCGGTATCTGCTTCTTCGGAGGAATATTGCCCCTTCCGTTTGCCTACGCATGCCATACGCCTGAAAAATTTTTAAGCACAAACTATTGACAATTGTCCGATTTTTGTTTATTATTTAATGCTGGTAATCGGCAAACGGTTGCCGTTTAGGTGAATAAGTAGTATGATTGGTTCGGATATACAGGAAGTTAAACGTAAAGTCATCGCTATCCTCAAAATCCTCCGAGATTCCAAAGTGCCCCTCGGCGCACGTGTTATCGCCCAGCAAATAAAAGCTCTGGGTGTAGAACTCGGCGAGCGCGCTGTCCGTTACCACCTCAAGCTGATGGATGAGCGCGGCTTAACCCAACTCGTCGGCAGGGATGGTCGGCTCATCACCGAAGCCGGTATTGAAGAACTGAAAGATGCCCTTGTCCGGGACAAGGTTGGGTTCGCCATCTCCCGTATTGAACTGCTCGCCTTCCGCACCAACTTCGACCTGGAAAAGCGCGCCGGCTTGATACCCGTCAACATCTCCTACTTCCCCAAAGACAAATTTGGCGAAGCCCTCCGTATTATGAAACCTGTCTTTGAAAAGGGATGGTGTGTCAGCGACCTCGTTGCTACCGCCAGAGAAGGGGAACGCTTTGGCGATGCTATTGTCCCCAAGGGGAAAGTGGCGCTGGCAACCGTCTGCAGTATTGTCATCAATGGCTGTCTGCTCAAAGCCGGTGTCCCCACGGATTCCCGCTTCGGGGGTATTCTGGAGATTCGAAATAATAAACCAATACGGTTTGTAGAGTTGATTCAATATGCCGGTTCTTCAATGGACCCCTCTGAAGTTTTCATCCGCGCCCGGATGACCTCCGTAGGCAATGTTGCTCGAAAAAGCGAAGGTAAAATCCTTGCGAACTACCGGGAGATTCCTGCTCTCTGCCGTCCCATTGTCGAGGATGTCATAGTAAAACTGAAGCGGGCTGGGATGGATGGCATGCTCATCATGGGCAACGCCAGCGAACCCGTCTGTGAAATCCCCGTGGAACTTAACCGTATGGGTGTCGTCCTCATCGGTGGATTGAATCCGGTAGCGGCGGCTGAAGAAGCCGGTATCGAAGCTGACAGCCATGCCATGAGCACCGTCATGGACTACCAGAGCCTGATAAAAATCAGCGACCTGATTTAATAAGCAAGGAGACAAATGAAGGTTATCAAGGTTATCCCCTGCCTGGACATCCGAGAAGGTAGAGTGGTCAAGGGCGTCAAGTTCGTTGACCTGAAGGATGCTCGCGACCCCGTAGAAGCGGCACAGGCGTACTGCAAACAGGGCGCCGATGAACTTGTCTTCCTCGACATCTTCGCTACTGTCCAGAATCGTAAAACACGATTGGAGTGGGTGAGGAAAGTCCGCGCTGTAACTACCGTCCCCTTTGCCGTCGGCGGAGGCATCGGTAGTCTGGAAGATATGAAAGCCCTGCTGGACATCGGTGTGGACAAGGTCTCTATCAACACCGCCGCCGTCAAGAATCCCAACCTTATCTCGCAGGCAGTTAAAGAGTTCGGGCGCGACCATCTCGTGGTGGCAATCGATGGCAAAAAGAACCCTGTAGGAAGCCGTTTACCCAGACTTGAAGTTGTTGTGAGGAGCGGTGAGGAGTCAACCGGCATCGACATCGTCACCTGGTCGAAGAAGGTAGAAGCCTTAGGCGCCGGCGAAATCCTGCTCACCAGTAAAGATGCCGATGGTACCAAAGAAGGCTATGACCTGGAGATGACTAAAGCGGTGGCTGAGGCAGTGAATATCCCCGTGACCGCTTCCGGCGGCGCTGGCAAGTTGGAGCACCTTTATGACGCAGTCGCCACCGCCAAAGCATCCGCCGTTCTCTGCGCTTCTGTCTTTCATTTCGGTGAAATCACTATCCCTGAAGCTAAAAAATACCTGAAATCAAAAGGAATATCCGTTCGGATATAAGGGAAAATCGCATCCCTGGAAATATCAAACAAACCGATTAAGAGGAGTAACTAAGACATGAATCTGCAAAGACCAAACTCTAATGATGCAACCAGAACGGCAAATCGCTCCCGGAGCGTGGTGCCGATGAGCGGCCTCTGCAGTCGTTGTATTGACGGCTGTACCGGCAATTGCGAAGTGTTCAAAGCAACCTTCCGCGGTCGCGAACTTATCTACCCGGGACCATTTGGTGAAGTAACCGCCGGCGCGGACAAAGACTACCCGGTCGATTACTCCCACATGAATATCCAGGGCTACGCCCTGGGCGCCCGTGGTTTGCCACCCGGTGTGGTCGGCGACCCGGACACAGCTACGTTCCCCGGTGTCAGCACCGAAACCGAATATGGCTGGACCAAAAAAGTAAAGATGAGCGTGCCTATTTTCACCGGTGCGCTCGGTTCTACGGAAATCGCCCGAAGGAACTGGGAGCATTTCGCTGTTGGCGCCGCCATCAGCGGCGTTACCCTGGTCTGCGGTGAAAATGTCTGCGGCATCGACCCCAAGCTGGAGCGCGACTCCAAAGGTAAAGTAACCTTATCGCCCGATATGGACCGCAGAATTGAAATTTACAGGCGTTACCATCGTGGCATGGGCGAAATCCTGGTACAGTGCAACGTCGAAGATTCACGTCTCGGCGTCGCTGAATATGTTCTCAAAAAGCACAAGCTGGATACTATTGAATTAAAATGGGGGCAGGGGGCTAAGAGTATCGGCGGCGAAATCAAGGTTGCCAGTCTGGACCGTGCGTTGGAACTTAAAAAACGCGGTTACATCGTAACACCAGACCCATCCAATCCCATTAACCAGGCCGCCTTCAAAGCCGGCGCTATTAAAGAATTCGAACGCCACAGTCGTCTCGGTTTCATCGATGAGGAAGGCTTCTACGCACGGTGCAAAGAGCTGAGGGATATGGGTTTCAAGCGCATTACCCTCAAGACCGGTGCCTACAGCCTCCGCGAGCTGGCAATGGCAATCAAATGGGGTTCCAAAGCCAAGATTGACCTCCTCACCATTGACGGCGCTCCCGGTGGCACGGGCATGAGTCCCTGGCGCATGATGGAAGAGTGGGGCGTTCCGTCCCTGTACCTGCACGCGGCGGCTTACGACTTCGCCCGCAGGCTGGCGGACAAGGGTGAGAGACCTCCCGACCTGGCATTTGCCGGCGGTTTCTCCAGCGAGGACGGCGTCTACAAGGCGCTGGCGCTCGGCGCACCATTCGTTAAAGCAATCTGCATGGGCCGCGCTCTGATGATTCCGGGTATGGTCGGCAAAAATATCGCCCAGTGGCTTGCTGACGGTAAACTGCCGAACACCGTCGGTCAGTTCGGTTCCACACCGGAAGAAATCTTCGTCTGCTACGAAGAAGTCAAGAACCTGGTGGGCGCTAACGAGATGAAGAATATCCCGCTCGGAGCGGTGGGTATCTATAGCTACAGCCAGAAGATAAAGGTCGGCCTCCAGCAGTTGATGGCTGGCTCACGGTGCTTCAGTATCCCGGTGATTTCCCGCAAGGAACTGATGTCGCTGACTGAGGAATGCGCCAAAGTTACCGGTATTCCATACGTTATGGACGCCTACAAAGAAGAGGCGCTGGCAGTCCTGGATAGCTAATCTCAATCCCTAACCAAAATAATGCAGGAGTCTCCCTCCTCCATAGCCAGGGGGAGGGGACTCTTTAACCCTCCAAATACCGGGATTCAAGTGCTAAACAGACTTTCTCAAATATCTAAGAGATTCACTGATATTTGGACTTTATCATTTTAGACAGGTTGCACTTCTCCCCGTTCAATGTGTATGATGAAGTTTATAGCGGAAAGCCTTTACCGACGGATGTGCAATGGACGCTAATCTGATTGACGCACGCGTTGAAGAAATCCTTTCCACCCATGGAAAAGGCGCCAATAAACTGGTGCCCATTTTGCTCGCTGCTCAGGATGCCTTCGGCTACCTGCCGGGAAATGTCATTCAGCACGTCGGGGAGTTCCTGGCTATCAGCCTCGGGCAAATCTATTCCGTCGCCTCTTTCTACAAACGCTTTCAACTGACACCCGTCGGGAAAAGGCGGGTTACTGTATGCCGTGGCACTGCCTGTCATATCCGTGGCGCGCCTCAGATTGTCAACGAAATTGAACAAACCATCGGCATCAAAGAGGGAGAGACCTCCGCCGATTTAGAGTACACGCTGGAAACAGTTGCCTGTATCGGGTGCTGTGCGCTCGCACCCTGCCTGAAAGTCAATGAAGCTGTCCACGGCGCCATGACACCCAGAAAAGCCGGGGTGCTCTTTACCGACGTCTCTGGAAACAAAAATGCCTGAAAAAAAATGCACCATCCTTGTCTGTCAGGGCACCGGCTGTATCTCCGGGGGCGCGGAGCAGATTCTGAATTCCCTGGAAACCGAGCTTGTCCGACAAAACCTCAGCGGCGCAATGCAGATTAAACACGCCGGCTGTCACGGCTTCTGCCAGCGCGGACCGCTGGTGGTCATAGAACCGGAAGGAATTTTCTATACCAAAGTCACCCCGAATGACATCCCGGACATTGTCCACTCCCTTCAACCTGATACAGTTCCGGTTGAGCGCCTTCTCTACTACGACACGACTATCAACCGGCCCATTAAAAGCTTCCGCGATATCCCTTTCTACTATAAGCAACAGCGTCTTGTCCTGCGCAACTGCGGCGTCATCAACCCGGAGAACATCGACGACGCTCTTGCCGCCGGCGGCTATCAGGCGCTACGCAAAGCCCTCGCCATGAAACCCACGGAAATAATTGAGGAAATCAAGAAATCGGGACTGCGCGGATTGGGTGGCGCCGGTTTCCCTACCGGCCGCAAGTGGGAAGCGGCATTTCAGGCGCCCGGCAAGGACAAGTACATCATCTGCAACGGCGACGAAGGCGACCCGGGCGCTTTTCAGGACCGCTCCGTACTGGAGGGCGACCCCCATTCCGTGCTTGAGGGTATGATTATTGCCGGTTTTGCCATCGGCGCTCGGCACGGCTATGCCTACGTGCGTAATGAGTACCCCTTCGCCGTCCACCGACTCGGCATTGCTATCAAACAGGCACGGAAACGTGGATTTCTCGGCAAGAATATCCTGGGGAGTAAATTCAGCTTTGACGTAGAAATTTTTCAGGGCGCTGGTGCCTTTGTTTGCGGCGAGTCCACAGCACTCGTGCTTTCCATAGAAGGCAAGCGGGGCATGCCCCGACCTCTCCCCCGCCCCCGCACGACCGAGGTAGGACTGTGGGATAAGCCCACCCTCCTCAATAACGTCAAGACCTACGCTAATATCCCGTTGATTATCAATCACGGCTCGCAGTGGTTTGCATCACGAGGCTCGGAGAAGAGTAAGGGCACCGCCATCTTCTCACTCACGGGCAAAGTGGTGAATAGCGGTCTCATCGAGGTAACGATGGGCACGCGCCTGCGGGAGATTATCTATGATATTGGCGGTGGCATTCCCGACGGACGCGCTTTTAAAGCCGTTCAGACCGGCGGTCCCTCCGGCGGCTGTCTACCCCCGGAACTCCTGAATATGCCCGTCGATTTCGATTCCCTGACGGCGGCAGGGTCAATGATGGGTTCCGGTGGCATGGTGGTGATGGACCAGGACACCTGCATGGTAGATATCGCCCGTTATTTCCTCGATTTCACCCAGCGCGAATCCTGCGGTCAATGCATTCCCTGTCGCATCGGCACCAAACAGATGTTCGATATTCTGGACAACATTACACAGGGAAGGGGCAAGCCGGAAGACATCGATACTCTACTGGAGCTGGGCAATTCGATTAAGGATGCTTCCCTCTGCGCTCTCGGGCAGAGCGCCCCAAACCCGGTGCTCAGCACCATTCGCTATTTCCGTGACGAGTACGAAGCCCACATCTATGAGGGACACTGCCCGGCGGGTGTTTGCCACGGCTGTCTCTAATCGGGAAAAACAATGAGTAAAGTAACCATTAATATCGATGGCAAAGAGGTACAGGCTGAGAGCGGACAAACGGTACTGGATACCGCGCTCGCAAACGGTATCTATATTCCCCACCTCTGCCATCACCCCGAATTGAAACCCCGGGGTGTGTGCCGTCTCTGCCTGATGGAGATGGCGGATGGCGAACTTATCACCGCCTGCCGTATGCCGGTTATCGCCGGGATGGTGGTGAAAACAAAAACAAAAAAGGTGGATAAAGCTATCCGCCCCACGGTGGAATTACTTATCGCCTACCATCATGATACATGCCGGGGTTGTCCCGCCATCGGCAAGTGCGAGTTACAGACCGTTATGAGCCATCTGAAAATCGACCGGAAACGAGTGCGCCGACTGCGCCCACCACCCGCGAAAAAACCGCTGGATAAGATGAATTCCAGCTTTGACTATGACCCCAACCGCTGTGTCTTGTGCGGAGTCTGTATCAACACGTGCGAGGATATCCACGGCGTCAGCCTGCTCTATTATGTCGGACGCGGGCACGAGACCAAAGTTGCTTTCTACGGCGATGAAAAGAAGTGCGAGTCCTGTCTCGAGTGCTTGGCAAGATGTCCGGTGGGAGGCTTAATGCTCAAGAAACCAGTAGAAGTAAGGCATTAATATTCCTACTAAAATTACTCACCATTCTATGGCAAAACGGAATCTGGAATTTGTTGTTTCACTAAGGAGAAAAGGGATGGTCATTCTCCCACAACGACTCACCCCTTTCTCCCCTCTCTAGTTGAGAGAGGGGAGATTATATTTTAGGGGGCTGCGCCCCCTAACTCCCCTGCACTTTAGTTCAATGTGATGCTGATTGCATCGGTATGACTGATTTTGATTATTATGTCGGACCAGGTTGATGTATGCATTATTGGGGCAGGGGTGGTGGGACTGGCAATCGCCGTTGAGCTTGCCAAACCCGGCAGGCGGGTCTTTATCCTTGACCGCAACCGCACCTTCGGGCTGGAAACCAGCAGTCACAACAGCGAGGTCATCCACGCCGGCATTTATAACCCGCCCGACTCTCTGAAAACCCGCTTCTGCGTGGAAGGTAAACCTCTACTCTATGAGTTGTGCGAGAAGTACAACATCGGGCACAAACGCCTGGGTAAGATAATCGTGGCGGCGGATGCTGAAGAAACCAGAGAGATTGAGCGCCTGTACCGGCAGGGCATCGAAAACGGCGTTAACGACCTCACTTTACTGACACGTGCGGAAATCAAGCGACTTGAACCCAATGTTGAGGCGGTAGCCGGGTTTCTTTCGCCGTCAACAGGCATTATTGATTCCTGGGGTTTGATGCAGTCGTTTTACGGGCGGGCGCGGGAAAGCGGCGCCGATTTTTTTTTCAATACTGAGGTAACCGGCATCGAAAAGACCATCGATGGTTTCAAGGTCATTGTTACAGAACGAGAGAGCATCTCTTCACTCCATGCGACCGTAGTCATCAATGCCGCCGGGCTTTTCAGCGATAAGATTGCGGCGCTGGCTGGCATCGATATTGACAAAGCAAGCTACCGGATTCACTACTGCAAAGGTGAATACTTCAGCGTCGACTCCAGGGACAAGCGCGTGGTCGAAAGGCTTATCTATCCCGTTCCGGAGCAGGCGGGGACAGGTATTCACATCAGCCTCAATCTGGATGGCAATATCAAGCTGGGTCCCAGCGCCCGATATGTGGATGCCATTGATTACAGTGTGGATGAAACCAGCAAAACCGATTTCTACCGCGCCGCCCACCGGTATCTGCCCGTAATTCAGCTTGACGACCTCTCCCCAGATTTTGCCGGCATCCGCCCCAAGTTGCAGGGTCCCGGCGCGGGCTTCCGCGACTTTGTCATCGCGGATGAGACGGATAGGGGTTTACCCGGCTTGATTAATCTTAT
Organism: Dehalococcoidales bacterium; assembly: GCA_030654965.1. Lineage (GTDB taxonomy): Bacteria > Chloroflexota > Dehalococcoidia > Dehalococcoidales > Fen-1064 > JAURWL01. The sequence continues at coordinate 76,865 of JAURWL010000222.1, read as the reverse complement.
AGGCATCGAATCACCAGGTCTCACTGCTTCCCCGGCAATTGCACGATATGTGGCGGGGATGGTGAAGGGGAAATTATAAAAAAGCAGGATACACAACATTTCTTGAATGCACTTTTGAAAACTTTGCACGGTAGTAGTATCATACCCTTTAATTGTCAACGATTGGTGGAAAGGGTGTTATGAACAAACAGAGAGTATTGATATTTTTCGGAGCGCACCCGGATGATGAGACTTTCGGTATAGGCTCTACGTTAGCGCAGTATGCTGCCTCCGGAGTAAAAGTCTATTGCGTCTGCAGTACGCGCGGTGAGGCGGGGACCGTCGACCCGGAACTATTGAAGGGATATGCCAGTATTGCAGATAAGCGAATGACAGAATTGAAATGTGCCGCAGAGGTACTGGGATTGGCTGGCGTCATTCATCTTGGTTATCGCGATTCAGGCATGCGCGGCTCAATAGACAACAAACACCCGGATTCGCTGGCAATGGCTCCTCTTGAGGACGTTGCGGCAAGGATGGTTAAAATCATCCGTGAGCTCAAACCGGATGTCGTTATTACCCACGACTCCGGCGGAGGCTACGGCCACCCCGACCACATTGCCACCCATAATGCCGCGGTCGCAGCGTTTTATGCCGCCAATGACTCTAAACAATATCCAGAAGCAGGTCCAGCGTTTCAGCCTTCGAAACTATACTTTGGAGTCCGTCCCCGCGGATTAATGAAGATGATGGTCAGATTAATGCCGCTCTTCGGTCAAGACCCGCACCATGCCGGACGTAACAGGGATATCGACTTCACCAGGATATTTGGTGTGGAATATCCTATCCATGCTGAAATCCGTCTCAAGAAAAAGTCCATAATGATTCGGAACAAGGCGGCCGCCTGTCACGCCAGCCAGGGAGGCGGTCAGCCGCGCCGGGGACCGTTCAGAATCCTTAGAATTGTGGAAAGACTCCGTGGACGTGGACAGCGTGACTATTTCATGCGGGATTACCCACCGCCTAAACGCCGCCGCGAAAAAGACCTGTTCGAAGGCGTGAGATAGAATACTCTTTACCCTACCTCACCAGCCATAGCGCATCATACATCGGAGATGTGGAAGCTATGGCTCTCTCACGCACGCCCAGCTTGCATTTCTCCTTACATTCCCTGTATGATATAATTTGTTGTAGTTTACCGGGGAGGTATTTTTTGCCAGAAAACACAGCCACCACCACAATAAAAGAACTACTTGAAGCGGGCGCCCACTTCGGTCACCAGACCAGCCACTGGCACCCACGTATGAAGAACTATATCTTCACCAAACGTGACGGCATCCACATCATCAACCTGGAACTTACCGCCGGCTTGCTGGATAAAGCCTGCGCCTTTGTCAAGGAGTTGATTGCCGAAGGCGGCACTATCCTCTTTGTCGGCACCAAGAAGCAGGCGCATGATGCCATTGAGGAAGAAGCCAAACGGTGCGGCATGTTCTATGTCAATAACCGCTGGATTGGCGGCACTCTCACCAACTTCACCACCATCCAGTCACGCATCGATTACCTCGTCCGGTTGGAAGACCAGCGGGATAAAGGTGAATTCTCACGCCTGCCCAAGAAAGAGGTGCTGGGAATTGAAGAGGAAATTGCCCACATGAACAAACAGCTGGGCGGTATTAAAGAAATGACCCGCCTGCCCTCTGCCCTGTTCATCGTGGATACGGTTAAAGAGATTATTGCCATTGCGGAAGCGAAACGGGTCAATATCCCTATCGTGGCGGTGGTCGATACCAATTCCAACCCCGTTGACATTGATTACCTTATCCCCGCCAATGATGATGCCATCCGCGCTATCAAGCTCATTTGCCACAGGATGGCGGATGCGGTGCTCAATGGCAAAGTGCTTCAGATACCTATAAAATCAGAGGATGAAGGAGAAGGGGTAAGTCCGACGGCACCCCCGGTAGCGAAAGCTCAGGGACCAGTTGCGGAACCAGTGGTTTTCACCCCTGACGATAAGTAAGGAATGGAAGTTACTACTGCACAAATAAAAGAATTAAGAGATAAATCACAGGCTGGTGTAATGGATTGCCGGCATGCCCTCATCGAAACTGGTGGTGACATCGCGAAAGCCATCGAGTTTCTGAAAAAACAATCCCTTTTTAAGGCGCAGAAGAAAAGTGAGCGTGTTGTCAAGCAAGGCTTTGTCGAGACCTATATTCACACCGGCGGTCGTATCGGCGCTATGATTGAGCTTAACTGCGAGTCAGACTTCGTTGCCCGCACCGATGTTTTCAAAGAGCTCGCGCATAACATTGCCATGCAGATAGCGGCACAGGAACCACTCTGTATCTCCCAAGACAAAATGCCGGCAGATAGTGATGTCCCACCCGAAGTCGCCTGCCTCTTGCTTCAGCCATTCATCAAGTCTCCGGAAATGACCATTCAAGACCTGATAAACCAGGCTATTGCCAAAACCGGTGAAAACATCAAGATAAATCGTTTTGCCAGGTTCGAACTGGGACAGGCGGAAGCCAGAGTCGCTGGAGTTTAGCTTCCTCTGCCCGGTAACAGAAAAGCATACCGTGTGAAGGTGGCTCCCGATGACAATACCCAAATACAAGCGCATTCTTCTTAAGCTCAGCGGAGAAGCCTTCAAGGGCAAGTCCCGATATAGCATTGACCCCAAAATCGCCCGCCAGATTTCCCGCCAGATTAAACGTATCCATGAGATGGGGGTTGAGGTGGCTATTGTTGTCGGCAGTGGAAATATCCTGCGAGGCGTCGAAGCCGAAAAAATGGGCATGGACAGGGTTACCGCCGACTATGCCGGGATGCTCGCTACCATAATCAATGCCCTTGTTCTTCAGGACGCGCTGGAAAAGATTGGTGTAGTTACCCGTACCCAAACCGCTATCGATGTTCAGAAAGTTGCCGAGCCGTATATCCAACGTCGAGCCATCCGCCATCTGGAAAAAGGCAGAGTCGTCATCTTTGCCGCTGGTACCGGTAATCCCTATATGACCACGGATACCGCCGCCGCTCTGCGTGCCATTGAAATCGGTGCCGAAGTGCTCCTCATCGCCAAGAACAATGTTGACGGCATCTACAGTGCCGACCCGAAGAAAGACCCTAAAGCCAAGCGGTTTGATAAACTGACCTATCTCCAGGCAATTAACCTGCGCCTGGAAGTCATGGACTCCACAGCACTTTCGCTCTGTCTTGAGAATAAACTCCCCATCGTTGTCTTCAACTTCATGGCGAAGCGGAGCATTGAGCGCACTGTAATGGGTGAATCCATCGGTACTATTGTAACCGGGGGTTAGAAAGCATGGCAGATAACCAATCGTTGACCGGCGCCGACCAGAAAATGCGAAAATCGCTGGAGGTAGTTCAGCGGGAGCTTGTCACCATCCGCACCGGGCGGGCATCACCAGCCCTCATTGAACATATGAAGGTGGACTATGCCGGCTCCGTCCTGCCGCTCAACCAGCTTGCCAGTATCACCACGCCGAATGCCAATATGCTCGTCGTCCAGCCCTGGGACAAATCGAGCATGAACATTATTGAGAAAGCCATACTGAAATCCGACCTCGGACTGACACCGATAAATGATGGACGCATGATTCGCATTAATATTCCACCACTCAGCGAAGAGCGCCGTCAGGAACTGCTAAAGGTAGTGAGACGCCGCATCGAAGAAGGCAAAATCGCCATCCGCAATGTCCGGCGTGATGCTCTGGAGGATTTGAAAACTCAAGAAAAGGACAAGGACATATCACAGGACGAGCTCAAACATCTCCAGAACCAGCTACAGAAACTGACCGATGCCTTTACTGTCCGAATTGAACAAGCCGGTAAGGACAAGGAAAAAGAGGTCATGGAGGACTAGCACCTCCGGACTATTTCTTGGATACGATGAAATCCGCCACGCAGAAGTTCAATACCCTGCCCACCCATGTTGCTGTGGTACCCGATGGTAACGGACGCTGGGCAGAGCGACGTGGGTTACCCCGTATGATGGGACACCGGGCGGGCATCCTGAACATGCTCAAAATGATTAGTTACATCAACGAGTACCCTATCCCATACGTGACCTTCTACGGTTTCTCCACGGAAAACTGGACCCGGCCGGAAACGGAAGTAAGCGGACTCTTTGGTCTGGTAGAAAACTTTGTTGCAGAGCACCTCGAAGAAATCCACGAAAAGAATATTAAAATTCGGCACATCGGCAGATTGCAGGGTCTTCCGGAAGTCTTGCAGTCAGCCATCAATAAATCAGTTGCCCTTACGGAGAACAATACCGGTATGAAGCTATCTATTTGCTGGAACTATGGCGGGCGCGCCGAGATTATATCTGCCGCTAAGCAACTCATCGCCAGCGGCATCAAACCGGAAAATCTGGATGAAAAGACATTCGCCAGCTACCTTTACACCACCGGTATGCCGGATGTCGATTTACTCATCCGTACCGGGGATGAAACCCGCCTCAGTAACTTTCTTATCTGGCAGACAGCTTACAGCGAATACTATTTCACGAAAGTCCTCTGGCCCGATTTTGGCAAGAAAGACATTGACCTGGCGCTCACCGCCTACAGCAGGAGAAACCGTCGTTTCGGCGGAGTATAAGTAATGCGGATGCTGAAAAAACGGATTTTTACAACGCTCTGGAGCCTTCCTCTCCTCACAACCATTATCTGGTTTGGTGAACCATGGCTGTTCACTACCTTCGTGGCTATCGTGGGTTTACTGGCAATCCTTGAGTTCTATCGACTGGTCAGCAGACTAAAAGTATCACCGATTTACATATTCGGCATCCTCTGGACGCTTTTCTTTATCGTCATACGTAACCCTCTCTTGCCCGACCTGATAGAGCCGTATTTTGATTTCAATCTGGTGGTGCCAATTCTCTTCAGCGCCGGAATCATTATCTCTCTAACCGCTCTACTGACACGAAAGGAGAAGTTCAATGCCTTTCCCGCCTGGGCATGGACGTTTGCCGGTATTCTCTACGTAGGCTGGCTGTTAGGCTACATCGTGGCTTTACGCGGCATCGAGGACGGGCGCAACTGGGTCTTCTACGCCCTCTTCTGCACCTTCGGCTCAGATACCGCCGCCTTCTTCATCGGCAGGGCAATTGGCAAACACAAACTCGCGCCCTCCATCAGCCCAAGCAAGACATGGGAAGGCGCTATCGGCGGTTTGCTGGGTGCGGTCGGCGTGAGTTTTCTCTTCCTTCTCCCCACGCCTATCACTCTCACCTCCCAACTTAACTGGTGGCAGGCAGTAGTACTCGGACTGTTGGTAAGCGTTTTCGGGCAGGTGGGCGACCTCGTGGAATCGCTATTCAAACGAAATGTCGGAGCTAAAGATTCCGGCACGCTTTTCCCGGGTCACGGTGGTATCCTGGACCGTATGGATAGCATCGTGTTCGCCGTTGTGGTAGTGTATTATTGGGTAGTATGTACGCTCCAATAAAAATCCGACTGGCTATTCTAGGTTCTACAGGCTCAATAGGCCGGCAGACGCTTCAGATTGTCCGCAGTCTTCCCGACCGGTTCACAGTGGTGGCACTGGCGGCGGGACAGAATCTTGACTTGCTGGCAAAACAGGTCGAGGAGTTCCAGCCCCAGTTAGTCTATTATCAGACAGAATCCACAACCAAGAAATTAGAGTGCCCGGCTCAGTTCATGCCGATGGAAGGAATGGCGAGCTATCCAAATGTGGACACGGTCGTCGTCGCCACTTCGGGTATAGCCGGATTGTTTGCTACCATAGCCGCCGTGAAATCCGGTAAAAATGTCGCCATCGCCAATAAAGAACCTCTGGTAATGGCAGGCGAAATCATCACCAACGAAGCCGAAATGAGTGATGCCAGCATTCTTCCTATCGATAGCGAACATAGCGCCATCTGGCAATGCATGATTGGTGAACCGAGACGCGCGAAATATATTATCCTGACCGCTTCCGGCGGTCCCTTCCGGAATTACACGGCAAAGCAATTGCAGAAAATCACCCCACAACAAGCCCTCCAGCATCCCTCGTGGCAGATGGGAAAAAAAGTAACTATCGATTCTGCAACCTTGATGAACAAGGGCTTGGAAGTCATTGAAGCGCACTGGCTCTTTGGCATTCCGATTGAGGATATCAGGGTTGTTATTCACCCACAGAGTATCATACACTCGATGCTTGAGTTTTATGACGGCTCAGTGAAGGCACAAATGGCATATCCGGATATGCGTCTCCCTATCCAGTACGCTTTACTCCAACCGGACCGCATACCCAATCCAGACCTCCCTCGTATCGATTGGGAAAAACTCAAGGAGCTCACCTTTGAACCGCCTGATTATGAAAATTTCCCGTGCCTGAAGCTGGCAATCGATGCCGGGAAAGCCGGGGGCACCTGTCCCTCCGTCCTCTGTGCCGCCGATGAGGTCGCAGTTGACCTGTTCCTTAAGGGAAAGATAGCCTTCACCGATATTGCGAGCCTCGTTGCTGAGACTCTGGAGCAACACGAGCCACTGATGGAACCCAGTATTGAAGATATTCTGGCAGTAGATGACTGGGCTCGCGACTACACCCTAGAGCTTGCGAGAAAGAAGAGATAGTGCTGACCACCATTGTCTCATTTATCATTATTTTACTTGTGCTCATTCTTGTTCATGAGCTCGGACATTTTATTTCCGCCAAGATTTTTAAAATCAAGGTAGAAGAGTTCGGCATCTTTCTGCCCCCGAGAATCGCCGGTTTCAAACGTGGGGAGACCATCTACTCCATAAATGCGTTACCCCTCGGCGGTTTTGTGAAGTTGGCCGGGGAAGAAGACCCCGATGAATTAACCAAAAAAGGCGAACAAAAAGAGTTTAAAAAATCTGAGAACATAGATGGACAAAGGGAAATCCGAGTAACCACTGACAGAATAGGAAAACAGAGCAAATTTGGATACTATAGTCGTGCGATTCTATGGCTCCCTGCCTCAAGAACGGAAGGTACTTCTCCGAAAAAGGTTGGAAGATATTTTAATCCACTAGACCCATTTATTTGGGATAAAAACTATCATATTGTACCAACTGATGTAGATGATGAAGACATAGCAAGTGGAGTTCCGACACAAGTAAGTGCTACATCGCGAAACCACTCAGGACATCACCTAAAACCAGAATCCGGCACCCTCGCAGGCAAGAGCATCCCCGTGAGATTGATAACGCTGGGCGCCGGCAGTCTGATGAACCTGCTCCTGCCTTTTCTCCTGCTTTCGCTGGCTTTTATCTTCCCCCATCAGGCAGTCGCCAGCGACATTTTCAAAGATAATGGAGAGGTAATTGTCGTGCAAATTGCCCCGAGCTCTCCGGCATTGGAGGCAGGAATCGAGGTTAATGATACTATCCTGAGTGTTAATGGTGAGCAAATCTTGAACGTCGATGATTATGAGCGACTGATTGGCGAGAATCTGGGTAAAGAGATTACGATTGCCATCAAACATAGTGATGCCACGACGGCAGAAGTCGTTCTGACACCACGTACACAATCACCCGAAGGTGAGGGCGCCACCGGCGTTGCCATCACCACCGTAATTACGAAAAGTTACCCTTTCTGGCAGGCAATTACACGCGGTGTGAGTCTTTACTGGGATATCCTGGTTTCTCTCAAAGACGGCATTGTGCAGAGCATAAAAGGAACCATTCCCTTCGACGTGACAGGACCTGTGGGTATTGCTCAGGTGGTCGGTGAGGTTGCCAGAACCGGCATTTCCAACCTGCTGATATTAACCTCTCTTATCAGCATCAACCTGGGAATCGTTAATATTTTCCCCATCCCCGCTCTTGACGGCGGCAGGATTGTCTTCGTGCTACTGGAGTGGGTACGGCGTGGCAAACGCGTCTCTCCGAAGACAGAGCAACTCGTCCACAGTATCGGTATGGCTTTACTCCTCGCACTGATTCTGCTGATAACCTACCGTGATATCACCCGCATTATCAGCGGGTGAAACTTAACGCCGTAACGTAAGAATCTCAATCTTCAATAATCAACTACCAAATTTGATATATTTTCATTGGTTTTTAGAATTTTGGGCAAGCAGACCCATCCATAATTGACGCATTCCTAAAGACGTGCTATTTTAAGTTCAATATCATGGCGAGGGAGAGTGTGATTATGGCTGGAGTTCTTGACGGTATCCGTATCATCGATTGGACACAGTGGCAGATGGGCACAGCCGCCACCGCAATGATGGCGGAACTGGGCGCCGAGGTCATTCACGTAGAGTCACGTCTCACCGGCGATAACGGCCGGTACCTCAGAGTCGCTAACATGCCGGACCTCCCCGGCGGTAAGAACGCCTATTTTGAGACCAACAACCGTGGCAAGAAGAGTCTTGCCCTCGACCTCACCAAACCCGATGGCAAGGCAATCATTTATAATCTGGTGAAAAAGGCGGATGTCTTTGCCCACAACTTCCGTCAGGGTGTGCCCGAAAAGCTCCAGATGGACTACGAGACTCTCATTAAACACAATCCGAAGATTATCTATGTCGCCGCTTCCGGATACGGTCCCAGGGGACCAGAAGCCCGAGAGCCTGCCTTTGATATGGTCGGGCTTGCCAGGTCTGGTATCTCCAGCGCCTTCAGTTACGAAGGCGACCCCAACCTGCCCTTCCATGGCGGTATCGCCGACCAGGCAGGCGCTATTATGGTCGCTTACGGCATCCTGGCGGCGCTTCTGGCGCGGGAACGACTCGGTATCGGGCAGAAAGTAGATGTCTCACACCTCGGAAGTATGATGGCTTTGCAGGGGTTGAACATCGGCATGGGTCTGCTGGTCAGCCCCGAAGCGCCTGCAACAGTATCACCTAAAGTCACCAGAAAGAACACCCCTAATCCGCTATGGAACTACTATAAATGCAAAGACGGCCGATGGCTCTGTCTGGGTATGCTTCAACCGGACGTAAAATGGTCGGTAGTCTGTAAAGCGCTTGGTCTGGAGCACCTGGAAAACGACCCGCGCTATCTCAATCAGGACGTGCGCCGCGAGAACTGCGCCAGTCTCATCGCCACTATGGACGAAATCTTTATTACGAAGACCGCCGATGAATGGATGAAGCATCTCAAGGGCACGGGAGATATCATCTGCACACCCATCCAGACACTCATGGATTTACGCAAAGACCCGCAAGTTCTTGCTAATAACTACATTGTGGAGTTGGAGCATGAGACACTGGGCAAGGTGAAGGTGCGTAATTGCCCGATTGAGATGAGTCATACCCCGGCAAATATCAAGCCGGAAGCCCCGGAGCTCGGTCAAAATACGGAAGAAATTCTGAATGAAATCTGCGGCTATAGCTGGGAGGAAATAGGCAAGCTGAGGGACAAGGAGGTTATATAATACCCCTTAAATGTCATTCTGAGCCCTTCAGGGTGAATTCTTATTCAGGGTGAACCCTTCGTTATTGCTCAGGGTAAACTCCGCGAATGAATACCGGGGAGGGGACGGTCCATAGCATACTTAAAAGTGATGGATATGAGGATAATCAGAAATAAGCACACACCCCCACGCCGGAAAAGTAAGCAAATACAAATCGGTGGGGTGAAAATCGGGGGCGGCGCGCCGATTGTCGTCCAGTCGATGACCAACACCTTCACCCATGATATTATGTCAACCGTACGCCAGATAAAAGAGCTGGAAGAATACGATTGCGAAATCATCCGCGTCGCTGTGCCCGATATGGAGTCGGCGCGCGCCATCAGAGGGATAAAGAAGCAAATCTCCATCCCACTCATTGCTGATATCCACTTCGATTACCGCCTGGCACTTGCCGCGCTGGAATCCGGCGCCGATGGCTTGCGGCTCAATCCCGGCAATATCGGCGAGCCGGAGAAAATAAAGAAGGTAGTGCTTGCCGCGAAAGAAAGAAGTGTGCCCATCCGTATCGGTGTCAATGCCGGCAGTCTGCCTAAGACCAGCGTGAAGAAATCCATCCCCGAACGCATGGTCGCCGCCGCCATGGAACAGGTCGAACTGCTGGAAAGCCTGGACTTCGACCTCATCAAGGTATCATTGAAAGCCTTTGACGTGCCCACCACTATCGCCGCCTACAAAGCGATTGCCGATAAAATCCCCTACCCGCTTCACATCGGTATCACCGAGGCGGGCACACCCCGCACCGGCGTCATCCGCTCAAGTGTCGGTATCGGCACACTTTTATATCTCGGCATCGGCGATACCATCCGCGTCTCACTGACTGCTCACCCGCGGGAAGAGGTCATCGCCGGCTGGGAGATTTTGAAGAGCCTCGATTTACGACAGCACGGACCTGTGCTCGTCAGCTGTCCCACCTGCGGCCGCGCCGAAGTAGACATCATCAAACTTGCCCAGCAGGTAGAGGCAGAACTGGCGAAGGTGAAAAAACCCATCCGGGTGGCGGTAATGGGCTGTGCCGTCAACGGTCCCGGCGAAGCGAAAGATGCGGATATTGGGGTTGCCTGCGGTAAAGGCAGAGCCATCCTCTTCAAAAAAGGTAAGCAGGTGGGCGTGATTGCGGAAAAGGATATTTTAAGGGTGCTGATGGGGGAGGTGAAGAAACTGTGAATAGTAGGAGTAGGAATAGATTGAGTAAATTAATATTCAGTCTAATACTCGTAGCAATTATAGCTCTATCATGCACGCCGACAACCGCGCCACCGGAATCATCAATTAAGATTACATATAAAGCAACTCCTGCAAGTACACCGCAGACACAAATAATACCGTCACAGACAACACCATCCTCGCCGGCTCTAGTTACACCACCACTTGCTAAAATCCCAACAACACCCTCTCCTTCTCAGGTTACTACACCTCCGGCTCCACCACCGGCAGAAACCACACCGCCTCTACCACAGGTTACTGTTACACAATCTAACGAAATTGAAGCCAAAGTAACCCGCATCATAGACGGCGACACAATAGAGGTAGAGATAAACGGGAAATCTTATAAAGTGCGTTATATCGGAATCGACACGCCAGAAACGAATAAACCTCTTGGTCAGGAAGCAACAAACAAGAATTATGAACTGGTAAGCAGTAAGATTGTTAAACTTGTGAAAGACACCTCGGACACTGACGACTTCGGAAGACTTCTACGGTATGTGTACATTGGTGATTTATTTATTAATGCAGAGCTTGTAAGACTGGGCTATGCTGTGGTTAAAACATATCCTCCTGATATTAAATATGAAGCATTGTTCCTTTCTCTTCAGTCCGAAGCCAAGACTGGCCAACGTGGAATATGGGCAAGGAAATATGTGGGTAGCAAGAGTAGCGATAAGTATCACATTCCTAGCTGTACTTGGGCAAAGAAGATAAATCCCGAAAATGAAGTGTGGTTCAACTCCGCCACAGATGCCAAATTGAATGGATATTCACCCTGTGGTGTATGTAAACCGCCAGCAAGTGACTAGGGCATTGTGTATGTTTATCAACTTAGGGCAGAACGGTAAAAATATGGTAATACTTCACCCCACCCTTGACGCCTGTGTAGAAACTCAGGCGCGGCGGCTTTATAACCAGACTGTCTCCGCACTCCTGAAAACTCCTGATGACCTCCGCCTGCAAGAGCAATTGGAAACGCTCCAGCTCTTTCTGGAGCAGGCGGACTTTCACAAACTGCGCGCGGAATCAGAGCTACTTCTTATTGACGGCAGAAAGGTCGCATTTACTGTTTGGCGGGAAGACGGCAAGGCAAGATGGAAGATGAACGTCAACCTATAGTGTCATTCTGAGGAGCTCTGAAATACTCCTGCGACGAAGAATCTAGTCTATCTATACTTGTCCTACCTAGTCTGGATTCCGTTTCCCGCATCGAGTGTCAAGGCAAGTCTCTATTCCTTGAGTCTCTTTTTCAGGTGTTTGCCGGCATCTTTAATATCCTGACGTATATAGAGGGGATAGCCCAGTTCGCTGGGATTGTTTACCTGAATCTCAAAACAGCCCTGTTTCTTTGCTTCATTCATTGCCGCTTCCAGCAATTGTATGCCTACGCCGCGCCCGCGCATCGTTTCGCTGACGATGAACTCTTCGATGCAGGTATACTTGCCCGCACAACGGATGGCGATGGGGTAGGACAGGGTGATAATCCCGACCAGTTTGCCGTCTTCTTCAGCGACAATGACTGCACCCTTGCTTTCATCGGTGATTAACTCATGGAAAATTCCAGCCGAGGCCGGTGTGTGAATGCGACTACTATCGGATGCCTGAGGTGAGAGGAGTTTTAAAAGCAGGTCGAAGACCTCTGTTTCCTCACTGAGAGTTGCTTTACGGACGTTAATCACGCTTGTTCCTCCTGCCTTTTATGATGTAGATACCGCCAATTATGCCCGGAATCAGCGACAGCGCAATAGCAAACAGGGCAACGTAAACGACCATATCGTACCAGAAACCACCCGGAAAGAGCAGGAGCATATTGCCTTCCGCCGACCAGAAATCGTTGCTGAAGGAAATGAGGTGAAACCCGTAGAAAAGCGAGTCAAAATCCAGCAGAATGCCGATACCAATGAGCGCCAAAATACCGAGACCGATACCGCTCCCGATAATTGCACTGCGTGCGAGCAGACGGTTATAGTTACCTTTGCGCCAGAACAGGCTGACCAGAGTAAACAGAAGGCAGTAGAGAAATGTCCCCAGCAGGACGCCATAGTCGAGACGGAACAGCCCTTTCACATCCTTGAAGTGGATAATTTCCTCCTGATTAAAGAGCTCGATGGTTTGTCCGTCTATTTGCACGGTCAGATGGATGAATTCCTCACCGGAGTTGAAGTAACGAATGAACCCGTGCACAATATCTCTAAGGTCGGCGCTGGTGAGCGGTAAGCTATTTGCTGCTAAGCTCTCCGGTACGTGGTGCTTCTCGAAACCAGCAGTATAGAGCCATGTGCTGTTCACCGCCCCGGCGATACTCCCCGTAATTGCCAGCACGGGCAGGCAAAGGATGAAAAGCCACTGAGCAAACCGGCTGATAATTCTCATATACTATCCAGATTGTACACTAATAGCGTCCACACTCCAACAATGCTAGAATGAAATTTGGGAAGCCGTCTGAAACGGCGGAAGTGAGGAGCAAGAAGTGTGAACGCAATCGAGATTGATAATATCGTCAGGAAGTTCGGGCAACTGGTGGCGGTAGACGGGATTTCCTTCACCGTGCAGAAGGGAGAAAACTTCGGGTTTCTGGGTCCGAACGGCGCCGGGAAAACCACCACCATTAATATTTTATGCACACTGCTGTTACCGACCAGCGGTAAAGCCTCCGTGAATGGCTTTGACGTAGTCAGGGAGCGCCGGCAGGTTCAGCGGTCTATCGGGCTGGTGTTTCAGGACCTCACGCTCGACGATTATCTGACCGCCGAGCAAAACCTGCTTTTTCATGCTTACGCTTACGGCGTGCCGCGGGATGTGCGTGAGAAGCGAATGGCTGAACTCCTGGAGCTGGTGCAACTATCCGACCGCCGCAAGAGCCGGGTCGCGACCTATTCCGGCGGTATGAAACGCCGGCTGGAGCTTGCTCGAGGGTTGCTTCATCATCCGCAAATCCTATTTCTCGATGAACCGACACTGGGACTTGACCCGCAGACACGAAGGCTAATCTGGGACCATATCAATACCCTGCGTCAGCAGGAAAACCTGACCATCTTTATGACCACGCATTATATGGATGAAGCGGAATACTGCGACCGCATTGCTATCATCGACCATGGGAAAATCGTGGCGCTGGATACACCGGCAAAACTAAAAGACGCGGTGGGCGGGGATATGGTTAGCATCCAGGCTAATAATCAGGAACAGGCGCTCAAAGAACTAAAGGAAAGTTTTCAGCTTGCGCCCATTATCCAGAATGGGATGATTACTTTCAGTGTAAAACATAGCGATACGTTCTTGCCGGAATTTATGCGCAGTTTCCGCAGCGGTCTCCATTCCATCAGCGTGCATCGCCCGACGCTGGATGACGTTTTTCTAAAGCTCACCGGAAGAGCTATCCGCGACCAGGAAGCCGGCGCCTGGGAACAGATGAGAAGAATGATGGGAGGAGGGATGCACGGATGAAGATAACAGAGCAATTTCGCGGTATCTGGGTTATTGCTTATCGTGACCTCCTGCGTTTCCTGCAGGAGCGCACGCGTCTTATTTCGGCCTTTGCCATGCCGATTCTTTTTCTTATAATCTTTGGCGCTGGGTTTAAAAATGTAATTGGTCCGATGGCGCCCGGTGTTGATTTTGTGCAGTTTATCTATCCCGGTATTATCGCCATGACCACGTTGATGGTTTCGCTGATGTCCGGTTTATCCATTGTCTGGGACAGGGAGTTCGGTTTTCTCAGGGAGGTGCTGGTAGCGCCATTGAGCCGTAGCAGTATTGTGCTCGGGAAAGTCATTGGTACTGCCATTATTTCACTGGGGCAGACAGTTATCATGCTCGTGCTGGCGCCCTTTTTGCAGGTTGAGCTAAGCTTGATACTCATTCTTAAATTAATCCCCATCCTGATTATTATCTCCATCGCCATTTCCGGACTGGGTATTCTGATGGCCTCACGGATGCGCAGTCAGCAGGGATTTCAGCTCCTGGTACAGATTGTTATCATGCCGATGACCTTTCTCTCCGGGGTGCTCTTCCCGGTCAATAACGTGGCGGTCTGGTTGTCAGTAATCTCGAAGCTTAATCCCCTCACCTATGGCGTGGATGCTGTCCGTCAGATATTCCTCGGGGTAACGACGACACCCACACAGGCAATCGGAGTCACCGTGTTCGGGCACACGATGGGTGTGCTGGAGGATACCCTCATCGTAATCGGGCTGGGGATTATATTCCTCGTCCTGGCTGTGCTATCTTTTAGTAAACAGGACTAGAAAGTAACAAATTACAATTGGTAGGGTGGGTGCAGCCTCGATGAAATCGAAGCGTAACCCACCACGACCTTAATAAACAGTGGTTTTACCCACCCTACTTAAGAACTGTTAATAAAAAACCCACAGGTAGGCAAGGGTATTAAGGGGGTACAACCCCCTTAATTAATTTATCCCTTCCCCGCGGGAAGGGATAAAGGGATGGGGCGTAGGGTTGAGATTATGACACTTGTAGATACCCACGAGCAAGCTCGTGGCACTTTATAACTCAAGCTTCGCTTGACCTAAAGCTGTGTGTGCTATGATTGTTAAGAACTGACTATTCTCCCTCTACATTCACCCACGCGCAAGCGCGTGGAACTCTGCCCTTCGGGTTCTTTAGATAACTCCATCACATTAAAAACTATTGACAAATACCGTCTCCTGTCATACATTAAGGCAAATACTTCTCATGCGAGTATCCCGTGACCGCCACGAACCCCTGACTTAGTGAGCAACAGGAGGTGGTAGATGGGAAGTTATACAGCCAGAAGAATCCTCTTCGCTTTACTGACATTGTTTTTTATCACGATTATTGTCTTTTTCACGGTCGTAAGAATTCCCGAATCCAGGCTTGAAGATATCTGCGAAGGAATTGATGTATCGGAAGAGGGATGGGACTGCATGGAAGCATTTACAAAGATTCTTGGTTTAGACCAACCTTTTTACCTCCAATACTGGAACTGGATGACTGGTATGGTTCGTGGAAACTTCGGACAATCAATATGGACAAGCAGGTATGTATCAGATGAAATGGCAAAGAGATTCCCCGTAACCTTCGAACTGGTACTGCTTTCGTTTATTTTTGCCCATTTTGTTACTGTGCCCCTCGCACTGCTTTCTACCGTATGGCGCATTAAGGCGGCGGCTATTATCAGCAAAATACTTGAAGGCGTGTTTAATACCGTGCCAATTTTCTGGCTGATAACGCTTTTGTTTGTATTCCCTGATATTTTGTTTGGCTGGACCCCGCCACAAAGGTATATCAACTTCACCGACGACTGGCTGGCAAACACCAGATTCCTGATTGTCCCGTCCGTATTGATGGGGCTGTATATTTCAGCATTCCTGCTTAGAACTTATAGAGGGATTTTTTCTGATATTCTGCATGCAAATTACATTCGGGCAGCGCGTGCCAAAGGATTACGGAAGCAGGTTGTTTTCATACGGCATGGTGTTCCTAATGCGCTGGTACCAGTATTGAAAAAACTTGCGGAACTCCTGCCTGTTTCATTCTGTATGGCGATTTTCTTTGAAGGGACAATAGCCTTTCCTGGAATTAGCCTGTTTTTCCTTGACGCGATAGGACAGAGGGATTTCCCGGTTATCGCTGGTACCCTTTTCATCCTGGCTGGTGTCTGTCTGGTGGTTTTCCTGATTACAGATTTAGTCTGCGCGTGGCTCGACCCCAGAATCAAAAGTGAGAGTTTACAAGAAAAGTTTGAATATCTATAGTGGTGCGGCGTCTGATGTCTGAAGAAATAATTACTCGATACGAATATGAACTCGCTGAACCGCCCTGCGCGCCGGGGTCGGGGCGGTATGGTGTGCGGATTATCCTATCCGAGGATATCAGTCCGGTATTCCCATATCTCAATACCGTGCTCGAAGACACCTACTACGACCATGAGAATAAAGTGCTCATCGGAAGAGAGGAACGGCGGCAATATGCTTTCCGCGCTACGGAAATCCGGGTGGCGGGTGTAAATGAAGCCGCGCAAGCCCCCGAAGCCGTCCGCAATGCGGTGAAATTGGTCAACCGCGTTTGGCAAGAACGGGCGACCATCAAACCCAGCTTTACTGAAAGGAAATTACCCACCGCCATCGATATTTACAGACATCTGCCTAAAACCAATTGCCGGCAGTGTGACTATTCCACCTGTCTGGTTTTTGCCTCGGAATTGCGGACTGGGAAATGCATGCTGGAACAGTGTCCGCCGCTATTTTTACAAGAGAATACCGCGCGTCTGGAGACTATTCGGAAACTTTTCGCAATAGAATAATTCATACGGTAAAAATTCCCCCAACTATGACTACAACGCCAACTCTCTGTGCTATAATGTTTTAGTTTTAACAACCGCAAGTTCAAAGGACATACATGTTCACGCACCTCCACGTTCATAGTGAATTCAGTCTACTCGATGGCATGTGCCGTATTGATAAGCTGGTGGCAAGAGCTAAGGCTCTGGGTATGGAAAGCCTGGCGCTCACTGACCACGGTGTGATGTACGGCGCCATTGATTTCTATGTAAAGGCAAAAGAGGCAGGATTACGTCCCATCATCGGTTGCGAGGTTTACATTGCCCCGGAGAGCCGACTCAACCGCGTCCCCGGTGAGAAAAACAATTACCACCTGGTCCTGCTGGTAAAAAACCAGACCGGCTACCGCAATCTGCTTCAGCTAGTTACGAGAGCACATCTTGAGGGGTTCTATTATAAGCCGCGCATTGATAAGGGTTTGCTGAAGGAATACAGTTCCGGGCTGGTGGCGCTGTCATCCTGTCTGGCGGGTGAAATCCCCCAGCTCATCACTAGCGGACGGCTCGATGAAGCGAGAAAAGCCGCCCTCTGGTACAAAGAAGTCTTTGGTGATTTCTATCTGGAGATACAGCGGCATCCCATCCCCGAGTTAGAGCGGGTGAATAGTGAGCTGATTACGATGAGCAAAGAGCTCGGTATTCCCCTCGTTGCCAGCAATGACGTCCATTATATCAATCGTGAAGATGCCGCCACCCACGATTTACTCCTTTGTGTTGGCACCAATACCACCATTAAAGATGAGAAACGGATAAAAATGGCGGGGGATTTCTTCTACCTCCGCAGTCCGGAAGAGATGGCGGAGCAGTACCGTGACCTGCCGGAAGCGCTTGAGAATACCCAGCGTATCGCCCGGATGTGCGACCTTAAACTGGAGTTCGGGCGACTGCACTTGCCGGAAATAGAACTGCCTGCTGGTAAGACCCCGGATGATTATCTCAGAGAGTTGTGTTATGAAGGCTTGCCCCGTTTCTACCCCAATCCATCCGCAGAAATCACACAGCGATTGGAATACGAACTGAGTGTCATCAAGCAGACACAATTTGCCAACTACATTCTTGTGGTCTGGGACATCATTTCTTTTACAAAAAAGAAGGGCATTCTTTTCGGAGTGAGAGGGAGCGCCGCCTCCAGCATCATCCTTCACTGCCTCGGTATCACAGAGATTGACCCCATTGCTCACAAGCTGGTTTTTGAGCGCTTTCTCAACTTCGAGCGCAAGGAAATGCCGGATGTCGACCTCGACTTCCAGGACGACCGTCGTGATGAAGTTATCGCTTACGTTTCTAATAAGTTCGGACATGACCATGTTGCCCAGATTATCACATTCGGGACGCTGGGTGCGCGGGCGGCAATCCGTGATATAGGACGGGCGCTGGGTATGAATTACGGCGATGTCGACCGTGTTGCCCGGCTTATACCTTTCAGCCCCAAAGTGACCATTGACGATGCTCTGAAACAGGTGGATGAGCTTGCCAGTATCTACCGTGAAGACCCCACCATTCGCAATCTGATTGATTCGGCAAAGAGGGTGGAGGGCATTTCCCGTCACGCCAGTACTCACGCCGCCGGTGTGGTTATCTCCAAGGAGCCGCTCACAAAGCATGTGCCGTTACAGAAGGTCTCTAAGGGGAACAACGAGCACGCGGTGATGGTCCAGTTTGCTATGGATGATGTTGCCCGCATTGGCCTTCTGAAGATGGACTTCCTGGGGCTGGCAAACCTGACCATCCTCGGCAAAGCCCGCGACCTTATCAAAGATTACCGTGGTCTTGATATCAACCTGTACCGCATTCCGCTGGATGATAAAAAAACATATGACTTGCTGTCATCAGGAGAGACGGCGGGTGTCTTTCAGCTGGAAGGGTCGGGAATGCGCCGCTACATTAAAGAGCTAAAACCCACGGTCTTTAACGATATCACGGCTATGGTGGCTTTATACCGTCCCGGTCCCATGGAGCATATCCCCACCTTCATTAAAGCTAAGAATGGACAGGAACCTATCCGCTACCTTCATCCCGCGCTCGCCCACTTCCTTGAAGAAACCTACGGAGTGATTGTCTACCAGGAGCAGGTGCTTTTTATTGTGCGAGAGTTCGCCGGCTACAGCCTCGGTAAGGCGGATATTTTCCGTAAAGCAATGGGCAAGAAAATCCTGGAGGTCTTGAGAAAAGAGAAGCAGAGCTTTATAGAAGGCGCGAAGAACCGGGGTTTCTCCGCAGACCTCGCCGAACAGGTATTCGCACTGATTGAGCCGTTTGCAGGTTACGCCTTCAACAAAGCACACGCCGCCAGCTACGCACTGATTGCATACCAGACCGCGTATCTTAAAGCCAACTACCCGGTGGAGTATATGACGGCGCTCCTGACAGTTCATGCCGGGGTGACGGAGAAGATTACCACTGCCATCGGGGAATGCCGGCGTTTAGGTATCAAAGTGCTTCCACCGGATATCAACCGCAGTCAAACATATTTTTCTATCGAACGCGACGAGCGTGGTGTCCCTGCGATTCGCTTCGGCTTAACCTCTATCAAGAATGTCGGAGTCGGGGCTGTGGAGTCAGTCATCACCGAACGGGAGAAACACGGGTTGTTTAAATCTATTGAAGACCTCTGCCGGCGCGTTGATTTTAACAACCTGAACCGGCGGGTAATGGAAAGCCTCATAAAGGCGGGGGCATTTGATAGCCTTGGCGACCGCGGCACATTATTGAATAACGTCACCGAGATTCTTTCGCTGGCACAGCGGGAACAGCGCAGTCGTGACTCCGGACAGACCACCATGTTTAACCTGTGGGGCGCCGAGGTGCCGGTACCCCTCTCAAAATTGAATCTTCAAGAAGTCGAGGTGCCTGTCAAGGAAAAACTCGCCTGGGAAAAAGAGTTGATGGGTGTTTATCTCTCCGAGCATCCCTTTACTCCCTACGCCAGCAAAATTGCGGAAGACAATATCACGCTGTGCGGCCAGATAGAAAGCGAAATGACGGGACAGACGGTGCTCGTGGCAGGAATGATTGCTTCGGTGAGTCATCTCATAACCAAATCCCAGAAACCCTTTGTTAAAGCTATGCTGGAAGACCTCGAGGGCAGTATTGAGCTCATGGTATGGTCGGATGTTTACACGGAAACCGTGGATTTATGGGAGGAAGGGACAATCGTACTGATTGAGGGACGTGTCTCAACAAGAGAAGATACGGTTCAAATTAGCTGTAAAAAAGCCAGTCGCTATCAACCCGGTCAGGCTGTCCCGAAAAAGCCGCCGGTCTCTGAAATCAGGCCGCTGGTGGTATCGAACGGCAAGGCAACCTATAACGGTAAACCGTTCACCAATAACAAATCTGTTATAAACGGGAAGCCCGCTTCGGTTAGCGTTGAAACGTTGAAGCGACACCGCCTCGTTATCAGTATCAATGGAACACATGACAGCGAGGGGGATGTCAACCGCCTTCACCGTGTTATCTATACGATTAAGGAGTATCCCGGCCGGGATGAAGTGAGCCTGCGTATTATCAATAACGGCAAGACCGTAAATTTGAAATTGCCGAATATTTACACCGGCTACTGCCCGGAACTTCGTGAACAACTTATCGGACTGGTAGGCGAGGGTGGGCTGATGGTGGAGACACTCGCGGAAGAGGTCTAGCCAGGATTAAAGGAGCGGTGCTATGGATGCGACGTGGTTAATATTTCTGGGATTTTTATTGGTACTTGGCGCATCAGCTCTCGAGACTTATTGCGCTTTTGGCAGGATGGCACGGCCTGATGTAAAGCCGGACATTCTGAAATCGCGGTTTCGGTGGGTGTTAGAGACGCTCTGGATTTTACTGCTTATTGCGGGCGGCGTTTTCCTTCTCGTAAGAGTGGACCCGATTGGCATTATCCTTGCCGGAGTGGCAGTGGTGAGTTTCTGGTTAGTACTCCCGTTTATTTTAACCCCTATCATGAGGAACCGCCTTCTGCCTCACTGGGATGAAGTTAAAACAGAACTGATTCCAAAAGGCTATGATGAGAAGAACTACTGGCGAGGCGATTGGTGGATGGTAGAGGATAAACAAAAGCCCAAAAAGAAGAAATCGAGCACGTAATCAGAAGGATTTGTATGAATTCCGTGGAGCAATCAGCCGGACACCGGAAACGCCTCAGAGAGCGATTTCTCAAGGGAAGCTTGACGGGCTTTGCCGATTACGAGATTGTGGAATTACTTTTGAGTCTGGGGACACCCCGCAAGGATGTCAAGGCTCAGGCAAAAGAAGCTCTGAAGCGGTTCAAAACCCTCCGCGGCGTGCTTTCCGCATCCCCAGAGGAGCTTCAGCAGATAACAGGTATCGGACCGCACTCGGTCTTCGGTATCCTGCTGATGCAGGCGGTTGCCCGTGAATTCCTCAAAGAAAAAATCCTGGATAAGCACGTCTATCAATCCGCCCAGGAAATCTTCGATTACCTCTATCACTCCATGCGTGACCTCAAGAAAGAGGTCTTCAAGGTTATTTACCTGACCAGCCGCAATCAGATTATAGATACCATCGATTTGTTTGAAGGGACGGTGGCTGGTACCGCTATTTCACCACGGCAGACAATGGAGAGCGCGCTGGAGAAACATGCGGCATCTCTCATCTTCGTCCACAATCATCCTTCCGGCAATTGCGCCCCGAGTAAAAGCGACAATGAATTGACCCGCGACCTGGTCTTTGCCGGCAGTGTCCTGGGAATCAAAGTGCTCGACCACATCATAATCGGGAATGATAAGTATTACAGCTTTGCCGGTGAGGGTATGATTGTCCAGTACGAACTCGGTTTTCTGGGTTTGAAGATGAAGGGCATTTAACCGGACATTCCGTGGATACCTCACAGATAAACACCCGGATGTGTAATAGATGTGCGATAATAATATTTAGCCTTTGTTGTTTACTGGCGCTCGTTGGTTAATAATCCGTTATGGTTTCGATAGTTGTTCTCAGTATCGTCTTCCTCCTGATTGCGGTCAGGCGGGTCGGTAATCTCAAATTCCAGATATGGCAAATCATGTCCCTGGGCGCTATTGCCGTATTGGTAACTGGACAAATATCCCCGCTCGAAGCTCTGAAAGCCATCAACCCGGATGTGATGCTTTTCCTCTTTGGCATGTTCGTGGTCGGGGAAGCGCTGGAATCAAGCGGTTACCTCTCTTACCTGTCTTACCGCGTCTTCCGTAAAGCTCATTCTCTCGACACACTCGTCCTCACTATCCTCTTCGTCATGGGATTGATGTCCGCATTCCTGATGAATGATACCCTGGCAATTATCGGCACTCCCGTAGTGCTTCTGCTTGCGAAGAAAGCCAATACCACCCCAAAAATTCTAATGCTCGCACTCGCTTTTGCCATCACCATCGGCAGTGTGATGAGTCCTATCGGCAACCCGCAAAACCTGCTCATCGCTATCAACGGCGGGGTGAAAAATCCTTTCGTTACCTTCTTCCGTTATTTACTCCTGCCGACCGTGATAAATCTCTTCCTTGCCTATCTTTTCCTGCGACTTTTCTACCGCCGGCATTTTAACCACCAGACGGTGAACCACGAACCGGAGCCGATTAGAGACCCGAAATTAGCGAATCTTTCCCGTATTTCTCTGATTTTCCTGGTGGCGCTGGTAGCAGTGAAAATCGCACTCGTTTTTCTGGGGGTCGAAATTGATTTCCGCCTTACGTACATCGCGCTTGCCGCCGCCTTCCCGCTCGTTGCTTTCAGCCCGAAGCGATTCAACATTCTTCGAAAAATCGACTGGTTTACCCTCATCTTCTTTGCGGCGATGTTTATTCTGATGGCAAGTGTCTGGGATTCCGGCGTGTTTCAGTCGCTCATTAACGGCACGAATCTCAACCTGACCTCAACAGGTATGGTTATGGCGGTCAGCGTTCTCCTCAGTCAGTTCATTTCGAATGTGCCGCTGGTGGCGCTCTACCTGCCGATGTTAATGCAGATAGGCGTTTCAACCGAGGAATTGATGGCGCTGGCGGCGGGCAGTACCATTGCCGGCAATCTCTCTATCCTCGGCGCAGCGAGCAATGTCATCATTATCCAGAATGCCGAGCAGAAATCAGGGCAAACACTAACCTTCCTAGAATTTGTGAAGATTGGTATCCCGCTGACGGCAGTTAATATATTGGTCTACTGGCTGTTCTTCACGGTACTGTGAGCGCCGGCTTTGACTCGAAATCCCGTCGTGTCCTGATAGCCCGGTGTTGACCCCTCCAGCCGCAGGAGATTTCGTTTCATCTCCAATCCGCCACTAAAACCGCAGAGGCTACCATCGCTGGCAATGACACGGTGGCAGGGCACGATGATAGGCAATGGATTCTTACCAAGGGCTTGACCTACGGCGCGGACAGCCGCGGGCTTTCCAATCCGGTTTGCGACCCAGCCATAGCTCCGTGTTTCTCCGTAGGGAATTAACCGGGTTGCTTCCCAGACGTTGCGTTGGAAAGGTGTTGCCTGCCCGAAATCAAGCGCACAGAGAAATTCCGGTTGTTTGCCGTTGAAGTACATTGTAAGTAAGGGAATAGTATCTACGAAGGAATCAGGCGACCATATTGCTTGCTCCGCCGTTCCATCCAGCATTTCAATGGCACGCTGGGGGGAAGGCTGGGGAAGGGTAGTTCTTAACAGACCCACCGTGGAACTCAAACAACCCATCCATCCCTGGCTGGTGTTAAAGACGGTATACCGCAAGTCGCTAGCCATTGTGTTCAACATGGTATCAGGCGTGATTCTTTACCAGAATTTTAATATAGATATCACCGGGTAAGCCGTCCGTCGTCAGGCGGGCATTCCGCAAACGGATTCTTGCGCCGGATTTGATACCGGCGGGAATTTTTACCCTGAGTCGCTTACCTTTCCGCACGAGGTCTTTCTCCATCCCTTTCTCCGCCTGTTCTCCGGTGATAGTGATTTCATAGTTAACGGCAGAAGACTGGGGGCGTGTCCGGGCACGGGCGCGTTGTCCCTGCGTGTAATAATTCTGAATATTTTCGTCCTCAGGAACATTGAAGATAATGCGTGATGCGCCGCCGTCACGACCGTACTGACGGAAGGAAAAACCCCTGCCCTTCAGAAAATCCCCGAAGATATTATCCAAGAAGTCATAGCGAAGCCCTGCCCTCCGAACTCCCTCATCAGGTCTTCAAAAGTGGCGCTGGTGGTTTGACTGCCGAAGATATCGCCGGCGTCACCCGTCGTGCCGAACTGGTCGTACTGCTTGCGCTTATCCGGGTTGCCAAGCACGCCATAGGCTTCGTTGATTCCCTTGAATTTCTCGTTCGCCCACTTTTCTTTGCCGGGATTGCGGTCGGGATGGAATTGCATGGCGAGCTTCCGGTAGGCTTTCTTGATATCGTCATCGGAAGCGCCGCGAGGCACCCCGAGGATTGTGTAATAGTCTTTTTTAGGCATGTTTTCTTTACTCTGCTAATAGTATAGCATAGCAAAAATCACGCTTTCTTACTCAGATATTCCGCCTTCGCCTTGCTGAACCAGTCTAGCCGTTCCTTGATAATTCCACGGATGGGCAGTTTGAAGGGGCACCTCTCCTCGCAATCGCCGCAGTCGGTGCAATCATAGGCTTTTTGCATTGCGTCCGCCAGCATGCCGGAGAAAATGCGCTCCGGAGGCATGCGTTTAGCGAAACTGGGCATATTCATCACGGTGGAAATGACGATATTTGCCGTGCAGGGCTGACAATAATCACACCGACGGCAGAATTTGCTGCCCAGTTCATCTCTCATTTTCTGCATCTGACTTTGTTCCCGTTTGGTCGGTTTCCACGGCTTATCCAGCAAGCCAACGATTTCCTCGATTTCCCAAGTTTTCTCAATACCAACGAGAGGAACGACATCCGGGAACTGGAGCAGATATTTAAAAGCCACCGGCACATTGTCCAGCATGCCGCCGGCGAGTGGCTTCATAGCAATCAAGGCGACATCACGCTCTCTGCATAATGGCAAGAGGTCGGTGGCAGGCTCACTGGTGACGAAATTGAAGGGGAACATTATTGTTTCAAAACGGTCGGTCTTCACCGCCTCCTTTGCTGCATCCATCGAGTGAGAAGTAACGCCGACGTGCTTGACGATGCCATCCTTCATTGCTTTCTGCACTACCGCAATCGGACCGTTGGGATTGAGCACCATCTCCAGGTTCTTTGTGTCGTTAACACCATGGAATTGATAGAGGTCGATGTAATCCGTGCCCAGTTGTTTCAGACTGTTAGCGAGGTGCTGTTCGACACCTTCTTTTGTGCGCGCCCCGGATTTGGTGGCGATAATCAATTCCTGCCGCCGCCCGGCGATTGCTTTGCCAATACGTCTTTCGCTGGTAGTGTAGGCATTAGCGGTATCGAGGTAGGTAATACCTAAATCCAGACACTTCTTAACGACGGCGACTGCTTCATCTTCGGTAAGACGCTGAATCGGGATACCTCCGAAACCAATGCGGGAGACCATTAAGTTCGTTCTGCCCAGTCTGATTTTCTCCATGGTTGTCCACTCCTTACTACAAAGCGTGTCATTCCAGCGAAGCTTGTCCCGTACTTTGATACGGGAGCTGGAATCCAGGCTCATAATTCACCCCTTGCGAGAGCCTGTTCTCTACTCTACCCCTCCGTTCAGGTTGCTGTCAAAAAGAAAAAGGGGACTCGTTGTAAGAGTCCCCTCGTAGTCTATTAACGCGACAGATGGCTACAATTTCCCGGTTTGCAGATACCTGACCATAGACCGTCCGAGCCCAGCAGCGCTTGTCATTCCCCGCTCATCCTCTTTCACCGTGCCTTTTTCCCCACCAAATCCTATAGCATTCCCCACAATAATCATCCGGTGACCGGTGAAGAAGCTATTAAGCGTGGCAATTGCTTCGGAGCTTCCACTTCTGCCGAGGGCAACGACCGCGCCGGCGGCTTTGTTCCGTAGCGGGCGCTGGGGTGAAAATACAAAAGAGTAAGTACGGTCGATTACTGCTTTTGCCTGGGCGGTGACATTCCAGAAATAGACAGGCGTGCCGATGATAATACCATCCGCCTGCCACATCTTTTTAGTGAGCTCCTGCATATCGTCTTTGATGTGGCATTCACCCTTGGTACGGCAGGCTAAACAGCCATCACACGGGTGGATGGTCTTGCCGGAGATACCAAAGAACTCGACTTCAGCGCCGTTTGCCTGCGCCGCGTCAAGCGCCGTGCGAAGCAGTGTTTCTGTGTTGCCGCCCTTGCGGGGGCTACAGGAGATACCCAGAATTTTCATCTTTGCCTTTCCACCACGCCAGACTAGGCGTTTTCGAGGATAACGCGGGCATCCACCGCGACAGCGCCGTCCTTATAGGCAAAGATGGGATTCAGGTCAAGCTCTTTAATCGCCGGTGTTTTATCAACGAATTCGGACACCTTGAGCAACATGCTCTCCAGATTATCAACATCCACCGGTTCCGAACCACGGTAGCCCTGGAGCAGGGGGAAGCCCTTGATTTCGCGAATCATCTCTTTAGCATCCCGCTTGACCAATGGGACGATGCGGAAAGCGACGTCTTTCAGTATCTCGACGAGAACGCCGCCAAGACCGAACATCAATA
Organism: Dehalococcoidales bacterium; assembly: GCA_030654965.1. Lineage (GTDB taxonomy): Bacteria > Chloroflexota > Dehalococcoidia > Dehalococcoidales > Fen-1064 > JAURWL01. The sequence continues at coordinate 50,350 of JAURWL010000222.1, read as the reverse complement.
CGGGCCCGAACTGGGCATCCTTGGACATACCGATAATGACTTCAACACCGGGGCGTGCCATTGTCTGTACGGAGACGCCTTCAATTTTAGCATTGGGGAAGGCGGCTTTAATGGACTTCATTATGTCATCGTAGGCTTTGCCGACCTGTGCCGCCGTCTTCAGACCGAGCTTCACACCACCGGCATCGCTCTTATGTACTACATCCGCCGAGGCAATTTTCATTACCACCGGTAAGCCAATCTCTTTGGCAATAGCGACCGCTTGCTCTTTAGAAGTCGCCAGTCGTGTGTCGACAACACTGATACCGGCACTCTCCAGAAGCTGTTTGGCTTCTATTTCAGTGAGCATGGTCCTGCCCTCTTTGCGCGCTTTCTCAATTATCATATCGGTCATTCAGAACATCCTCCACTAATGCATTCACTAAGAACCTAGTTTAGTAAATCTTACCATCACTTGCCAAATCAAAGCAACTTTCCCCGCACTGCACCCCACCACCCAAGTATGAATACCTAATCCTTGTTCCCTTGTAGAAGGGAATCGCATATCGAAACAAATCCCAAAGACAAAATTCCAAGTTAGTGGTTTCTTCTGAGATTCTGTTAGTTAGTCTGTTCAAATTTAATTCTCAGCACTCTCTTTGTATTCTCCGTCACCTTCACGCGTTCGTCAATTCTGTACCCCACCACCCATAGCAGTTTTTCATCATCACAGACGATTGGTACTCGTGTGCGCCAGAGTCGGGGTACGCGGGCGTCAATCATAAACCGCCCCACCTTTTTTTCTTCATCCATTCCCAAAGGCTGGAAGCGGTCGCCCGGGCAGCGGGGGCGCACCACAAGCTTCCCTCTCACCCGGTCGTAATTTAAATAGGCGGTGAGGTCGTCCCCGAAAGCCGACTCCATTTTCTCAATGACGTCTGTGTGAATACGCCATCCTGAAATATGTGTGGTGCCGGGAATGGTCAGGGGATGCTCGCTGTCCAAAAGAGGAAGGGGAGAAAATTCGTCAAGTTGATGTCCCAGCAGGAATCGGTCATACTCCGTAGCAAAGAAGAGACCATAGGGGAGATTGATTCGTTTGCCGGCGGGTTTAGCAAGAAGCGTCAGCATATCCTCGATGTGCCGTGCCTCGATGTCTTTCAGCGTTCCAAGAATATCTTCAATTGCCCGTCGAAGCACTAAACGCTGGAGACCCGATGGAAGTTCTAATAGCGCCGACTTTCTAAAAACAATTACCTCACCTTGTTTGCTGGCAATTTTCCGCCAGTACCGGTCGGCGGTTTTTTCCAGAAAAGCGATGTCATCACTGGCAATACGCGCCGTGCGTAACAGCGCCTCAATGATGTCCGGATTGTAGCTCTTTAAGAGCGGCAGGAGCTTCAAGCGAATGCGGTTTCTGGTAAGTGCCAGAGAGCGATTGGTAACGTCAATTCGCGGCTGGAGATGATGACGGCGACAGTAGGCGGCGGTCTCTTTATGGCTCACTGCCAGTAATGGCCGTACGATGGTCAATCGCCTGCCTGATGACTGCCAGTGGCGGACTGATTGCAGACCCCGCAAACCCCGCGTCCCTGTGCCCCTGAGCAGGTTGAGAAGCACGGTCTCTACCTGGTCGTCCAGGGTATGCCCGACTGCTACCCGCTCCGCCCCGATGGACTCCGCAACCTCCGCGAAAAAGCCATAGCGCACCTCGCGGGCGGCTTCTTCAATAGAAAGTTTGTGCTCTTTCTGATACGTGCGGACATTACGCTGTTCGATGGTGACAGGAATCCCAAGTTCGTGACACAGGTCCAGAACGTACTGAGCGTCCGCCATGGACTCATTACCACGGAGCTGGTGGTCAAGGTGTGCCACATGGAGTTTGAGCCCCGAATCCTTCTTCAGTGCATTCAGGACGTGTAGCATACAAACGGAGTCGGGACCGCCGGACACCGCCACCAGCAGAGGCTTTCGGGAGGCGGTCAGGTGGTGCTCCCTTAAAAAACTGCTAACCCTTTGTTCTAAAGTTGGCTTTTGCTGAAAGCGTGCCATTGTTAGTCCATTTCAGAGACAGCTACCTGTCTACCGTTGGGCGCTGAGAACCAGTTTCGTGCGCTGAACAGCTTTCGGGTACTCATTGAAACCAAGGGCAAAGACCACCTGCTCGGGCCGTCCTGAGCCGACTTCATCACATCTGAGCTTCATCTCCAGAGTACAGACGCCGTTCTGACATCCTTCTACACGAATATCATCGATGAGGGCACGCAGGTCATAATTACGCCGGCCTGTATCCCTTTCGTGGTGCCAGGGAAGATGCTCCAGTGAGAGCAAACGGCGGATATCCGCTTTAATGTCCTCTTCGGATTTACCAGTGGCGACTTCGACATGGAAATGTGCAAATCGCACCTGAGATTGGAGCGATGGGACGGAGAGCGCAATAGGATACACCTCCAATATTTCGATGCCGTGTGGTAATTGACGATTGACCGCATTCATAAACCAGTGGGGAGATATGGCTCTATTGACGGTGATGTCCATAAATTCGCTCTCGCCGGTCATGCCAACGGAAAGGGGCGCGGCAAGCGAAATCCTGGGGTGGGGGCTAAACCCTTCCGAATAGACCAGAGGAATCCGGGCACGCCGGAGGGCGCGTACCCAGAGTCGCATCACATCCAGGTGGGAAATGAATTTCAGTTCTGAACCGCGGCGGAATCTAATGCGCAGTCGTTGCATGGTCTTCCTTGGTCAAGAGAACTTTTTCAATTTTCACGCCATTAATCTCTTTTATCACCAGCTTCAGGTCTCTATAACGCAAATGCTCATTTTCTTTCGGAATACGTCCCAGGAGACTCAAAATAAAACCGGCGACGGTCTCATAGTCACCTTCCGGTAAATCCAGCGACATCTGCTCATTGACTTCCTCGATGCGCATACCACCATCGATTTCGAAGGTATGGATATCAATGACCTCGAAGTCTTTCTCTGAAGGCGCGAGTTCATCACCCACAGGACCGACAATCTCCTCGACGAGACGGTTGAGAGTGACAATACCGGCGGTCCCGCCGAACTCATCAACAACCACGCACAGGTGATAGTTTTTATCACGCATCTCCCGGAAAAGTTCGCCAATATGCTTGGTCGTCGGTGCAAAATAGGTAGGTCTGACAAATTCATCGATAGGAGCTACCATATTGGTGGTTCCCTTCGAGAATGCCATGAGAACATCCTTTATTGCCAGGAAACCGATGACATTATCGCGTCTTCCTTTATACACAGGATAGCGAGATAGTGGCGATTGCGCGAATATTGCCAAGAAATCACAAATTTTGGAGCCTGCTTCAACAAAAACGACATCCATCCGGGGCACCATAACTTCGCGCACCAGCCGGTCGGTAAACTCAAAAATATTGTGGAGCATCTCGGCTTCCGCCTCCTCCACCGCCCCTTCGCTTTCTCCCACTGTTATCATTGTCCGTATTTCTTCTTCTGTGGCAAGAGAGCGTGGAATTAGTTTTCCACCCGCTATCCTGGCGAATGCTGACGCAATCCAGCTAAGCGTCCAAACGAATGGGGTCAATATCCAGGAGAGCCATTCAATGAGACGGGCATAGAATTTGGAGAGACGTTCGGCATGATGAGCACCAATAGTTTTGGGGATGGATTCTCCAAATATCAGAAGCACGATGGTAACACCAATGGTAGCAACCACTATGGCTTCTTCTCGGTCACCAATGAGAATGATAGTGAGTGAGGTAGCCATAGCGGTAAAAGCCGTATTGACCAGATTATTGCCCAATAACACGGTGGAGAGAAACTTGTCCGGTCGCCGTATGATTTTCAGTACCCGCTCCGCCCCTTTTACTTTCGTGTTTACTTCGTGCTGAAGTCTGGTTTTCTGTAATGAGATGAAAGCCGTCTCTGCGCTGGAGAAGAACGCCGATAGTAAAAGACAGATTGCGAGTAAAACAATATAGTAAATCAGCTTAACAACTCCTTGAAATATGAGTTTGGGTTAATAAGATTTCCACTGCAATGATACCATCCACACGCGAGACTGTCAAAGCTAAACCATCTCCCTCAGTTGTACATGTTCTTGACATTACTATTTGTTTTGCCTATAATCATACGTACAGACATCCATACGTAAATACGTCCAGAGGATAAAATTATGACCAAAAAAATGACAGTCGTTTTCCATGATGAAGAACTCTACACAGACTTGAAAATCGAGGCGGTAAGAAGAAACAGACCGGCAAGCGCAATTATCTCTGAAGCGGTGCGAGAATGGCTAGAGGTAAAAGAAGAAGAGGAATTGTTACCTGAAATTGATGCTGCGATTGCCGAATATGAAGAGAAGGGTGGACGGCCATGGGAGGAAGTCGAGCGTGAGTGGGAGCAAGCAATCAAAGAACGTAATAAGGTTATGATGATTGCCGAGAAAAAGAATGTACGACATTAAAACCACGCCTTTTGCCGAACGTAATATTGAGAAACTAAAAAAACGAACCAGTATAGAGGATTTTGAGAGGATTCGGTCGGCAATCAGAAATTTAGCTCAAGAACCGCAACCACAAGGTGCAATAAAGCTAAAGAAAAGAGAGAACACCTATAGGATACGTATCGGGAAATTCAGGATTATTTATCAGATACGTGACAAAGAAATGTTGGTATTGGTGGTGAAGGTAGCCCGCCGAACCGAATCCACTTATGATTTCTAAATTGGTCAACCAGATTTTCCACTGTTTTTCATCAACCTCTGATTTAGTTCCCATAGCGCAGTTTTATTACTATCCCACTTCAACAATTCCACAGCTTCCTTGTATTTTACCCATCGGTATTCAGTATGCTCATCAGATAAAGTGATTTTCTTGTTCATCACTTCCACCGCAAAGAAATATTCAGGGATAACATAGATACTGTCCCCCCACATTGCACCGGGGAATTCAGTCACTGGCACAGAGCATATCGTATCTAGTGTAATATAGCGAGCGATTTCATGAATTCCGCTTTCTTCCTGAGTTTCTCGTTTCGCTGTTTCTGCAGGAGTCTCATTATCTTCTCCGCCTCCGGCAATACCTTGCCAATACCCTCCGTCTCTGCGTTTGAAGATGGCAAATTCAATCCTGCCGGATTTATTCCGAAAGAATGGAACTACCAGAACCTGAAAAGGCGCTCTACTCATTTCCCCTCCAGCGCTCTCCCCACACTAAACGCCCGCCCTATTGACTCACCGAAAGCATAGTATTCCGCCGGTGCGCCGGCCGCGTAAACGAAGGGCTTAATCTGTTTGAAGTCTGGACGACCATCGTTCAGGCAGGTATCCGTCACGTGGGTCTCCTCCACCCTGCCGATGACCAGTTGGTGTGTCCCCAGCTCCAGAATGTGCTCTACCTTGCATGCCAGATTCACAGGGCATTGCTCAATTAAGGGTGCGTCTTTCAGCTTGCCGTAGAAAACCTTGAATCCGCAAACTGCCGTCTTATCCACCTTTGCCCCGGAGACCATGCCACAGTAATCGGCTTCTTTTACCTGTTCGGTCGACGGGACATTTACGGAGAACTCGCGTGTCTTGATGATACCCCTGAAGGTATGGCGGTGCGGTCGAATCGCCACCGAAACCATCGGTGGGACACTGTTCGCCACGCCGCACCACGCCACCGCCATAAAGTTCGGTTTCCCATCCACCATCGCCCCGACCAGTACTGTCGGGGTGGTGCAGATGAGGGGCTGGGGAGCAATCATAATTTTATTCATCATTTTTCTCCTTTTATTACGTTGTCACCCTGAACATAGTGAAGGGTATCGGGGTGGAGGGCATACCTTCAGGACACCATCCCCACCCCGAGATTCATTCGTCGCTTCACTCCTCAGAATGACATTGCGCAGACTACCTGCCGATGGTTAATAGTGCGAATCCGCTCTTTTTGTCCTTTACACGCTTCGCATTCACACCGATAATTTCGTACAGAATTACCTCACCTACCAGCCATGTTGACACACCGGGACGCAGACAGCCGGTTTTTGTCTGCCCGGAACGTCCGAGAGCGCCGTGAATGTGCAGTACCACCTTGCCATCCTCACCGGGTGCCAGCACTCCGACCGCCGCCACCTCGTGCGCGCCGTCTATGGGGAGTAACATGGGTTCGGGGGGTATTTCATCGGAACGGCGCGGTCCCACCACAATTTGACCGCCCCCGATGCCACCCACCAGCAAGACAAATCCATTCTTGACCTTCTTCTTCTGCGCAAATTCCTCAAGGCAACCGGGTAACATATCGCCGTCTTCCAGCCGGATAACAAATACCCGCCCCATTTTCCCTTCACCAGCTTGCATAATACCTCCTTTCAGTCGGAAACCCTAAATCCGAATCTCCAAGAAGAATGCCATCCAGATGAATTCAAACTGGATTCCCGATCTAGTCGGGAATGACAATTAGGAGTTGTCGTTCCAGTTTTAGATTTCATTCCTTCGAATTTGTTTAATGATTTGATATTAGAGATTAGAATTTATCCCACCTGTTTGTCAATCAACGCTTATGTTAAAATAAGCCGTTATGATTCCCATCAAGCTCACCCTTCACAACTTCATGCCCTACCGGGAGATGCAAACCCTCGATTTCACCGGCTTCCGTATTGCCAGCATCTGCGGGGCAAACGGTAGCGGTAAGTCATCGATTATCGACGCAATTACCTGGGCGCTCTGGGGCGAGACCCGCGCCAAAAAAGATGTGGAACTTATCCATCAAGGGCAGGATGAGGTGCAGGTGGAGTATGAATTCGCCGTGGGCAACCAGGGGTACAAAGTGTTGCGTAAGCGCGCCCGTCCGCGTCGGCAGACTGATTCCGGACAAGCGGCACTCCATTTTTTCATCGCTTCTAATGGCGGCTTCAAAGCTATCGATGGCGATACCCAGACACAAACCCAGCGAAAAATCGAAGATATCCTCCACATGGACTATGATACCTTCACGAATAGCGCCTACCTGCGACAGGGACACGCCGACGAATTCACCACCGCCACCCCGTCAAAACGGAAACAGGTACTCGGTAACATCCTCGGGCTGGGTTACTATGATGAACTTGAGAGACGCGCCAAAGACCTGAACAAACAGCGGGAAATGGAAAAGGAACAGCTATCCCGCAATCTCACCGAAATCGATGCCGAACTTACCCACCTGCCCATCTACGAAGAGGAACAACAGAAGGCACAGGATGAACTTGCACGCTACGATGAAACCATCAAAGGCTATGAATCCATTCTGTCTGAATTACGTCAGCACAAGGAGATACTCGAAGGCAAGCGGGCACAGTTGACCCAGATAGAGAGAAACCTCACCGAAAAAAGTCGAACACTAACACAGGTTGAAGAGCAGATGCGCCAGCAACAGACGCGCATCACAGAGCATGAAGCCGTGCTCAGTCGCCGCGATGAGATTGAATCGGGGTATGCTCATTTCATTGAGGCGCGGGAGCAAAATGAAGCCCTGAATAAAAATCTGGCGCTTGTGAACCGACTGACGCAGAGGAAACATGCCCTGGAGACGGAGATTAACCACAAGAGCCAGGAATTGGTGAAACAGCACGCGCAGGCACAGGGTAGAGTCAACGAATTTGAGAAAACCACCGCTGCTCTCCCACGCCTAAAAGGAGATTACCAGCAGGCACAGCGTCGCCTTCAGGAACTCGCCGGGCAGGAAGAAACGCTTCACCAGAAAAAGCAGATTGAGCAGGTATTGCTCGTGCAGATGCAGGGCGTGGGAGCGGAATGGCGCCGTCTGGAGAGGGAAATTGAAGAAGCCGGCGAAAAACTCAGACTTCTCCGCACTCAAAAAGGCGCGAAGTGCCCGCTCTGCGGTTGTGAGCTTGGCGAGGACGGTATCAAGCACATCGAGATGGAGTTTGCGGCGGAGCGGCAGACAAAGACAGATATGGTCAAAGCCAAACAGGCGGAATATAAAGTCAAACAGACCGAATTGAAACAGCTTAGTGAAGGTACTGCTCTGACGGAAAGAACGCTATCCCAGGAAAAAGCCGGGACGCAGTCGCAGATTGGCGCGCTGGAAAGGGAAATTGCCCGCGCTGAGGAAGCTGTCAATCTACTTGCTGAACAATGGGTGAAAGTCAGCGAAATTGAGCAACAATTGACGGCACGCAGTTTTGCCATCGTCGAACAGGAGCAAGCAGGACAGGTAGAAGAAGCAATTATTAAACTCGACTACGATGCAGAAAAGCACGAGCAAGTCCGCCAGCGATATGACGACTACAAAAAGTACGAAATCCCGAAGCAGAAACTGGATGAAGCCGACCGCCTTATCACACGGGAGCGGGAAGACCTGGCGCGCTCCGAGACGCTGGCTCTAGAATTGCGTGCAGGGCTGGAAACGGACCAGCAGAAACGGCAGGAGCTCGCCGGCGAGTTGAAAATACTCCCGCAATTATCTACCGACCTGATAAAAGCCGAGACCGACCTGAAGAGCCTGACCGCGCAACAAAAACAGGTGCAGGAGCGGCTGGGCGGTATCAGGGCTAAACTGGAGAACCTGGCTCAACTGGCTGTGAGGAAACAGGAAAAGCTAGACTTGCTGAATCAGGCTAGGAAAGAAGAGCAAATTTACCACGAACTAGCCGAGGCTTTCGGTAAGAAGGGTGTGCAGGCGTTAATTATCGAGACTGCCCTCCCTGAAATTGAGAATGAAGCAAACCGCCTGCTGGCGAGGATGACAGAAAACCGTATGTATGTGAAAATCGAGACGCAGAGGGAGACACAGAAGGGCGATACACTGGAGACGCTGGACATTAAAATCGCCGATGAACTGGGCACGCGCAACTACGAGCTATTCAGCGGCGGGGAAGCCTTCCGTATTAATTTCGCTATCCGGATTGCGTTATCACGTTTACTGGCAAGGAGAGCCGGCGCGCCATTACCCACGCTTATCATCGATGAGGGCTTCGGCACGCAGGATGCAGCTGGCATCGAAAAACTGCGGGAAGCCATCACCACCATTCAGGATGACTTTGAGAAGATACTGGTCATCACCCACATCGAGGAACTGCGGGATGCCTTCCCGGCACGGATTGACGTGGTCAAAGAAGCCGACGGGTCAAAGATTAACTTGGGGTGACCTATGTTCAACCCTCTATTAGGCTTATTGTAATGATGAAGAGCATTAAGACGATTCTTTTCGACATCGATGATACCCTTTTTGACAGAAATCTGGCGCAGGCAAAGATTCTTCAGATAATAGTGGATTCATTACCTGAAATCTTCGGCGCTCTGGATATTAAACGAGTCGCCAAAGCTTTTTCTGAATCTGACCGTCTTACGGTTGCAGAGTTCGACTCGGGCATGCCGTCTGAGGGTTTGCGAGACAGACGGAGCCGGCTATTTCTGGGACTCCTCGACTTGCCAGAAAGCTTCGCTGACAAAATAACGGAAATATACGTCCGACACTTGCCGGCAGTTGATGCTCCAGTTGAAGGAGCAGTTCGATTAGTTAGAGAATTAAGCGGAAAATACCAATTGGGAGCGGTCTCAAACGGGCTACCTGATGTCCAGTACCGCAAGTTGGAGAGCTTGGGTTTACGACACTTATTCTCCTGCATAATTCTATCCGAGGAAGTTGGCATACGGAAACCAGACCCTCGGATTTTCCTTAAAGCGGCGCACATATTACATATGCTACCAGGGCAGTGTTTATATATCGGAGATACTTACGCGAGCGATATCGTCGGTGCTAAGAACGCTGGGATGCAAGCTTGCTGGTTTAACCGCGCCCAACTATTGCCTCAAAATGAGCAAATCAAACCTGATTTCGTGGTCGGAGACTTATTGGAAATCCCCAAATTTCTAAAATAGGTGCTACGGATAGATGTGGTTAAAGCGGCAAACGGGTCAAGGATTAGGTTGAGTTAGGAACCTGGTATGAGAGATACTGTCAGACCGGCGTCGCTAAAAGAAAAGCCGCTCATCAAAAACCTGCTTCAACCTTATCTCCACGAACTTAGTGAATACGGCAATATCAAGCCCAACCGGCTTGGCGAGTACGAATACCGCTACCTTGATTGTTACTGGAAAGAAAAGGGTAGGTATCCCTACCTGATTTTCCACGGTAGGAAGGTGGCTGGCTTTGTGCTGGTGAGAAAAGCGGGCGATTGCTACCATATGGCGGAGTTCTTTATCTTGAGACCGTACCGGAGGTCGGGGTTGGGGCGGTGGGCGGCCTCACAGGTTAGCCGGAAACACAAGGGGAAATGGCGAATTGAGTTCTTTAATGCTAACATTCCGGCAGAGAAATTCTGGAAGATTGTGGCATCGGATAACGCCGACGATGAGGTCAAACAGCGGAAATCAGGTAAAACCCGCATTTATCTGGAGTTTTGGACGAAAGATGCAGGATAAGGAACTTTACGACTGGTTCTCCACGGTCAGAGACGTACTGGAGGGGGCATATCTCCAATACAATGAGCCGTGGCGGCAATCCGGGTTATCTGGTTCTAAAGAGAGATGGATGGCTTTACGTAAGCCAATTGCTGACTGCATTGAGAAATCAGGCGCTTTCTTGGATATTGGCTGTGCCAACGGGTATCTGCTGGAATGCGTGATGAAATGGACTGCGGAGCGGGGATTATCAATCGTTCCATATGGGCTTGACCTTTCAAAAAAACTGGTGGAACTAGCAAAAAGACGATTGCATGAATATCGAGATAAGCTGTACGTGGGAAATGGCTGGGATTGGGTAAACCTGAGGCGCTTTCGTTATGTACGTACCGAGCTTGGCTACGTACCTGATTATTTGCAGAGACAGTATGTTAAACACATATTCCAACGATATCTTGAAGACGGTGGTGAGTTGCTGGTCGCCGAATACCGTAGCAGCAAAGACCCTGTTAATTGGCCGTGGATTGACGAAGCGCTGACTAAATGGGGTTTTAAAATCGTGCGAACGGTTTCAGGATTCGACAACGGCAAAGAACTGACCAGAGTGGTGGTTGTACCAAAGCAGTCCTGAATAATGCTATGCTCTCAGCAAAGCGGCTACTGAAATATCCTCGTCAATATCTTCCCAGTGAATACCCACACCTTTGCCTATGAGACGCCATTTTTTTCTCTGTTCAGCGGAAGCATTCCGTAATTTGGGGAACCATTCGAGGGGCACACTGATTTCCCTGCCATCCAAGAGACGGACATGCATCATATTAGCATCAAACCAGACTTCAGAAGCCATTACTGCTAAAGATTTACTGACCGAAATACTCATCCCATTTCCCCTTCAGGATATTCAAGTTACATCATGAATATGGATGGCTTCTCCAGCCTCATTACTAAAGAAGAAAAATCTATATCCCCTGATTCGTAACACCGTTGGCACACGATAATTATACCCTACTAAAACATGAATTACAGCCCCAGACTCTCCGCCACTCCCTTCATCGCCTCCAAACCAAGCTCAATAAACGCGTCCAACTCCAACCCGATGTCACTGCATTTCGCCATCTGCTCTCTATTTGCGCCCGCCGCAAAGCTCTTTTCCTTGAACCGCTTTCTGATGGATTTGGCTTCAACGCTGGCAAGTTTTTTATCGGGACGGACGAGCGCGCCGGCGGTAATCAGACCGGTTAACGGGTCGGCGCAAAAGAGGGCTTTATCCATCAGGGATACACAAGGCACGCCGTGGGCGTCATTATGTACGAGAATGGCATGACAGACAGCCTCATTGGCGCCCAACTGTTTTGCCATATCCGCGCCGGGTTTGCTGTGTACCGATAAATCGGCATTGGTCACTTCGACGTCGATATCGTGGAGCAAGCCGGCAATTCCCCACTCGTCTTCATTCTCATTGAACCGACGGGCAAGCGCGCGCATGATAGCTTCCGTGGCGAGCATGTGCTTCACCAGGTTTTCATTCTTGACATTGTCCCTTACGGCTTTCAGTGCCGCTTCTCTATCCATCAGCCTCTCCTCCTTATGACCGCTCCACCCCACTTTTATATCACTAATAAATCATTTAAGCAACGTTGGGAGGGATTTCTGGATTCCAAATCCAGTCCCGATTCTTTCGGGATGGCGATAAAGTCGCTCATACGGAATGTCAATCTGAATTGAAATTTGTATTCCCGCCTTCGCGGGAACAAGCATTGGAATTTGGCATTTCCGTAAGGCGATATGTTAAACTCAATTCAGTCCAGAGGGTGAGGATAAATGGCTGGAAAAACAACCGTGAAAAAGGAAAAAATTGGGGTGGTGATTGTGGCGGCGGGGTCGAGCCGGCGCATGGGCAGTACGGATAAAATTATGGCACCGCTCGCTGGTAAGCCCGTGCTTTTCCATGTTATCGAACCATTCCTGAAATTTCGCCAGACCGGATGTATTGTCCTCGTGCTCAACCGTCGTAATCTCTCCGGCGCGAAAGACCTGCTCATGAAGTACGGGTGGGACGAGCGTGTCGTCACGTGTCTAGGAGGCAAACGGCGGCAGGACTCGGTGCTTGCCGGATTAAAGAAGCTGGGCAAATGTGACTGGGTCATTATCCATGATGGCGCCCGACCTCGTATCACCATCGACCTTATCAGACGTGGACTGAAAGCGGCGCGGGAGACGGGCGCTACTACTGCTGCGATACCGGTGACGGATACTATCAAGCTCGCCGGCACGGATATGGTCGTCCGCTGGACCATGCCCAGAGAAGACCTGTGGCAAATTCAGACGCCTCAGGTCTTCCGCTACGATATGTTGATGGATGCTTTCCAGTACAATGAACATGACGTGACCGATGAAGCCCAGCTGGTCGAATTGACCGGCGGCAGGGTCAAACTCTTCATGGGTGCCTATGATAATATTAAAATAACAACGCCTGCGGACCTGGCAATCGTCGGGGCGCTGATGAGACAGCGGAAGGCATAAGATGAACTTCGGGATTGGCATTGACATTCATCCGCTGGTAATCGGGCGGAAGTTAGTGCTGGGCGGCGTTGAATTACCTTTTGAAAAAGGACTGGATGGCTGGAGCGATGCCGATGTCCTGACCCACGCCATTATCGATGCTTTGCTCGGTGCGGCGGCGCTAGGTGACATCGGTAAGCATTTTCCCCCGGGCGCCCCGGAGTATCAGGGGGTCTCCAGCTTGAATCTGCTGGCGGAAGTAAGGAAAAAATTATTCGACAACGATTGGAGTATCCAGAATATCGATGCCACGGTGATAACCGAAAAGCCGCGGCTTAGAGATGTAATCGACACAATGCGCGAACGCTTGAGCCGGACGCTCGGTATCCATATCAATCAAATGAGTATCAAGGCAAGTACTGCCAACGGAGTGGGGAGTATCGGGCGGGGAGAAGGCATCGCGGCGCTGGCAGTCGCTTCATTGACCCGGAGCACCAAAAAGTAGAGGGACAGGAATGAAAATCTTCAGTACTCTCTCAGGACAAAAGGAAGAGTTCAAGCCGCACGGCGACGTCGTGACGATGTATGTCTGCGGAGTCAATCCCTATGCCGACGCGCACATCGGGCATGCGATGAGCTACATCACCTTCGATATGGTGCGTCGCTACCTGGAGTTCCGTGGCTATAAAGTGAAGCACGTTGAAAACGTCACCGATATCGAAGACAACATCATCAATTACTCGAACCGTCAGGGTATTTCTGTGCGTGAACTCACCGAGAAATTCACGATACGCTATTTTGAGGACATGGATGCGCTCAATATCTTGCGACCGCACTTTACCCCGAAGGCAACCGAGACCATCCCCGAAATCATCGGCACGACGCACGGGTTGATTGACCGGGGTTACGCTTACGAAGCGAAGGGTAGTGTCTATTTCCGTGTTAATAAAATGCCTGACTATGGAAAACTGTCCCACCGCACACTCGATATGATGATGGCGGGAGCGCGCATCGAGCCGGGTGAAGAGAAAGAGCACCCGATGGATTTTGTTTTGTGGAAAGCCGCCAAACCCGGTGAGCCATCATGGGACAGCCCCTGGGGCAAAGGCCGACCCGGCTGGCACATCGAGTGCAGCGCCATGTCCATTAAATTTCTCGGCGAACAGATTGATATCCACGGCGGCGGACAGGACCTCATCTTCCCCCACCATGAAAACGAAATCGCCCAATCGGAATGCTTCACCGGGAAAAAACCATTCGTGAAGTACTGGATGCACAACGGTCTCCTGCAAATGGGCGCGGAGAAAATGAGCAAATCACTGGGCAACCTGATTACCATCCGGGATGCGCTCCAGAAATACAGCGCCGATGGTATCCGCCTCTTCATTCTTGGCTCCTATTACCGCAATCCGCTTACCTATTCCGAAGAGGCAATCGAGGCGGCGGAGCGGGGTGCGGAACGACTGCGACAGGCGCTGACCGAGAAGGGCAGGACATTAGGCGAAAAGATAGATGCATCATCCTACCGCCAGTGCTTTATCGAATTCATGGACGATGACTTCAGCACACCGCAGGCAATTGCCACGCTCTTCGACATGGCGCGGGAAATCAACCGCGGTAATGATGAGGGAAAAGACACGTCAGAAGCACGCGCTACGCTCCGTGAACTGGCGGGCATATTAGGATTGACGCTGAAAGAAGCGGAGAGGCAGGCGGGTGATGCCGCCCCGTTTATCGAACTGCTCATTGCCACCCGGAAGCGGCTCCGCGAGGCGAAGCAATTCCAGCTTGCCGATGAAATACGGAACAAGCTCACTGAACTGGGTGTCATCCTTGAGGATACGCCGCAGGGCACGGTCTGGAAGCAAAAAAGGTGACCTGCCCTTTCAAAGAGCGAAGCGAAGAACGAGTCTCTAACCGGGGTGATTCCGGACTCGTATAATTCAAATTACCGAAATCTTTACATAGCTGTTATTATTAATAGTTGATGAGCGCTGATTCAACATTAGATGCCCGTTTTGCCGGCTGGGTGACAAGGCGGGAGGGCAAGAAATTTCTCCAGTTACAGGCTAATCCTCCCGAACCACAAGTCCCTAAAGAGAAAGCCGGGCGTGACGACTGGGCTTCTCTCTATGTGCATATCCCCTTCTGCCGCACGCTCTGTCCCTTTTGTTGTTTCAATCGCTACCTGCTCGATGAAACTAAGGCGCGACGGTACTTTGTCAACCTGAAGAAAGAAGTCGAACTCTATTTTGACCGTGGCTTCCGCTTCTCCGATGTCTACTTTGGCGGCGGTACGCCTACGGTAATGATGGAGGAACTGATTGATTTCCTTGACTTCCTCAAGCGGTGCTTTAATGTCAAACAAATCTCGCTGGAGACAACGCATCGCGAAATCAACAAGGAGACCTTGGACGCGCTGAAAAAGGCGGGCGTGAATCGGCTCTCCATCGGAGTGCAGAGCTTTGACAATGATTTATTGCGGGCGATGGGACGGTTGGTGGGCAGTGGCGAGGAAGCCATCGAAAAACTGAAAATGGCGCAGGGTCAGTTCGATACGGTTAACGCCGACTTCATCTTCAATTTTCCCACCCAGACCACTGCACAATTCGAGAAGGATGTCGCTACCTTCAAGGCGCTGGGCTTGGACCAAGCGACCTTCTACCCGCTGATGCCCTCCCCGCATAAAAAGACCCGACTGGAACGGCGGTTCAATCAGGTAGACACCAAACGCGAAAAGGACTTCTACGATATTATCCTGCGCGAACTATACCAGGGCGGCTACAAAGCATCCACTGCCTGGTGTTTCTCCCGCGGCGACCGGTTGATTGACGAGTACATCATTGATTACGACGACTACATTGGGGTGGGGGCGGGGTCGGTGGGATTTCTTAACGGCGATTTCTTCGTGAATACCTTTTCGCTGGAACGGTACGACCAGTTGATTTCACAGGGCAAACTACCCCTCGTGAGGTGGCGTCGACTTTCGGAACGGGAGTATCTTCGCTACTATATGCTCACCAAGCTTTTCGGGATGTCATTAGACCCGCAGAGGTTCCGCCAGCGATTTCATGATGATGTCAACCGGAAGCTGTGGTGGGAACTGACGTTTTTCCGGAGATGCGGTTTGGTGAAGGACAACGGGACCATCAATGTTACCCCGAAGGGCATGTATACACTGTGCGTAATGCAGAAGGAATTTTTCGCCGCCCTTAATACCCTGCGGGAACGTTTCATAGAAGCACAGACTTAGCCGCTACCATATTTGTCATTCCCGATTTAGTTGGGAATCCATAACGCATGTTCTGGGTATGTTGTATAATAATGGCTCTTTGCCAAGCTGAAACCCCTCAATGTTACTCAGAGTAAATTCCATGAAGAATGTAGTTTCTCAAATAACGAGATGCATTCGCGGAGTTTATCTCCGACTCTGTCGCGAGTCCGTATCCCAATGAGTTGGGAATCGGACCTGAGCTATCTGTAACGAAGGGCTCAGCATGACACTAAAAGAAAGTATGTGACACGGGTATAGACAAAACAGGTTATTGCACTAATTTCAGCACTTCTCTCAGTGAGGAGATAGCAGGTCCTTGCCATTCTTCTTCATCGATTCGGTACGCATCCTCATTCATCTCATGAGGCACACGAATCAGGATAGGGTGCATCCCGACCTTTTGTGCCCCGGATAGTTCTTGACTGCTGCCGTCACCAACGTACAGGCAATCTTGTGGTTTAACATTTAATTGTTCTAGAGCCATCAGGTAGATACGCGGGTCGGGCTTTTTCACACCCGCCACACAGGAGAACACCGGCACATCAATCAACGGCGCAAGGAGTGTGTCTTTCCATGCGGTCGGTACTTCCGTAGAGCAATCACTGATAAGCCCGACTTTGTACCCGTTTGCTCTGAGAAAACCGAGCGTTTCAAGCGCATCCGGACGTGGTTTCAACGAGTCTACAGTAAAATTAAATCTGATTCGAGACGCCCGTTTCAACTGGGCATCCATAAAACTGACGCCGAGTTGCCGGCAAATATAGTCGATATTTCCCTCGGGGCTAATCAGCACTCCCGTTGTCCGCAGGTTAAACGTGTCAAACCAAAGCTTTGTGAAATCCTCACGCGGAGCGCCAAGCACATCCGCCATTTCACCGAGTACTCTCTCATACTCCGCGCGCGATGATGTGTCAATTAGCGTCCCGAACAGGTCGAAGATAATGGCTGAGTATTTCAATGCATTCCACTACCCCTGGTGCTTATTCACCATCGCTATTGCCCATTTTCCGGCGGAATAGATACCACCCACGGTGCACACCCTGATGTCGTCGCCGTTATAAGTTGCCAGAGACAGATTAAACAGATATTCCGCCAGCTCTTTCGCGTCCTTACCACCAAATAGTAGTTGCGGCAGAGCAGAAGCAGACTCAAAAGGTTTTGGATTCTCGAGGTTGCCGCTATAGGTCGAGATACCAATCAGGGTTCCTAGCGCAGGCTTGACTTGAATTACCTTCGCGGGTGTATTCAGCCATTTTATACCAATGAAATATATGGAGGCTTTGTCATGACCGGTAATAACGCCGGCGATTCTGGGTGTGTTCAGACTATCCGGTTCGGAGCCGGCGCCTTCCATTATTTTTTCCATATAATCTGCCGTGGGAACGGTGCCGATGTTGTGCATAAGCCGGTACGTCTCGTAAACCGCCTCAGTCTGAATACCATTAGTAACGACGATGATACCAGTAGCATCATCGTATTTCACCGCTGTGTAGTGCCGTAAAGGGTCATAGGGCTGATTACCCAACGGTCCAACGATAATACTGTTCTCACGGTGAGTTGTTTTTCTTTCCCGACTCTGTGGACTGCGCCCGGTAACAAGATAAGCAAGCGCCGTCCTGCCATCAACCGTCATACCCACAAAAAGCTGTCTACCCGGATAGGGCCCATTTGGATTAGGCATATATTTCCTCCTTCGTAGTCTTTATTTCACAGTTATGTGAATTGCCGCCGCGCCACTTGATATTTTCTCGTACTCACGATGTGAGGATATATTAATCATTGTCCCGAACAGGTCAAAGACAGCGGCTGAATTTTTCACATGATTACCCATGATTTCTTACTTGTTTGTGCAGGACTTCGGTGCATTAGATACCATTTATTTAAGACGTTCCCAGTCTTCAGCCGATATCCGTCTCTCGGGGATTTGCTCAACCTCACCCAACATCATCCGCAATTGAGGGACCGAGTACTCGGTGTTTGATGGAATCGCGAGACGGTGCTGTTTATAGACCATGAACTGGTGTCGTGTACCAGAGTACAATCCCTCGAAACCAAGTTTCCGGAGGCGACGAAGGAAGACCCGACGTTTACACTGCCTCCACTGGCTCACGTTGAGGCTCCTTATTCAGGTCGATGCCGGCGATGACAGGCAGATGATGCCCCAATTTAAGACCGAGAAGAATCCAGTCCTCAAGGGTAGAGCGCAGTTCAGCCTCGCATTGCTGGAGGGTAGTGCTAAAAGCTACTACGCCAATACAGGACGGAATTCGCCCGCTAAACGTGCCATCCTCCAGTTTGTCATAGACAGCCTGTGCTAGAACCATGTTGACATAGTCTGTAAGAATAAACCGCACTGTCATAGAACACCTCCCCGGCGCCCATCTGACTTTCTTTTCGACTATCATTATAGCATAGAGGAATGGTAAATACCGTAAATTACTGTATGGAGTTTACTGTTACTCACTTCGGCGGAAGAAGGCGGGGGTTTGTCACTTGATAGTTGATATTTGAACTTATTTTGTCGCTGTATGTATTGCCGCTGCACCGAAGAGCAACCGCTTCGCGGTAACTTGCTTGAAACCGGCGTTCATTAGCAAATCAGCCAGTTCCCCGGCTGTATAGAAATGCCGTGCGGATTCCGATAAATACTTATAAGCAGGACGGTTTTTAGAAATCCAACTGCCCACTCTATAGACAAACAGACGTAGATAGATATGAACAAGTTTTCTTATTAATGAATTCGGGGGCTGGCTGGACTCCACAATCACGAACTCACCGCCCGGTTTCAACACCCGCACCACTTCTGCCAGATAGCGTTGCGTCTTTGGATTCTTATAGGTGAGATTGCGGAAGGCAAATGAGATACCGATACTATCGAAGTGCCCGTCCGGGAAAGGCAGGTCGCCCACATCGCCATGAATGAAATTGACGTTGGTATGCAGAGGAAAGCGCTTTGCCTTTTCTTTTGCCCGCGCCAGCATCGGCAGGCTGTAGTCAAGCCCTATTATCTCCGTCCCGGTCAGAGCCAGTCGCGCCAGCCACACTGACAGGTCACCCGTGCCACAGCACAGGTCCATCACTCTCCTTGGTTGTGATTCAAGGCATAGTCGCGCCGTGCGCCGCCGCCACCGCTCGTCAAGTCCCCATGTAAAAATACGGTTAACAAGGTCGTAATGTTCCGGCACTGCGGTGAAGATAGAATGGAGCGGCCGTTTCTGCGACGTTTGTTTTTCTTCCGTCAATGACTAGAATGCTCCCGCCAGGATAAACCCGACGCCCATCAGCAGCTGAGTCAGCAGAACCACGAACACATTGTTTGCTAACGCCGGCACCAGCTTGCTCATATCATTGAACTTAAACGAGCCGTTAATCGCTTTGTAGGCAAGAGGCAGCGTCAGTAGTCCGAGCAGTGTGAAGGCGGGCATGTCGTGGGTGATGACCGCCCCGATAATCCACAGGTACATAATTAACATCAGTACAGAATAAACGATTGCCGCATTTTTTTTACCAGCGACAATGGGCAGAGTGCGCCGTTTCACGGTTTTATCGGCTTCGGCATCAGGGATTTCATTGAGTAAAAGCAGGTTATGAACCAGGATACCGGAAGGCACTGCCGCAATGAGTGCCGTAATAGTGTATTCACCCGTCTGGATGAAGTATGCCCCGAGAATGGGAAGAGTCCCCAACCCCAGTCCCGCCGCCCATTCCGGGTAGCCAAGCCTGAGAATGAAAGGGGTATAAATGAGAATGATAACCACTGAGACTAACAGCAGGGGCAACAGGAACCAACCCTGAGTTAGGGTAAAAAATATCCCTACCGCCGCGGCAATTACCAGACTCCCGATTGCCAGCCACAGGGCTTGCTTCACCGTTATGAGTCCATCGACGATTGCCTTACTCCCGCCGCTGAACGGGGTGCGGGGCGTCTTGTAATCAAGCTTACTGCGGAAATCGAAATAGTCGTTAAAGACATTGACGCTGATATGGGCAAGCACCAGACCGACGCCGGCAATAAAGGCATAGCCGAGGCTGAAACTGCTCCCATATTCCTGGTGCTCATACCAGGCGAGGCTCGTGCCGAGAAATCCCAGCACCACGGCGAGAAGCAGAAAATTGGCACGTACCGCCACCATCAGGTTTTTCAATTTCATTGCCCACCTCCAGTCTGCAATGTTATACGCACCTGGTCGCCCGTCCCCACCCCCAGAAAACCGGCGGCGCTCCCATTCTTCAGGGAAATCTCAAGATAGCCATGGCTACCAATCAACGACAATAAGCCAGCACCATCATGATAGGTACGACTAAGACCATGGATTCGCTTGCCACCAACAGAGATAGCGATGCCTTCTCTTTTCTTTGGTAAGTCCTGCTCGCCGACATTGGTGATAAGATTCCCGAAGTTATCGATGTGGACAATGTGTCCCGTCATTCCGTTCTGTGTCTTGTGTGGGTACAGGAGCGGCATCGTCACGAGTGTGTTGATTTGTTTGCCGAAATCTTCAGGCGGTCTACCCAGTGACAGGTGCGCCGCTACGGGAGCGAAGATATCACGCCCGTGAAAGGTTGCGCTGACCCGCTTGCACCAGTATTTTGACTTTGTCAGAGAAATTGCTGTTGCCCCGGGTTTTAGCTTCATCGTACTGCCGGTGACAGGTTTTTCCGCAACCTCTTGAATGATATAGCTGAGAATGCCATTATCAGGGGCAATAAAATCGGCGAACGGCGTGCGCAGAAGGACGGCGCGCCGCGGGCTACCCACCCCCGGGTCAACCACTACAATATGTATCGTCCGTTCAGGGAAGAAACGGTATGCGGTATGCAGAACAAATGCCGCTTGAGTGATATTCTGGGGTTTAATGGTATGGCAGATATCCACGAACCGGGCATCCGGGTTAATGCCCAGAATGACACCCTTCATTTCGGCAACATAGGCATCGCAGAGACCAAAATCAGTTGTCAGAGTAATAATGGCGCTCATTATCTGTCCACCATCAGCCTGCAACGATTGTTGCTAGAGCAAGAATAATAAAAATGGCAGACAGGATAATCGTTGCCCAGAAAAGCCATCTCTCGACACCGCGCTTGGTGCGGTACACGGAATCAGCCTGACCGAAAATGCCGCCGATACCGCCGCCCTTGACCTGAAAGAGAATTACAATGATGAGTAAGACAGAAATAACAATCTGGACGATGTTTAAAGCAGTATGCATATCACTTTTCCCCTAGTTTCTTCTTAAGTAGCTGGTTTGCCATCTGTGGATTGGCGCGTCCCTTTGTCGCCCGCATTAGCTGTCCCACCAGGAACTTGAGCGCTGTTTCTTTTCCGGCTTTAAAATCGGCGACTGCCTGCGGGTGCTCTGCTAGGATACGCCTAATAGTGCTCTCCAATTCACCGACATCGCTTATTTGGCTCAGTCCTTTTTGCGCGACAATCTCGCTGGCAGATTTCCCGGTGCTGAACATCTCTTCCCAGACCTGCTTGGCAACGGGACCGCTAATGCTTCCTTTATTTACTAAATCAAGAAGCTCGCAGAGCTGGGAGGGAGTGACTTTGGAGGCGCTGATATCGATATTGCTGGCATTAAGCAGACGACTGAAGTCGCCGAGCAACCAGTTACTCACCATTTTAGCACGGTTGGTTAAGGGCAATCCTTCTAGTTTGCCGGTCTTGAGGCATGCTTCAAAATAGTCCGCCATCGCCTTAGTGCCGGTCAGGAGATTGGCATCATAGGCAGGTAGAGCATATTCGGCTATGAAGCGGTCGCGTCGGGCTTCTGGCAATTCGGGCAATCTGGCTTTTATTTCTTCTACCCATTTCCGGCTGATAAGGAGCGGCGGAAGGTCCGGTTCAGGGAAATAACGGTAATCGTGGGCATATTCTTTACTGCGCTGGGAGACTGTTTTACCTTCTTCTTCCACCCAGCCGCGGGTCTCCTGCACCAGCCGTTCACCATCTTCCGCGGCTTTTCGCTGGCGTATAGCTTCGTATTCCATGGCTCGGTACACAGCGCGGAAGCTGTTCATATTCTTGACTTCCACCTTGGTAAGGTACTTATCGCTCCCCTCCGGACGAATGCTGATATTGGCATCACAGCGGAAGCTCCCCTCCTCCATATTGGCGGTAGAAACCCCGATATACTGGAGCATGCTGTGCAGTTTAATGAGATACTGCCGGGCTTCCTCCGGAGAACGTATATCAGGTTCCCCGACAATCTCCATCAACGGCACACCACTGCGGTTGACATCCATCAAACTGTAGCCATGACTACCCACAACCGGCCGGTGTATGAGCTTGGCGACGTCTTCTTCGAGATGGACGCGGGTGATGCCGATTTTTCTCTTCTGACCATCAACCTCTATATATAACAAGCCGCCTTTGGCAATTGGCGCATCGTATTGAGATATCTGGTAACCTTTCATCAGGTCGGGATACGGGTAATTCTTGCGGTCGAACTTTGTATACTCGGAGATAGTGCAGTTAAGCGCCAAACCCGTCATGATAGTATACTCAACAGCGTGTCGGTTGATGACCGGTAGAACACCGGGCATCCCCATGCAGACCGGGCAGACATGGGTGTTAGGCGGTGTGCTGGCATAATCCGTACTGCACTGGCAGAACATCTTACTTTTTGTATTTAGCTGGACATGCACCTCCAGCCCAATGATAGTTTCGTAGTTCACGGTTGTGATAGTCCCCATACGTGTCTAGTATATCAGCAGAGACTGGTGAGTGACAAGGAAATTGACATTTATGAGCGTTTGCGCTTATAATAAATCAGTGGAAATCAGATTCAGCCGTCACGCAAAAAACAAGGCAAGGCTCTATAGACTGACACAAAGGGAAGTTGAATCTGTAATCCTCTTAGGAGACAGACTAAAGAAAGAAGATAAATGGGAATCACGAGTGGGGAAATTGAGAGTAATCTGGATTATGGTTGGTTCGTATGCTCTGGTCGTGACGATAATCAATACCAAATAGGAGCTGGATATGGTAAGAGAAATAAAAATAAAAGAAACATCGAAGTGCGCTTTAAAGATAGAATATGAGCCCGAAGTAGATATTCTCACAGTATATTTACGGTCTCCGGAAACTCCACTACGCTCCAGCAATGAAACGGAATCCGGTGTGATATTGAACTATGGGGAAGACGGGAAGCTCACTTCCGTAGAAATTCTTGATGCCCACAAACGTTACCCGATGGGTCAACTTGCCGCCTACAGCGTTGACGAATTAATTGACCTGAAAAAAGCATCCGAACTCTCATCAATCGCACCGGTCACATTGAGGACGCAAGCGGAAAAAGAAAAACTGTGGGCAATCAAGCTTGGCGGTCAATGGGTGACGACACGGGAACGACTTCAGCACTACATGGACAGTAGAGCAAGAAAGAGGAGAGTACAGGCTGATAGATAATATTTTAGGCGTCTTTTGCAAAGCGCCAAAGTTCGTGTTATGATAATAATGGTTTAAGTGTAGGTTATCGCAATTCGTAGAATCCTCGCAGATTTATCCGAGTGCAGGATGACCGAGACTCTAACTAATATTTATGAGAGGAGGTCATCCTATGAGTTTCCAGGACAAGTCTCTAACATGTGCTGATTGTGGAGCTACCTTTACATTCAGCGCAGACGAGCAGGAACTCTTCCAGACCAGGGGCTATCTCAATGAGCCCAAGCGCTGTCCTACATGCCGGCAGGCAAAAAGAACCGCGCGTAACGGAAGCAGCGATTCCAGTTCCAGTTTTGGTGCACGACGCAACATGTTCACCGTGACCTGTTCCGCGTGTGGCAAAAGCACAGAAGTGCCTTTTGAACCACGTGGTGATAGGCCTGTGTATTGTAGCGACTGCTACCGCAAAGTCAGAGTGAATAGATAATTCCTTTGGCATCCATGAACACGGGCTGGGTAATTCTAGCCCGTGTTTTCTTCTTCTGAAGGCCATGGTTTCACAGCCTAGTGGCGGAATCATTTTATTTCACTTCCCGGGATATTACTCCCGGCACACGGACAACAATCTGCACGGTGTAGAGAACAAAACGAGAGGTAACTGGTATGAAACTCTATGTGGGTAACCTATCTTATGATGTCATGGAGGACGAACTGCGACAGGCATTTGCCGCATTTGGCGAAGTGACTTCGGTGAGTATCCCCAGTGATAGACAGAGCGGCCGTTCCAAGGGCTTTGGGTTCGTGGAAATGGCTACGAAAGCCGCCGCGGAAGCCGCAATTGCCGGTTTGAACGGTAAAAGTCTGAAAGAGCGCACCATAACGGTCGCGGAAGCCCGTCCCCGCACTGACAGCAGACCCGGCGGTGGTTACGGCGGCAGCAGAGGCGGCGGTCGTGACTACGGCGGCGGTGGCGGTGGCGGTGGCGGTGGTTATGGTGGCAGCAGCAGAGGCGGCAGGTCTGGTGGTGGTAGTAGGGGAGGGAGATACTAGTTCTCTAACCTCTTCACCTGTTTCCCTTCTCGCAAATGCTGGTGAGACGCGCAATTCACCGGTAGGGGTGATACGGTATCCAATTTTTTCTAGTTGTTCTATATTGTTTAGGGTAAATAACCAAGCTTCCTGCGCATGCGCTGTAAGGGAAGATAAATAATAGGGTCATTAACCAGGGCAGGGTCCCAAGTCGCTTCACTGCGCAGGTCGAACCATCTCACTGCTAAGATGCCGTGGAGTCCTGCTGCCTCGATTTCAGGAGCGTACTCGGGGTCATGGCCAGGCTTAGCATCACCGCTCAATGGTTCGCAAAGGTACGTTGGCGCTCCAGGCTCATCGAGGATGAATTCCTTGACTTTGACGTCGAGGTCAGTCTCTTCCTTCATCTCCCTTTTCACGCATTCTTCTTCTGTTTCCCCCGGCTCCATGCCTCCACCGGGGAATATCCAAACAGTTCGTCCGGAAGGAAAAACACGTTGCCAAAGCAAGAGAATATGGTGGTCTCTGACTATTGCGCCCTGATAGCGCCGTTGATAACCAAGCCTCCTGCGAACGTGTTGCAGGGGAAGATAAGTTAAAGGGTCGCTGACCAGTTCAGGGTTCCAATTGACTTCATTGCGCAGGTCGAACCATTTCACTTCTACGATACTGTATTCACTTGCCACTTCCGGTTCGGGTTCAATGCCAGGACTTGCCCTGCCACCTGTTATTTCACAAAGATAGGTCTTTAAACGCTGGTAGACTCCACCTGGGTAGCCAGCTTCGTCCAATAGAAGAGATATAATTCGGACGCCAAGGTTGGTTTCCTCTTTCATCTCCCTCTGGACACATGCTTCCTCTGTTTCATCCAGTTCCATACCACCGCCGGGGAAAATCCAATAGGACCGTCCGGTGTTATGTTCACGGTGCCGAATTAAGAGAATATGGTGGTCTCTGACTATTGCACCCTGATAGCGTGTATGACGGTTCAACGGTCACTTTCTCCTCTTGCGGTTAAACTCAATCTCGCTCAACTATCCCGGCTCAAAGTGTCAAGTTTTAGAGGTTCACCTCACCTACGCAACTTTAGTACGTTTGCTTATCAACACCTTGATGAGCTGGTAGTCGGTCTCCAGGTTTAGCCAGAACCGTGCGGGTATCTCAGGCATAACCTCCTCAAGCTGTAGTGCCGTCTCGGCTGTAATTGACTTCTTCCCGTTGATAATCTCATTAATAGCATTCAATGGCCGTCCCATGCGCTTTGCTAATTCCTTCTGAGAGATACCCCGCGCTTCGATTTCCTCCGCCAGGTACTCACCGGGAGGGATAGCAATGTCAGGGTATGCATTGGTCTTAGTCACCATGGTAATCCTCCACATCCATAATGCGCACTCTGTCTTCTTGGACCTTTTCAATAATAAGCCGGTAGTTTCCGGTAAGAGTTATCGAATGCTGTTCGGCGCGGTCCTCTTTTAGGGGGTGCAATCTCAGTGCCTGATGTCCATAGAGCTGGGTGAATTTGTCCGTAGCTCTCAGCACTGCTAGCCTTTGAATATACTTTCGACCGATTGGAACACCGAAGAGCTGACTTGCCTCCGAGAGGCTTACACTTGCTTTAGCCAGGCGATTTGACGAGAACCCTAATTCCACCCTTACACCCTATAGGTATATAATACATCTGAATTTCCAAATCGTCAAGCGCTCAATTTGCCACTCCCCCTCCATTTCTGTTATCCTTAATTTTGATACCCTTAACAGGAGGTTTCTATGACAGAGAAAGAAAAGGTACAGTCTGTATTAGAGCAAATCCGCCCGGCTCTGCAGGCAGACGGCGGTGATATTGAACTCGTCAATGTAAAGAATGGCGTTGTCAGTGTCAGGCTCACCGGGCACTGCGCGGGTTGACCGATGTCCACGATGACGCTCAGGATGGGCGTCGAGCGTATTCTCAAACAGGAGATTCCTACCGTGAAAGAGGTCGTTGCCGTCGCGGAGGACTAATCGTTCCTGAAGACAGCATCCGGCAAAATTGGACTCTTCTCCTGGTTGAAGTAGAATAATTGCATGGTATCAGGGAGGGTTTGAACTCTCCCTTTTCTTTTTGACCGTTTAATTCCCGCCGATAATCGGGGCAAATTAGAATCTCCCTCAATCCCTTCAGGGTGAACCCTTCAGAAAAACCTCAGGATAAACCTTCAGGATGAACCCTCTTTCACAAAGAGGGAAGCATCTGTTTTCTCCCTTTCGTAAAAGAGCCTGCCCCGTACGTGATATGGGGGAGATTAAGAGGGATTTCAGAACTACATTATCGTATGCCTCATTGGTGAACACCGCTGAATCTACGGTATAATCAAAGCGGAAGATGAGCACTATTAAACAACTGGAAAAACGGGCTGTTATCAGTGTCCATGGCGTGGTGCAGGGCGTCGGGTTCCGGCCTTTTATCTACCGTCTGGCAACTCAGCACCACCTGCGCGGTTGGGTGCGGAACACCTCCGGCAACGTGGAAATTGAAGTAGAAGGAAAGGAGTCGGAGGTACACGACTTTCTGAATGACCTCAAAGCGCAGGCTCCTCCACAGGCTCGCATCGAGCAGATACAGGTTGTATTGTTTCCACCGAAAGGCTATGGAGACTTCCGGATTCAAGAAAGCGAGCGTCAAGAAGGTCTGTACCAATTAGTCTCGCCGGACATTGCCACCTGTCAGGACTGCCGGCAGGAGATTTTCGACTCCACCGACCGCCGTTTTCGCTATCCTTTTACCAACTGCACTAACTGCGGTCCTCGGTTCACCATCATTGAGGACATTCCCTACGACCGTCCCAAAACCACGATGCGCGAGTTCAAAATGTGCCCGCAGTGTGAAAAGGAATATCATGACCCGCTCGACCGCCGTTTTCATGCCCAGCCCAATGCCTGTCCTGTTTGCGGGCCGCAACTGGAACTGGTCGGTGCAGACGGGAAAAAAGTGGATTGTACCGATGTCATCCAGAAAGCCAGCCAATTATTGAAAGAAGGCAAAATCCTGGCGGTAAGGGGACTCGGAGGATTTCAGCTTGCCTGCGATGCGACAAACCCTGAGGTGGTTAACCTGCTCCGTCAGAGAAAACGGCGTCCCGCCAAACCCTTCGCGGTGATGCTGGCAACACTCACGGAAACGAGGAAACACTGTACCATTTCTTCAGAAGAAGCACATCTCTTGGAATCGCCGGAAAGCCCCATCGTCCTGGTGAAATGGAAAACAGCCGACTCAGATATTGTCCCGAACGTGGCACCTAACCTCGATTACCTTGGCGCGATGTTGCCCTATACTCCTCTCCACCATCTCCTGCTCAATGAGGCGGGCGTTCCACTAGTTATGACGAGCGGCAACCTCAGTGAAGAGCCAATTGCCAAAGACAATGATGAGGCACTCACGAGACTGAAGGGTATTGCTGACTATTTTATACTTCACAACCGCGGTATCTATGCCCGTTACGACGATAGTGTTTTCATGGTAGAGGACGGACAACCAGTGGCTTTACGGCGCGCTCGCGGCTATGCGCCCTACCCTGTTATTCTGCCGTACAATTCGAAAGAGGTTCTTGCCTGCGGGGCGGAACTGAAAAACACCTTCTGCTTGACCCGTGACAACCACGCTTTCCTCAGTCAGCATATCGGGGATATGGAGAACGAGGAGACGCTGGAGCACTTTGAGAATACTATCGAGTTATACAAAAAGCTCTTCCGCATCGAGCCGGAAATTATTGCCTGCGACCTCCACCCCGAATACCTGCCGAGTAAATATGCACTCAATCTTGCAGTGGAAAAGAAGTTACCGCTGGTGACTATCCAGCACCATCATGCCCACATCGTCAGTTGCCTCGTGGAAAACAAAGTCGAGGGACCTGTCATCGGGGTGGCGTTTGACGGCGTGGGATATGGTACGGATGGCGCTATCTGGGGAGGCGAGTTTCTGGTAACCGACTGGCGTGGTTTTAAAAGGGTGGGGCAATTCGAATATGTGCCTATGCCCGGTGGCGCTGCCGCTATCAAGAAGCCTTACCGCATGGCGCTGGGTTATCTCTATACTCTGCTGGGCGATATTACACTATCTGATACTCTCTCGCAGAAGTTGAATCATACAGAGACTGGTATAATAAAGAAACAACTCCAGCAGAAAGTGAACTGCCCGTTGACTTCAAGCGTCGGGCGGCTTTTCGATGCGGTGGCGGCGATTGCCGGTGTGCGTCAGGAAATAGATTATGAGGCACAGGCGGCGATTGAACTGGAGATGCTGGCACCTGATAGTATTGACGAAAATAAACTACTGGTTTATCCTTTCTGCATTGAGGTGGAATCGGGTGAGAGAATCATCAGGTTGGGAGAACTATTCCGGGCGATTATTGAAGACGTGAAGAATAAGGTAGCTGTGTCTGAAATCTCGGCAAAACTTCATAATACGGTCGCAAAGATAACTGTCAGAATGTGTCAGGAAATTGCGCGGGAAACAGCATTAAATCAGGTGGCGCTCAGCGGCGGCGTCTTCCAGAACCGTTTGCTTTTGAGACTGACCCGGAGACAATTGGAAAAAGCGGGCTTTCAGGTTCTTACCCATCACCTTGTCCCCTGTAATGATGGCGGTATTGCCCTGGGGCAGGCAGTGATTGCACAATTTATGAAATAGAGGTATTGGAAAATGTGTCTGGCAATCCCGGCGCTCATCAAAAGTATTGAAGGTAAAGAGGCGGAGGTCGAAATCGGTGGTATCACCCGCCGTATCAGCCTCTGGCTTACTCCGGAGGCAAAGGTGGGTGACTATGTCCTCCTGCATACCGGCTATGCCATTAGCATCATCGACCAGCAGGAAGCTGAAGAGACTTTGCGACTCTTTGCGGAGATAGCCGAAGAAACCAGATGAACATCATTCTTAAAAATAAATGGGTTGTACTCGCTTTTCGGGTGATATTGGGAGGGATTTTTCTTGCCGCCAGTATCTCTAAAATCCTGGATAGGAGCGGCTTTGTCAGCACTGTTGTCGGGTATGAACTCATACCCCGCACTCTCGCCGAGGTATACGGTTGGGTCATTCCCTGGGTGGAGTTGTATATCGGCTGTTCTCTGGTGCTGGGTGTCTTGCCGCGTGTATCGGCGGCGATGAGCATCCCTTTAGTTATTAGTTTTGCAGTCGCTAGCAGTTACGCCCTCGAGAAATTCCCCGACAGTATTTGCGGTTGTTTCGGCAGTTTTATAGCCCTCAGTCATCCTGTTTCCCTGACAATCGACGGCATCATGTTTTTACTGGCGTTAGCTATCCTCGTCAATAAGAACACGGAGTTTGTAACCATCGGGCAATGGTTCAACCGTCTGAATCCGTCATTCCGCCGTGATAAGAAAGTCCGCTACTATACCAACCTGTTGGGCGTGATGGTGCTGGCTATGTTAAGTATCGTACTAGTTAGCTACGGTATAGAGTCCCTTATGCTCAAAACAGCCACGAACAGTTGGTCAGAAGAGAGAGCAAATATCCTGTCACCCCTGGCTGAAAAAGTGAGCGAGCAGTTAAAAGAGGGCAAGCCGGTGCTTCTCTACGTATTCGCTGAGGGTTGTTCATCCTGTGAAACCGCAGAGCCCATCATCGAAGAATTGGCGGGAGATTATAGTGCGACGGTCGCTTATATAAAAATCGATTACTACCAGTATTCCGCTCAGGTGCTGGAAATGGGTATCAAAACGACGCCTACTGTCTGGGTAATTATCCGGCAAAACCCGGATGGCTCTTTCACTCTCGCCAATAGATTTGATGGGTCTTTAGAGCGTGAAGAATTGAGAAGCGCTCTTGATAGCGCTGTAAAATTGCTCCGATAGGGAGAAAATGTGAGATACATCACCGAGTTCCGTAATGGTGCATCAGCAAAGGGGTTGATTGCCCGCATTGCCCAGACGTCAAAGCATCCGGCGCGTTTCATGGAGTTCTGCGGCGGTCATACTGTCGCTATCTTCCGCTACGGCATCCGGCAGGTCCTGCCGAAAACAATCGAGATGGTTTCCGGTCCCGGCTGTCCGGTCTGTGTCACCGCCACGCCGGATATAGATAAAGCGATTGCGCTGGCACAAATACCCGGTGTTATTATCACTACCTTCGGGGATATGCTCAAGGTGCCGGGAAGTCGCTCCAGTTTACAGAAAGCGCGCGCGGGCGGCGCTGATGTGCGCATGGTCTATTCGCCTCTGGATGCTCTGAAAATAGCCACGGAGAACCCGGAGAAATCGGTGGTGTTTCTTGGCATCGGGTTTGAGACCACCGCGCCGGGGGTTGCTGCCTCTGTATTACAGGCGGAGGAGCAGAATATCCGCAACTACTATGTGCTTTCCCAGCACAAGCTGTGCCCGCCGGTCATCCGTGCTATCTTGAAAGCCGGCGAGGTCAAGCTGGATGGATTAATCTGCCCGGGTCATGTGTCTGCCATCACCGGCTCGCAAGCATGGGAATTTATCGCAAAGGAGTTCGGTATCCCCTGCGTGGTTTCCGGGTTCGAACCGCTGGATATTCTCCAATGCGTGGCTATGCTTACCGCTCAGGTGGAAAGCGATGAATCAAAAGTTGAGATTGCCTACCGCCGTGGTGTCACACGAGAAGGCAATGCACACGCTCTAGCATTGATGAACAAGGTCTTTGAACCCTGCCCGGCAAACTGGCGCGGCATTGGCGTGATTCCCGGCAGTGGACTGAAGTTACGCAAGCAATACAAACATCATGACGCTGAAGTACAATTCGATATCAAGGTTGAGCCTTCTATTGAACCGAAGGGTTGTCTATGTGGGGAGGTCCTGCGGGGAGTTAAGACACCGCTCGATTGTGGCCTTTTCCGTAAGTTCTGCACCCCCGAATCGCCGGTAGGTCCGTGTATGGTATCATCGGAGGGGAGTTGCTCGGCTTATTACCTTTACGGGAGCGAGTTGATTTGAATCCAATAGTACGCCCGACGGGAATATTGGTTGAAAACGGCAAAATACTGCTGGTCAAGCAGGAGTTGATAGAACAGAGCCACTGGTCTTTCCCCGGCGGCGCGCTTGAGTTTGGCGAAACTATCGAGCGGTGTCTGGTACGGGAAATGAAAGAGGAGACGGGACTCGATGTGAAAGTCAAAGAACTGCTTTATATCTGCGATCGTTTTCATCAACTTAATCACCACGTCGTTGATATAACCTTCCTGGTGGAGAAAGTGGGGGGTGAATTGCGGTCGAATTCCTTACTGCATAAAGACAGAGAAGTAATCAGAGAAATAAAAATAGTCCCCATTGATGAGCTACCGGACTACGGATTTTCCCGCAGATTTTACCAACTCGTCAAGGACAATTTCCCCGGGCGCGGTAGTTATCAGGGTGATTTTCACAAATTCTACGGTGAAGCGTAGTTCGTATGCTATTAAAAAGGGCGATATCTTTTTTCAACAGCCTACTATGGAGAGGGAGGCAGTAGTATATGCATTCAATAATTAAAGCACTTATGCGAATTATGATTATTTGGGCTTTCTTAAATATCATTACATATATTCCTGCTTCTATCGTAAATGCCTTTTCGATGAAAGAATTCTATCTTGATAGCAGGCTTACGGGCATTATTTATGCAGTGTTATTATTGCTGTTATTAATAGTTTTGTTCTTTCTTTGGCGAAAAACGGATTACATTGTGAAAAAGCTTGTCGGAGAAGTAGATGCACAAGAACAGATAATAAATATTTCTGGCTCTGATTTATACAGGCTTTTATTGCGTATTATGGGGATTTATATGATACTGACTACAATTCCCGAAATATCGCGTATTTTATTTCAGTATTTTTACTATCAAGCGGACGTATTCGCTCTACATAACTTTGACTTTATCTATTGGGTACCACAAATTGTTAAAATTATAATAGGCATTTGTCTCGTAATAGGTAACGAAGGTATTCGGAAAGGGCTGGGCGCGGTTCGATATTTCCTTGATATTCCTAAGCGAGAAAATTAATGAGCAGGAGCCAAATAGTACACTTCTAGTTGGCCATAGAGATCATTCTGTCGGTCTTCTTATGCTGAGGTGACAATGATATAATTTTCATGAATATAATCGTGTTCTCAACTGTTGAAATCCAACTCTAAAAAAAGCATTGCTTTTAATTATGGAAGATAGAATCCTCTTGGCGCATGGCTCCGGCGGTAAGCTGGCGCACGACCTCATCGAGAAGAGCTTCGTGTCTGTTCTCGATAATCCTTTACTGGCGCCGCTGGATGATTCGGCGGTATTTGAGATGAGCGGCCGTCTCGCCTTCACTACGGATAGCTACGTGGTCAGTCCTATCTTCTTCCCCGGTGGAGACATCGGCAAACTGGCAGTCTGCGGCACGGTCAATGACCTCTCGATGTCCGGCGCTAAACCTCTCTATCTCTCCCTTGCTTTCATTATCGAGGAAGGCCTACTTCTGAAAGATTTACAGAGGGTTATCGACTCAATAAAAACCACGGCAGAAGAAGCCGGAGTCAGGATTATCACCGGGGATACAAAGGTCGTGGAGCGCGGGAGTGCGGATAAACTTTTCATAAACACAGCGGGTATCGGGAAAATACCGGAGGGTGTCACTATTTCCGGCAGTAACGCAAAGCCAGGGGATAAAGTGATTTTAAGCGGCACAATCGGCGACCACGGTATCGCCGTTCTTAGCCAGCGTCAGGGATTAAGCTTCGGCACAAAACTGGAGAGCGATTGTGCACCCCTTGGTAAGATAGTGGCGGATATGCTGACGGCGAGTCGTAATATTCACAGCCTGAGAGACCCTACCCGCGGCGGCCTGGCAACCACCCTCAACGAACTGGCAAAGCAGTCGAAGGTCGGTATCAGGATTGAAGAATCAAAGATTCCCGTCCGTGACGAGGTTGCGGGCGCCTGCGAGATGCTGGGTTTAGACCCGCTCTATATTGCCAACGAGGGTAAGTTGATTGCCATCGTCTCCCTTGAAGATGCGGACACAATACTGGCGGCGATGAAGCGGAACCGCTACGGACAGGATGCAGTCATTATCGGGGAAGTGACTGCCGAGCACCCCGGACGGGTGGTAATGAAGACGGCGCTGGGGTCTTCCCGTATCGTGGACATGCTGGTGGGAGAACCCCTCCCGAGAATTTGTTAGTGGAGCAGTAATGCGACTCCGGGATAAACCGTTACCGAGGATTTGCTAGATGCACGAACTGGCGATTACACAGAGCATGTTTGACATCGTTCTGAAACAGGCGGAACGGTCAAAGGCAAAGAAGGTGACGAAAATCAATCTGGTTATCGGCGAGATGACGGGCGTGGTTAGCGATTGCATTCAGTTTTATATGGATTTTCTAAGCAAAGGGACGGTGGCTGAGGGGGTTGCTGTCTCCGTGATTTCAGTGCCACCGACTGCGAAGTGTCTGACTTGCAGCAAGGCTTTTACAGTAAAAGAGTTGGAGTGGACGTGCCCTCATTGCGGTGGTGCGAGCCTAGAGATTACAGGCGGTAAAGAGCTATTCGTGGAAAGCATCGAGGTGGATTAGATGAAAATCAAGGTACTCAGGGATATTCTCGGCGCCAATGAGCAAATCGCACGCAAGAACCGTGAACTGCTGGAGAAAAACAAGGTGTTTGCAGTCAATATTATGGCTTCACCGGGCGCCGGCAAAACGAGCCTGGTGCTCCAGACCATCAAAGCCCTGCGTGATAAGGTCAAAGTGGGTGTCATCGAGGGCGATATCAGCTCCAGTATCGATGCACAGACGGTGGGGAAAGAAGGCGTGCCCGTGGTTCAGATAAATACCGGCGGTGAATGCCATCTCGATGCCAATATGATACAGAATGCCCTCAATAATCTGCCACTGAAAGAAATTGACCTGCTTCTCATTGAGAATGTGGGTAACCTGGTCTGTCCCGCCGAATTCAATCTGGGTGAACACAGGAAAGTGCTGGTTGCCAGCGTGCCTGAAGGGGATGACAAGCCACACAAATACCCGCTCATGTTCACCACTGTGGATGCGGTCGTCCTCAATAAGACCGACCTTTTACCCTACGTGAAGTTCAATACCGACGCTTTCACAAAGGCAGTTAAAGGAATCAACGCGAAAGTGGCGATTTTCCCGGTCTCCTGCACAACGGGTAACGGTATTCCAGCCTGGTCAAAGTGGCTGAAAGCACAGATGCGCCCCGCCCGTAATAAATAATACAGACGGCACATATAACGCGTCAGGGGATTAGACTGGCAATAATATGATGGAATTCGATGCGCTTTACCATGAGAGAATAGATTTCAAACTGATGTACATCATTGCCGCCTTTCTGGGCTTAATTTCTCTTTGTATGATGGGTCTGCTCATTTACCATGTAACGGTAGCTCCAATCGATAATGAGCCGGGTTTGGGCTGGTTTTTCCTTATCGAGTCCCTGATAATGGGTGCGGTAGCGGTTCTCGTCCTGCAGTTTCATACGCTCGATATTATCCTGACCTATCAGGGCATCGTCATTAAATTCGGCAGAGTCAAAAAATCTATTCCGTGGATAGACATCGAATCTTATCAGGCAATTACCACTGGCAGTATTCTCAACTCCGGTGGCTGGAAGATGGGGCTGGGGCGAAATGGCTGGTATGCCACTTATACAGTTATCGGGAAACCAAGGATAGCACTGAAGTTAAATACCGGCAGAATCAGAGAGCTGTTATTTTCTACCGCTAATCCCCAGGAAGTGGTGATAATCATTAAGAAACAGACCGGTAAGGATGAGAGCCAATAGTGACGACTTTTATCATTGTTTTATTCCTGCTACCTGCGTAATCGTATGCTCTTCTAGTTTTATCCTTGTCTAGCCAATCACCACACCAGCCACGTTCATTAAGAACCAATGCCTCCCGGCGCTTTCGGAGGACGGACCAGGCACAGGACTAAAGCCGCAACGGCAATAAGAATTACGAATGTTATGAAGGCGTTGATATAGCTGTGAGTCGTGTCGTAGACCCAGCCGGCGTACGTGGGAGCGATAAATGAGAATGGCGCTTGACAGGCTCTCAGCACACCGAATATGGAACCGAAAGCCTTCCGCCCGAAATAGCGTCCCAGCGCCACCGTCAGGATAGGTGTGCCGCCGCCACTGCTCAAACCGTAGCAGATGAGAAAGACATAGATGGATGAAGTAGTACCGTATATCAGGAAGGTACCGATTCCGATAGCTTGTAGTGTAAAAGCCGCCGCCAGAATGAACGGCAAATGCCTGTTACTGACACGGTCGACGAGAACGCCACCGAGAAATCTGGACGGTATGGTGAAAAAGACCTGCAAACCCATCATGGCGCTGGCAGTAGTGGCGCTGATACCGATATCGGTTAGAAATGGAATAATGTGTATCCCGATACCGCCGATGACGATGGTCTGGATAATAAAAGCCACCGTGAGCAACCAGAAGGTGCGGGTTCTGATTGCCTGTTTAAAGGTGAATTCCGTTTCATCAAAGCTGGCGGCATACTGAGCGCCCCTGGCGAGCATGCTTTCTATATCTGCTTTCAAACCCGGGTCAACCAGCGCGCCGTCAGGGAGCAATCCGTAGTGCTCCGGGCTTTTTGATTTCACAAAGACCAGCATAAGAGGAGCGCAAGCCAGTAGCACAAATCCCCATATCAAGCAGGTCGTCCGCCATTCATAAGCCGTTACCAGCCAGGTGACAATCGGGACGACCACCACACCACCAACCCCGATAAGCGCGAATTTGATACCCTGGGCAAGACCTCGTTTGCGTACGAACCAGTTGATGATTGTCTTGTCGACGGTAACGGTCAAACCCAGGTTCAATCCGGTACCCATCAGAAATCCCCATACCACAAAGTATGCCCAGACAGTGTGGACGAAGTTCATTAGAATCAGTGCGCAACCGGTAGCTATAACGCCAAGAAATATTACCCATCGGGGTCCAAATCTATCCGCCAGCCAGCCTGCGGGTGCTGATTCAAGCCCACCTTCTAACCTGCCGATACCGGAACCGATAGACGTAATGGCGCGACTTAAACCGAGTTCCGCGGCAAGGTCTTTGAAGAATACGGAGAAACCATAGCTGTAGAAGCCATGACCCAGACCGGAGACAATGCCGGTATAAAGGACTGTCCACCAGCCGAAGAAAATTTTGGGGCGATTTTGTGTCTGCTGAATCAAGCTATTATCCTGAAATGATAACTATTTTATCATAAACGGTGGTCTGCATGACCGAAAAGTGTGATGAAGGTAGTTGTTTGCCATTTTCCACATTGCCTTGTTATACTACCTGCGTGTAAGAAGAAAGGAGATGTTATGTTCGAGACCAGGATAACCAAACTACTCGGTATAAAATATCCCATCATTCAGGGTGGGATGGTGTATCTATCACAAGCAGGACTGGTGGCAGCGGTCTCCAGTGCGGGCGGGCTGGGCATTCTCACCTCAGCGAATATCACCACGAAGGAGACGTTCCGTGATGAACTCCGCAAGGTCAAGAGCCTGACGGATAAGCCTTTCGGGGTCAATATTAATCTGGCGCCTGCCCAGCGCCCCGTAGACAATGTGACTTATATTGACATCCTCATTGAGGAAGGCGTGCGTATTGTCGAAACGTCGGGACGGAGTCCTGAAGCGTTGATGAAGCAGATGAAGCAAAGCGGCGTGAAGGTTATCCATAAAGCGCCGGGCGGAGTGCGCTTTGCACAGACAGCGGAGCAAATTGGATGCGACGCAGTGTCAGTTATCGGTATGGAATGTGGCGGGCATCCCGGACCTTTTGATACCGGGTCGATTGTGCTGGTGCGGGCGGCTGTTGAGAAAATAAAAATACCGGTAATTGCCGGCGGTGGTTTCGCCGATGCCGCGGGTTTTGTAGCAGCGCTGGCGCTGGGCGCGGATGGTATGCTCATGGGAACGCGTTTCATGGCGACCAAAGAGTGTCCGGCTCATCCGAAGTTTAAGGAATGGCTGATAAAAGCCACCGAAACTGATGTGGTCGTCACTCAGCGCTCTATCCGGGCGCCATCACGTAATCTGAGAAACGGACCTGCCGAGAAAGTGTTGGAGTTGGAGAGCAAAGGCGCCACACTGGAAGAACTGCTCAAATACACCAGCGGACAGAACTCGCAAAAGGTCTATTTTGAAGGGGACCTGGAGGCAGGATTGGCAGAGTGCGGGCAGGTAGTAGGACTAATCCATGATGTGCCAACTGTGAAAGAAGTCATTGATGGCATCATTCACGGGGCGGAGGAAATTATCAAGAAGAAGCTGGCGGGGCTGGTGCGATAAAAGCAGACCAACGGGGCATATCGACGTTGAGCTCTTGAAAACCAACGTTCCTGTACATCCTGATGGCTATGGGATTTTCCGCCCAGAGATACAGATAGTTCTCTGAGGTACGGCTATGATACACCGTCAGATAGTTCATCAATTGCGTCCCGAAATGCTGTCCGCGAAAGGCGGCGTGCGTCTTTACATCATCAACACGAGAATAACCATCCATGATATGCACGGACGCCAGAGACACGCATTTGCCTTCGTGAAAAAGACCTAACAGGTGAAAACTGGCGTTCTTAACTGCCGCTTGCAATACCTTAACCGACCACTCACCCCAGTCACGGTCCTCGCCAGAATAAGCTAGAGCAAGTATTTCCTGTGATATGTGTCTGATTCTTCTTACGGTAATGTGCGAATCAAACGTCCTGACTTTCTGGAGCTCAAATCGCATGAATGTACTGTTTAAAACGGTAAGCGTAAATCCCTGAGATTCTAAAACAGGTCGCAGCCTTTCAAGTTCGTTATCAATGAATGACATGTACACGCGTGGTGTTATGCCATAGCCCTTATAAAACCGGATGATATCCCGCACAATTTTATCTACATCACCATTGATATCCAGTATATGCGCGTGGTTGCTGTCATGGGAAAGTGGATTGAGATGGTTGTAATACACTATTCCATATTCCGTGACGATTTTATTAGTAAATAGCTTGTAGAATGAGATTTCGTGCTGCAGCATTTTCTGAATGTCAAACATTGCCAGACCCTTATCATTCATTGGTTGGATAGTATAGCAGATTGCGTGAATGGAAGACAAAACACGGTTCAAGATGACAAATCCACTCTCATGCCAACCACCATTGAGTGTGGGATTAGATTTACGCTTTTTCGCTCTTCGATGTTGGAATTTGGTGCAGTGGGCGATAGCAGACCGTTTAACCCTTTACAAGCGTAGTTTTATGGGTTCCTTCCCGTATCAAGTACGGGACAGGGCTTGCGCAGGAAAGACAGTGGAGTACGGGGTTCTTACTACTGGCAAAGTGACAGTCGTTTTGAGATTTGATGTTGAATTTTGTTTCGGATTTCGATATTCGAGTTTGCGTGGCGGGGAATTATTTCAGCAGGGAAAAGAAAGTGCCCCGCAGATTGCCTGTCAATCCTCGGGGCACTATTTGCCTTTTAGGTGGAGAAGGTGCTTACGGCAGCAGGTCGGGTTCGTCATCTGCCAGCAGGTCGAGGTCTGTATCCACATCCGTCTCTTCCTCAAATCTGGCTTTAATTTCCGGGGGCACTGGAATCATTTCCGCATCGGTCTTATAGCGGGCTGGAATAAGCCGCCCGATGATGACATTTTCCTTTAATCCGACAAGGCGGTCAGTTGCTCGCTTGATAGAGGCTTCGGTGAGTATCTTAGTCGTCTCCTGGAAGGAGGCGGCAGCAAGCCAGCTTTCAGTGCTGAGAGCGGCTCTCGTAATACCAAGCAGTACCGGATGTGCTACAGCCGCTTCACCGCCTTCGGCGAGCACCTTGGCATTGATCTCTTCAAACTTAAAGCGATTTGTTAGTTCCCCCGGCACCAATTCAGTATCGCCCGAGGAATCGGTGCGCACCTTGGCAAGCATCTGGCGAACGATAATTTCGATGTGCTTATCGTTGATACTCACACCCTGGGAGCGGTAGACTTTCTGAACTTCATTAACTAGGTATCTCTGCGCCGCTTCTTTACCAGAGACATTGAGAATATCCTGAGGATTAAGCTGGCCTTCAGTAAGCTGTTGCCCGGCTTTGACTTCTTCACCGTGCTGGACGCGAAGGCGTGTAGATGGGGAGACGTGGTAGATACGCTCCTCTTTTTCTTCATAGACGATGGCAATCTTACTACCTTCAATGACCACGTTTCCGGCAACCGGCGCCATCAGGGCATGGCTCTTTCCAGAGACAACTGCCTGCGTTTCCTTTTCAGCGGTTTTACCCTTCTTTGGCGGTTTTTCCGGAGCAGGACCGGCAATGACCGTTCCTATCTCCACCCACTGCCCGTTCTGCACACTGGGTCGCCAGCCGCGTGGGAGTTGATGTTCATCACGGAAGATTTCCGAGCTGATGACCTTAATGGTCTGTCTTTCATCAGTCTGTGTGATTTCCGCAGTGCCGCTAATTTCCGAAATAACTGCCTGGTTCTTCGGCGTCCGCGCTTCAAAAAGCTCCTCGACTCTGGGAAGACCGGTGGTGATATCCAAGCCAACGACACCACCAGTATGGAAGGTTCTCAGGGTCAGCTGGGTACCAGGTTCGCCGATACTTTGCGCAGCAATAATGCCGACTGCTGTATTGCGCGCAATCATGTTTCCACGGGCAAGGTCGCGCCCATAGCATTTCTGGCAGACGCCCCGCTTTGCCTGACAGGTCATCGGCGTGCGGACATAGACTCGTTTGATGCCGGCGGCAACTATTCTAGCCGCTTTTTTGTCGTCAATCTCTTCATCACGGGCAACAATGATTTCTCCGGTCGCCGGGTCGACAACACTGTCGGCGGCAAGCCGTCCGATGGTACGTTCACTGAGAGAGGGGAGCAAATCTCTTTCTTTGGTTTCCTCAATCCAAAGTCCATCTGTAGTGCCGCAATCGATTTCGCGGGTGATGACATCGTGTGCCACATCTACAAGACGGCGAGTCAGGTACCCGCTTTCAGAAGTCCTCAAGGCGGTGTCCGCCAAGCCTTTACGCGCGCCGTGTGTGGAGATAAAATACTCCAGCACGCTCAGACCTTCACTGAAACTGGATTTAATGGGGAAGTCAATAATTTTGCCGGAGGGGCTGGTCATCAAACCGCGCATGCCAGCCATCTGGCGTATCTGCACGAGGTTACCTTTCGCTCCGGAGGTCGCCATCATGTAGATACCGCTGAAGGGGTCGAGACTCTTTCGGGTTGCTTCCGTGACCTTATCGGTAGTCTCGTTCCAGACCTTTATGACTTCGCCGTAGCGTTCATCATCCGTGATGACACCCATTTCGTACTGTTTCTCAATTTCAATCGTCTTGGCTTCCGCCTCGGCGATGAGCTTCGCCTTGGCTTTCGGCACTTCGATATCACCCATGGCAATGGTGGTGCCGGAACGGGTGGCGTACAGGAAGCCCGTCTCCTTAACTTTATCCATTACCACAGCCATCTCTTCATCGCTCATAACCTTGGCGCATTCTGCGATGATTTTTTTAAGCGTGGATTTATCTACGACAACATTCCGGAAACCAATTGTGCGCGGGAAGCACTCGTTGAAAATGATGCGTCCAACACTCGTTCTGATGCGCTGACCGCCATCTTCCATGTCTCTGACTTCAATCTCTGCCTTGAGGTCAATAACATCAAGTTCACAGGCAAGCTTGGCTTCTTCAAAGCTCCCGAATACCTTGCCTGTCCCGGGTGCATTGGGTCGGATAGTTGTCAGATAGTAGCACCCAAGCACCATATCCAGCGTGGGGCTGACCACGGGGTCGCCCGATGATGGCAGGAGCATATTATGGATGCTGAGCATTTGTTCGCGGGCGCCTTTTACAGCCGCCTTTGATAGAGGTATATGCACAGCCATCTGGTCGCCGTCAAAGTCCGCATTAAAAGCGGAACAGACAAGCGGGTGAATCTGAATAGCGCTACCATCGATGAGCACCGGTTCGAATGCCTGAATGCTCAGGCGGTGAAGCGTCGGGGCGCGATTAAGCAATACCGGCCGCTCTTTAACAACCTCTTCCAGGATGTCATAGACTTCCGGTTTGGCTTTTTCTACCTGACGGCGGGCGCTTTTAATATTATGTGCCAACCCCTGCTCGATGAGGCGGCGCATAACAAACGGCTTGAATAGTTCCAGCGCCATGCGGCGCGGGAGACCACACTGGTGCAGTTTTAGTTCGGGACCAATCACGATTACGGAACGGCCGCTGTAATCAACGCGTTTGCCGAGCAAGTTCTGACGGAAGCGTCCCTGTTTGCCTCGTAACATATCTGATAACGACTTCAATTTATGGTTACCACTCACCGATACCGGTTGACCGCGTTTGCCGTTATCAATCAGGGAATCCACCGATTCCTGAAGCATACGTTTTTCATTGCGGACGATGATTTCCGGCGCGCCGATTTCTACCAGGTGGCGCAGGCGATTATTGCGGTTGATGACCCTGCGGTAGAGGTCGTTAATATCAGAGATAGCGAACCTACCACCGTCTAATTGCACGGTGGGTCTGAGGTCGGGCGGGAGCACTGGCAAAACGGTAATGATCATCCATTCGGGCTTGTTACCACTGCGGCGGAATGCTTCCACAACCTGGAGGCGCTTGCCCGCCTTGCGACGGCGCTGACCCGATGGAGAATGACCTTCCTCTATCATCTCTTTCCGCAGTTCGTCAAGGTTGATATCTCTGGTGATTTTCAGAATCGCACCAGCCCCCATACCCGCTTCAAACATGGCGCCATATTTCAGGCTAAAATCGCGGTACTCATTTTCGGTAAGGAGATTGCGTACCTTGAGGTTCTTCAACCGTTCAATTTCAGAAGTGGCTACTTCTTCCGCTTCCTCATCCTCTTCCACTGCATTGCGGCGTAGCTGATTGGCTTTTTCGACTGTCGTTTCTTCATCAGCATCAATCTTGGCTTCGACATCGGACTGACGATCGGCTGATTCTTGCGCTGTGTCCTTCGCCAGTTTCTCGATAGCTTCCTGCCGTAATTTCTCATCGATTGATGTAATAATAAAGTGGGAGAAATAGAGAACACGCTCCAGATTGCGTGGCGAGAGGTCAAGGAGTAGCCCGAGCCGACTGGGAATGCCCTTGGAAAACCAGATGTGGCTTACCGGAGAAGCAAGTTCGATATGTCCCATGCGTTCTCGGCGCACTTTAGCACGGGCGACTTCCACACCGCACTTATCGCAGATAATACCCTTAAAGCGGACTTTCTTGTACTTGCCGCAGAAACATTCGTAGTCTTTGGTCGGTCCAAAGATACGTTCGCAGAAAAGCCCGTCTCTCTCCGGTTTCAGGGTGCGATAGTTAATGGTCTCCGGCTTAGTAACCTCGCCATAAGACCAGTTTCGGATTTGTTCCGGCGATGCCAGTGAAATCCGTATCGCATCAAAATCATTAACTTCCAGCATTCTCTACACCTCTTACCTCTTCTGTTGTTGTTTCCGGAGTTACTGTTTCAGTCGACGCTGTGACTTCAGCCGAGGTCTCCGTACCGGCTTCCAGTTTAGGTGGTTCTTCTGATGTCGCAGCGAGGAGCGTTCTCTCCTCCTGACCCTCGTTGATGACTTCAATTGCCAATCCCAGACTCTGAAGTTCTTTGACCAGCACCTTAAATGATTCTGGCACACTTGGCTGGAGGATATCTTCGTTCTTGAGGATTGCCTCATAAGCCTTTGTGCGTCCGGTGACGTCATCAGATTTAATGGTTAGCATCTCCTGGAGAATGTGAGCGACACCGTAAGCTTCCAGCGTCCAGACCTCCATTTCACCGAAACGCTGACCACCGAACTGTGCCTTACCGCCGAGCGGTTGCTGGCTGATGAGAGAATAGGGACCGGTGGAACGGGCATGCACCTTATCTTCCACCAGGTGATTGAGTTTCATCACATAGATATTACCCACGGTCACCGGCTGGTCAAAAGTCTCGCCAGTACGTCCATCCCTGAGGACATATTTGCCAGTGGTGGGCGGCACCAGGTTTT
Organism: Dehalococcoidales bacterium; assembly: GCA_030654965.1. Taxonomy (GTDB): domain Bacteria; phylum Chloroflexota; class Dehalococcoidia; order Dehalococcoidales; family Fen-1064; genus JAURWL01. The sequence goes on along the minus strand of JAURWL010000222.1, from coordinate 6,812 downwards.
TATCAGCTTTCACCTTACGGACGGCTTCAGCCAGTTCCTGTGCAGTCAGTTTTTTGGCGGGAATGTCAAATTCAGTCTCCAGCCAGAGCCGCTGGCAGATATCCGTAGCCTGTCCGCGGTATTTCTCGTCCAACACCTTCTTGCCATCATACCCATGATTCTCTACCCAGGTGCGCGCCATTTCCCAGTCCGGTTCGGGTTGGTGATTATCGGGGTCGAACTCCACTGCGCCGGCTTTCTGTGCTACCCATGCCCTGGCGAGGCCATCTTCGATATCGATATCATCCGCACCATCAAAGACAGGGGTAAGTACTTTGAAGCCGAGCAGTTGGGCTACCCAGCCAAGGTGGGTTTCCAGCACCTGCCCGATGTTCATACGTGATGGAACGCCGATAGGATTGAGGACAATATCAACCGGGGTGCCATCGGGGAGGAAGGGCATATCTTCTTTGGGGGCAATGATAGAGACAACGCCCTTGTTGCCATGTCGTCCTGCCATTTTATCGCCGACAGAGATTGGGCGCTTCTGTGCTATCCAGACCTGTACCCATTTGTTAACACCAGCAGGTAACTCATCGCCAGTGAAAACCTTGACATTGACCACCTTGCCCCATTCACCGTGCGGAACACGGAGCGAGGTATCTTTGACCTCTCTCGCCTTCTCACCGAAGATAGCGCGGAGGAGTTTCTCCTCAGCGGAGAGCTCGGTTTCACCCTTTGGAGTAATCTTACCGACCAGAATATCATCGGGTCCAACCTTAGCCCCAACCCGGATGATACCTTCTTCATCAAGCTCGCGCAGGCTTTCTTCGCCAACATTCGGAATATCGCGGGTGATTTCTTCCGGTCCCAGCTTGGTATCGCGCGCTTCCACCTCGTACTTTTCTATGTGGATAGAAGTGAAGGCATCATCCTCCACCAATCGACTGTTAATGATAATCGCATCTTCGTAATTGTAACCGCGCCAGCTCATAAAAGCGCACACCAGGTTCTGCCCGAGCGCAAGCTCACCCTGTTCCGTGGAAGAACTATCCACAAGCACCTGCCCCCGTTCGACGCGGTCGCCCTTGTTCACAATAGGGCGTTGGTTAATGCACGTTCCCTGGTTTGTGCGGACAAATTTGAGCAGGGGGTAAAGGTCAATCTCTCCATCATCGCGGTTGACGGAGATTTCAGCGCTCGTTACCGAGGTTACTACCCCGGGATTATCCGCAATGAGGACCTGCCCGCTATGCCGCGCCGCCTCTGACTCCATACCGGTGGCGACAATCGGGGCAGATGGTCGGAGGAGTGGCACTGCCTGACGCTGCATGTTAGAACCCATCAAGGCACGGTTAGCATCGTCATGCTCCAGGAAGGGTATAAGCGCCGCGGCGACGCTGAAGATTTGTTTCGGGGAAACATCCATGTAGTCGACCTTCTCGCTCGCTTCACGAATGTAACTACCACCGACTCTTGCTTCAACCCTCTCCTCGGCAAACTGGTTTTTCCCATCAAGGCGGACGTTTGCCTGGGCGATAACGTGTTTTTCGTCCATATCCGCAGACATATAAACAATCTCATCGGTGACACTGGGCACTACTTTTATCATCCGCTTCAACTTACCCAGTCTGCTGGCAACTTCCGGTGTGACGGTCTCACCGGCATCAATGATAATATTGCCCTTACCGTCTTTTACCGGTTCTCGAATCGTCTTCCCGATGAGTTCCTTGCTTTTGCTCTCAAGTTCTTTAACAACCTTACGGTATGGGGTCTCGATGAAACCATAGCGGTTGACCTTAGCGTAAATTGCCAGTGAACCTATCAAACCAACGTTGGGACCTTCCGGCGTTTCAATGGGGCAGATGCGCCCGTAATGTGAGTAGTGGACGTCACGCGCCTCAAAACCAGCACGTTCACGGGACAGACCACCGGGACCCATTGCGGAAAGACGCCGTTTGTGGGTAAGCTCAGCGAGTGGATTGGGCTGGTCCATAAACTGCGAGAGCTGAGAACTGCTAAAGAATTCCCTGATAGCAGCGACAACCGGCCGGGTATTCACCAGGGCAGTAGGCGTCGCAACTTCAATGGGAATGGTGCTCATGCGTTCCCTGGCGACTCTTTCCAGACGTAGTAGCCCGATGCGGAACTGGTTTTGAATCAGCTCGCCGACCGTACGAACACGGCGGTTGCCGAGGTGGTCGATATCATCACCCTTATCCTCGCCGTTGTTAATCATTATCATATGGCGGATAAGTTCGAGGAGGTCTTCTCTTGTCAGGGCGCGCTGTTCCTCCGGAACTTCCAGACCGAGACGTTTGTTAAGCTTATAGCGCCCGACCACGCCCAGGTCATAGTGCTGGGCATTGAAAAGCTGGTTTTCAATCAGTTTTCTGGCATTATCAAGGCTCGGCGGGTCGCCGGGTCTCAGCTTGCGGTAGATATCCAGTAACGCCTCCGATGCATCATGGATATTGGGGTCGCGGTCTAAAGTCGCCTTAATAAAGTGGCGGCTATTGGCGTTGTCCTCTCTGGAGAAAAGACTGAGTAGTTCCCGGTCATCGCTGTAGCCGATAGCGCGGAGCAATGTGGTTACGGGGATTTTACGCTTTCCATTGATTTTTACGGACATGACATCGGAAGTGGCGGTATCAAACTCCAGCCATGCGCCGCGATTGGAAATAAGCTTGGCATGACAGAGTGTGGCGCCGGTAGTGGGGTCTTCCTCGGCGCTGAAGTAAACACCGGGGGAACGAAGCAACTGGCTGACGACGACACGTTCAGCGCCACTGGTAATAAAAGTACCCTTGGCAGTCATTAGCGGAATATCGCCAAGAAACAGGTCCTGCTCCTTGATTTCACCGGTCTGCTTAATCAGCAATCTGGCGCGGACATAGAGGGGTGCCGAGTAGGTGAAATCACGCTGGCGGCACTCCCTTTCGGAATGGCGCGGTTCGCGGAATTCATAGGCGACGAAGGTAAGCTGGAGACGGTTGCCGGTAAAGTCATCAATCGGTGAGACCTCTTCCAGTACAGATTTCAGCCCCTCTTCATGAAACCATCGGAAGGAATCAAGTTGTATTTCAATGAGGTCGGGTACATCCAGAATCTGGGGTAAGCGGGCATAAGATTTTCTGGTAACGAGTGACCGAGTTGACACGCTTTGCGCTAAAGCCATAAAAACACCTCAAGCCTTTACCTTAGATTTTACACGGAGAATCGTTTACCTAGCGTGGACGCACGCCAATGTGGAAGAGTGTGTTAGCGGGGAAATAAAAAATAAGAAAACAAACATAGTGAGGCATTCTGCAAACTATAATAATACCACCTTTATATGGGGCTGTCAAGTAAAAATCTAGCAATTTCGTACCATTTTCTTATAAGTGAAAAGTTCATCGGAGGTGTTTGCTTTGCAGGTAAAAGAGCGCGCTACCATAAACCAGGGGCTTCTCCTCATTGATTATTGGTTTACGGTATGTATCTGAACTAGCTCAGCCTTCTAAAAACAAGAAGGGGAAGGATTTCTCACCCCTCCCCCCTGGATTCTCGCTGGAGTTTACCCCGTATGAGCGACTTTGTCGCCATCCCGCATCTTACAAAATCGGGACACTGATACGGGGCGGGAATGACAGTCTTTGAGATTGCCGCGTCGTAGGGTTTAAAGAAGGGCTGCTCACAAAGACAGTGGAGGCTATTCCAGAAAGTCCTTCAGCTTCCGGCTCCGGCTGGGGTGGCGGAGTTTGCGCAGGGCTTTGGCTTCAATCTGGCGGATGCGCTCCCGCGTGACACTGAACTCCCGCCCCACTTCCTCCAGCGTGCGACTCCGTCCGTCCTCCAGTCCGAACCTGAGTACCAGCACCCTTTGCTCACGGTGGGTCAGGCTGGAGAGCACCTCGTCAATCTGCTCCTTAAGCAACTGCTTTGAGGCGGCTTCCACCGGCTGCAGGGCGTTGCGGTCCTCAATGAAATCGCCGAGGTGACTATCCTCTTCTTCACCCATCGGTAGTTCCAGAGAAATGGGCAATTGAGCGACCTTGACAACTTCACGCACTTTTTCCGGCGACATCCCCATTTTCTGCCCGATTTCCTTCGAAGTCGGTTCACGGCCATACTCCTGCGCCAGTTTGCGGCTTAAGCGGAGCAACTTATTAATTGTTTCAATCATATGCACTGGCACGCGGATTGTGCGCGCCTGGTCGGCAATAGCGCGGGTGATTGCCTGTCGTATCCACCACGTGGCGTAGGTGCTGAATTTATAGCCCTTGTGCGGGTCGAACTTCTCCACAGCCCTGATAAGCCCGATGTTCCCCTCCTGGATGAGGTCGAGCAGGGACATACCGTGCCCGATGTGTTTCTTGGCAACGCTCACCACAAGGCGCAGATTGGCTTCCGTGAGGTGGTCCTTGGCGATTGCCGCCTCCCGTTCAATCACATTCAAATATTCGCGTAGCACGCCTTCTTTTGCCTGAAGTCGCGTAATAAACTCCGGCTTGGCAATCATAGCGCCGATACCGGAGAGGGTAGCTTTGGTGCCGATTGTCTTCAGAACATCATCGGAGAGCAGAGAAGTATTCACCGAAAGCGCGATTAGTTGCTGTTCCAGTTGCTGTTGGGGTATGCCCATCTTCTCGGCGATTACCGGAGTCATCTCTTGGTTGAGAACACCGTCAATAGCGCGATGGAATTTATCGCTGGTGACGATTTCACGCAATCTCGCCCCGGAAGGAATCCCTAGTTGTTCCTGAAGCGCACGGATAATCTCAATGGATTTCCCGATTTCCCCGATGATGATGAGGAAAATTTCGGTGGCGGAGGGGTGTTTCCCCTGTTTTTCCAACTCGCGCCTGACTTCAGTGATGCGTTTACCCAGTTCAACCTTGCGGGCGATGGTTTTTTCATTGTCGGCGGTGAGGAGATGAACACGACCTATCTCGTGCAGATAAAGGCGGACAGGGTCATCCCCGACTTCTTGCTCTTCCGCTTCAAGCTCACCTTCAGTGGGTTCCTCAATAATGGCAACCACTTCCTCTTCAGGAGCTTCTTCTACGTCCTCTTTAATTCCCGGTTCAAATTCCGGCGAAGCGATAAATTCTTCCGGACTCATTTTCTTGCTCTCCTTGTCATCTGTGCTTTCTGGGAAAAAACCTCTTTTAGCTTTTGGCTCGGCTCGATTCCCTCCTGCTTGAGTCTTGCCAGGTCAGCGCCGGTGCCCCCCACCTCCGCCTCCAGCGCGAAGATTTCCTTCCTTATTGCTTCCTGGCTCTGGAGATAATCTTTCCGTAACATCAACACGCAGTCGTTATATTTTTCCCTAATACGGTTTGTAGATAACGGACGGGCTTCCAGTTCATTCACCCTGTCCCGGACAATGGGGTCAAGCCGTTCTTTGAGCGCCAGCAGGTCATCTGTCTCCAGCCAGTAGACATATATCTCCCGGTTTTCGCTATCCTGAAAATAATCGGGCAAAAGACCGACCTCAAGGGTCTTCAGTTCGGGATTTTTTAGAAGCAGCGTCAGGCAATACTCCTCACGGGCAGATGTAGCTGAGCGAAGGGCATTCGCCGCCGGCTTCGCCTTTTGTATCTCTCTCTTAGGTCGGTTCAGGTAGTTTTTTAAGACAGCTTCTAATTGGTTATAACCGATTCCTGACAGTTTAGATAGCTTATCGAGGTAGTGGTCACGGCGGATATCGTCGCGGACACGAGCAATAATCGGAAGGAGACTATTAGCGGCGAGAGATTTATCCCGTGCCGTGCTCATATTCAATTTACCCACAGTCTTCTCAATAGCGAAGTCAATGACCGGCATCGCTTTTTTCACCAGCCCACGCCAGCTGTCCGGGTTTTCTCTGACGACCTCGTCGGGGTCTTTACCACCGGGGAGCAGAATCACCCTGACCTCAGCTCCGAGGTTGTTCTCGTATTCGATACAGCGCAACATCGCCTCTTCGCCAGCTTCATCCGGGTCGAGCGCTAGAATGAGGTTTTTGGACAGCCGCTTGAGCTTATTGACCTGTTTTTCCGTGATGGCGATACCCATAGAAGCCACCACGTTCTGGAAGCCATACTGGTGAGGGATTATGACATCCATATATCCTTCGACGATGACTGCTACATCCTCCCGACGGATTGCCGGTGCTGCCAGATGGATGCCGTAGAGGGTATCGCTCTTATCAAAGACAGGGGTCTGCGGTGAGTTAAGATACTTGGGCTGTGTTTCATTGTCCAGTGCCCGCCCGCCGAATCCGGTTACCCGTCCGCGCTGGTCACATATCGGGAATATTAGCCGGTTACGGAAACGGTCGTGGGTTTTACCGTCCTCCGACTGGATGATAAGCCCGGTCGTGAGCATTTCCATCTCGGTGAAACCGCGTTCCAGCAGGTATTGCTTCAATGCTTCCCATGTATTAGGGCTATAGCCCAACTGGAAATCCGAAGTTGATTTATCATTCAAACCACGGCTGGCGAGATAGCTTCTGACCTTTTCTGCCTGTGCAGATGTCACCAGCAGGTTGTGGTAGAACTGCGCCGCTACTTCGTTTGCCTGAAAAAGGCGCTCCTTTTCATCGCGGCCGGGACCCGGCTCAATTCGGGTGGGAATGAGCACCCCCACCTTATCCGCCAGGAACCGCAGTGTCTCCCCGAAGCTCAACCCCTCCTTCTTCATGATGAAAGAGAAGGCATCGCCGCCGGTATTACAGGCACCGAAGCAGTGCCAGCTCTGCCGTTCAGGGAAGACAAAAAAAGAAGGCGTCTTTTCACTATGGAAAGGGCAGAGCGCCTTGAAGTTGCGCCCGGCTTTGGTCAGCGTTGTATACCGGCTTACCACCTCAA
>JAURWL010000214.1 GCA_030654965.1 Dehalococcoidales bacterium | reverse complement strand
CCTGTCGGGGTCAGAATCTAGTTCTGTTCTGGATGGTCATTACCACTCGCGCATCAGGTAGGTGACAATACTGCATCTGCAATGACATTTCTGTCTCCTTGCGCTATACTAAATTTACAAAAGGCGTTGTGAGGCGGGAGTCGTGACGGTCAACGAGCTTATCGAAAAGGCGCAGGCGTATCTTCCATCTGAGAAGGTCGTCATTATCCAGCGCGCCTATGAATTTGCCCGTGAAGCCCACGAAGGGCAGGTCAGAAAGTCGGGCGAACCGTATATCGAACATCCCCTCCAGGTAGCTCTTATCCTGGTCGGGCTTCAGCTCGATGCCAGTTCCCTCGCCGCCGCTCTCCTCCATGATGTTGAAGAGAACAGCGGTGTTGCCAATAGTGAGCTTGTCGAAAAATTCGGTCCGGAAGTTGCGAAACTGGTGGATGCCACTACCAAACTCGGTAAAATTTCCCTCGCTACACCGGATGAATCCACAAAACGTGGTGGTGCTCTTGCCGGCGCCGGGCAAGCGGAGAACCTGCGCAAGATGCTCGTGGCGATGGCAGAAGACCTCCGGGTGGTTTTTATCAAGCTGGCGGACCGCCTGCATAATATGCGCACTCTTCATGCCCTGAATCCGGAGCAACAGCAGAGAATCGCCCACGAAACAATGGAAATCTATGCGCCGCTGGCGCATCGGCTCGGCATCTGGGAATTGAAATGGCAACTGGAAGACCTCTCCTTCCGCTACCTTGACCCGGAAAAATACCGCGAGATTGCCAACCGTCTGGCGGGTAAACGCGCCGACCGCGAGCAGTTTATCGACAGGGTCAGCCAGCAATTGACACAGGAATTCGAAAAGGTGGGCTTAAAGGCAGAGGTCACCGGGCGCGCCAAGCACATCTACAGCATCTACCAGAAGATTGAGCGATACGCCCAGATGGGTAAGGATTTTGATGACATCCACGACCTGCTTGCCCTCCGTGTCGTGGTCAATACCATCCCCGATTGTTATACCGCTCTTGGTATCGTGCACACTCTCTGGCACCCACTCCCCGAACACTTCGATGATTACATTGCCAATCCTAAAATGAACGGATATCAATCGCTCCATAATACTGTCATGTGTGAACGCACGATGCCGCTTGAAGTCCAGATACGCACCCGCGAGATGCACCATATCGCTGAATATGGTTTCGCCGTGCACTGGCGATACAAAGAGGGTGGTAAACAGGACAAGGGCTTCGAGGAAGGAATTGGATGGTTGCGCCAGCTTGTTGACTGGCACCGGGAGTTGAGTGGAGCGGAGGAGTTCCTGGAATCGGTACGGACGGATGTTTTCGGGGACCAGGTCTTTGTCTACACGCCCAAGGGCGAGGTGAAGGATTTGCCTAAAGGGGCGACCCCGCTCGATTTTGCCTACCGCGTTCACACCGAGCTGGGCAACCGGTGTATCGGGGCTAAAGTGAACGGTCGGCTGATGACGCTCAATTATCAGTTAAACAACGGTGACATCGTGGAAATTCTGACCAGTAAAAACCCGCGGGCGCCGAGCCGCGACTGGTTGAATCTTGAGCTTGGTTATGTAAAAACAACTCACGCCCGCACGAAAATCCGCCAGTGGTTTACAAAGCAGGAGAAAACGGAGAACATCGAACGCGGCCGGGAAATCCTGGAGAAGTTCATGCGGAGCCTCGGCATTAAATTTACCGAACGTACCAACCTCGCCGCACTCTTCAGTTACGAAACGCTCGATGAGTTTTACGCCTCCCTTGGTTACGGGGGTATCACCACCCAGCAAATTGCCGCCAGGCTTTCCGCCGAACCGGAACCCGAAATCAAGATTCCTGAGACAGCTCCCGTCACCAAAAAGCAACCGTTGCATATCAAAGTGCTTGGTGTGGGGGATATGCTCACCAATTTAGCGCAATGTTGCAATCCTGTGCCCGGAGATGAGATAATCGGATTTGTGACACGCAGTCGTGGTGTCAGCATTCACCGTAAAGACTGCGCGAACGTTATCAACGAAGAAGAGAAGGAAAGACTGGTCACGGTTCAATGGGGGCATGGCGACCGCACTTACCCCGTGAGCGTAGAAGTGGAAGCCTGGGACAGGGTGGGACTGGCGCGAGACATCACCGCGATGGTGGCGGCGGAAAAGGTAAACATCGCCAGCATGACGGTCTCCAACCGGGTTGACCAGAAGACATATTTTTTGCTCACGATGGATATTGAGGACCTGTCACAGTTGAGCCGGATGCTGGGCAGGATTGAGGGCGTAAAAGGGGTCATCAGTGTTGCCCGGGCGGGAGAATCTGCCCCGACCAGACCCAATTCTCAGAATTAAATCAGAAATAATTCCCCGAAGTGGGGGTTTTAAACAGGAGGTAGAGATTGCCGAATATTGCATCTTCAAAACGACAAATCAGGACTGACGCAAGGCGGACATTGCGGAATAAGAATGTGCGCACCCGTGTTAAGACCGATATCGGTAAGGCGGAACGGCTCATCACCGCCGGTAAGCTGGAGGAAGCGCAGAAAGCTGTCGCCGCTGCGACCAGCCAGCTTGATAAAGCCGGCGTAAAAGGAGTTCTTCACTCCAACAATACGGCGCGGCGTAAGGCGCGGCTGGTTGCCAAGCTGAACAAAGCAAAGAGCGCCAAACCAGCGACTAAGTAGTTGCGTTTTCTGGTTCCAGAGAAAAACAAAGGGGCTTGTTTTTCAAGCCCCTTTTTGTGGCTCACCCATAGATGGGAAAATTCCAAATATCAATCGTCAATAATCAAACAGCCGTGTCATTCCCGACCCTGTATCAAGTACAGGGCAAGCTCTGATCGGGAATCCAGTCAAATGCCACCCCGAGATTCATTCGCTTCGCTCAGAATGACAACGAGGGATGAACCAGCCAGAGTTCATTACATCCCAGGTACGGGAACTGAATGGACACGAGTGAGAATTCTTTGATATTTGTTACTTGGAATTTGGAACTTTGTCCTGTTAATGTCCCTTGATGAAATCTTTGATACTCGTGGATTTGGCGATTATGGTAATGGCTGTGCTTGCAAACTTGATGGCTATAATGATTCCCACCACCAGCGACCAGACAACAAAGAGTCCAGAATGTATGCTCAACCAGCCGAGGAAAGGCAGTGCCACCAATCCCAGCCCCATAGATAGCGCCACATTGCGGGTCAGAAGCAGTGGTAGGACGACTATTCCGCCGAAGATTGCCAGTTCTTTCAGATAGCCATATAGCGGCATAATCATTACCAGCGCCCCAACAGTGGTGCCCATACCCTTACCGCCGCTGAACTTCAGCCAGGGCATCCAGTTGTGCCCCAGCACTGCCCCGGCCGCCGCTATGAGGACAAAAGACTGCTCCATATTGAGCGCGTAGTGGGTGATGGCGACCGTCGCGGCGCCCTTGCCGATATCGATGATGGTGACAGCAATAGCCGCCCAGATACCAACTTCTTTGAAGGTATTAAAGCCGCCGACATTCCCGCCCCCGAGTTTGCGGATATCCTTGCCCGTCTTCCATTTGGTGAGGAGATAGGCGGTTGGTATTGAACCGAGCGCATACCCGATGAGCAGAGCTACCAGCCCTGTTACGAAGTCGTTGACAATCATGTCAGCCTCCTGAGTCTATTACTTTTTATAGACCGGGGTGCACCACGAAGAGTACTTCGTGTTTTTGTTCACAATGATGTCAGCGTAGAGCTTCTGCAGTTTTTTAGTGACTGGCCCGATTTCACCACCGGCGATTTTACGGCGGTCAATCTCCGCCACCGGAGTGATATGAGCGGCGGTGCCCGTCAGGAAGATTTCATCGGCGGCATATAGTTCGATTCGGTCAACATGTCGCTCGATTGTGTCGATGCCGAGTTCGTTCTTTGCCAGCTGTATCACGGTATTGCGTGTGATACCAATGAGGGGACCGTCCGAGCCTGGTGGGGTGATAAGCTTGCCGTTTTTCATCAGGAAGATGTTTTCCCCACTCCCCTCAGCCACATAGCCATCGGCATTGAGCATAATGGCTTCGTCAAAACCACCGGAAACAGCTTCCGTCTTGGCGAGAGCGTTGGTCACATAAAGCCCGGTGAGTTTTTGTCGGGGGACTTCCTTAGGGAAACGCCACGAGGACACGACACAGCGTGCGCGGTCGGTATCCAGATATGGTCCCCAGGGGAATACAAATACAAGGAAGTCCGCCTCAAGATTATGCAGGCGTACGCCCAGAGCTTCACTGCTCTTGTAAGCCAGGGGGCGCACGTAGATGTCCTCTTCGAATGCGCTTTTTGCCGTGACCTTGACCGTAATATCGCACAGTTCGTCCAGACTGTAAGGCATGTCGATGTTCAGTATTTGACATCCGTTCAGCATCCGCTCGTAGTGTTCCCTGAGGCGGAAGAGGTAGAGCTGACGGCGCTGTTTGTTCCAGTTTCCCCGGATGCCTTCAAAAACGCCTGTGCCGTAATGCATGAAGTTAGTCATGACATTGATATTCGCCTGCTCCAACGGGATAATCTTTTTCTTAAAATAGGCGTATGACGGCATCGTAATACTCCTCTATGTAATTGGGCACTATTATAGCCAGTATCGAATGAGAAAGCAAGGGAAATCAGCCGGATTGAGGAAGAAGGCTTAGCCTTTCCTTTCGGGCTTGGCGGCTTTCTCCGCCTTCTCAGCGGGTTCCTTCTTACCCTTAGCCTCTTCGCCTTCCGCCGGGGCTTCACCCTCAGCAGCTTCACCTTCGGCTTCACCTTCAGCCTTCGGTTTCTCGACTTCCTTCTCTACCACCTCGATGGCGATTCTAGCGACCACAACCGCCGGGTCATTCAGAATGGTCACTTCTTTGGCGACCTGGATGTCTTTGACACGTATCATCAGGTCGGCGGTCACGAGCGGAGAGACGTCCACTGCTACCGCGCTGGGGATGCTCGCCGGTAGACACTCGATGGTGAGTTCGTTCAGTTCCTGGACAAGGGTGTTGCCCTTCGCCTTGGCGGCGGCAGAATCACCTGTAAGGATAATAGGCACGTTAACCTTGATGTTTTCGGTAAGCTGTACCTGATAGAAATCCACATGGAGCACTTCGTCTTTCAATGAATCTATCTGCACTTCGCGTACCATGACGGTTCGGGGGCTCTTTTCACGACCGATGTGCAGGCTGATGAGCTTGGTGCGTCCGGCTTCCCCCAGTGTGCGCTTGAGACTGGGAGTATCCACCTGGATAGACACCGATTCAACTTCCGGTCCGAAGAGGTGAGCGGGAGTAATGCCCTGACGGCGCAGTTCCTTTACCTTCTTGCCCTCAATGTGGCGTTTTGTCGCTTTTAATTCAACTGTGTTCATTGATGATTCCTCCGTGTAATGATGACAACAAACTATATTAAACCACATTTGGGGAAAGATTGGTACTTTGGAGCGTAAAGAGCAAGTCACAAGTCACAAGTCAAATCTCAAAACCATAGCTGAAAACTGATAGCTTAACATTATCTCCATCCCTCCAGCTTTGACTTTTAAGTTTTGAACTTTGAGTTATGTTATGATTTGTCCGCCATCCACCTGAATAGTCTGCCCCGTAATATATGATGATTCCGGTGAGGCTAGAAACAGCACAGTCTGCGCAGTCTCTTCCGCTCTGCCCTGTCGCCGTATGGGTATCCTCTCCACGGAGGCTTTACGGCTTTCAGTTTGTATACCTGCCGTCATAGGTGTGTCCATCAGACCCGGGGCGACGCAGTTGACCCTGATATTATCTTTAGCATACCCGCCAGCCAGACACCGGGTTAGCGCCACCACGCCAGCTTTGGAGACGGCATAAGCATATGTAGGATATGAATAGTATGCCGCCATCGAGGCGTTGTTCACGATTGTGCCCCCGCCGCCTTTTATCATTTCGGGGATGGCATATTTACAGACAAACAGTATACTCTTGAGGTTGACATTCATAACGGTGTCCCACTCTTTTTCCGTAACAGTAAGACCTCTCCCACCTGAGCCGATACCGACGTTATTGAAGAGCACATCGAGTTTACCGTATTTAGCAATCGTTGTATCAACCAGACTCTTTGCTTCTGTTTCTTTTGTGACATCCGCCTGGATAGCAATAGCCTCTCCGCCCGCGTTTGTGATTAACCCAACAGTTTCTTTAGCCGCCTCGAGATTACGGTCGACGGCAACCACCTTTGCACCTTCTCTGGCAAACAGGATGGCGGTGGCTTTTCCATTTCCCATCCCGGGTCTTATAGAACCAGCTCCAACCACTATGGCTACCTTGTCCTTTAATCTCATTTCCTGAATACCTCCTTAAGACTCGATAATCTATTATGAGCCCGTCTTTCGCCGTAGCAATACTAGCATCAGGAAGACAGGCAGTCAATAACCGGTGCTCGAGGTCAGGACGCCAGCTTGACCTGAACTGAGCACGCTCAAAGTCGGCAGGTCATCAATGAGGCGCTTCTTATGCAGAAACAGGAAAGCCACTACCAGACAGCCGAGGGCAATTATGCCACCGATGATGATTGGAATATTCACAATGACTCGATGATACTGGCGATTGAAAGGAGCGTCAAGGGAAACTACCTCGCCAAACTCGGCGTTGGTAGAGTGTAATCGCCACCGTGCTCCGGGAAGATGTCCTTGAGACGCAGGGTGCGCCCCGTCTGGATAGCCGTGAATCCGTACTTATCACGGATGCGGTCGATTGCCCGGTTCAGCTTCTCCAGTCGGCGGTCTGTTATCTCTAGCAGGGACAATTGACGGGCGGGTTCGTTCAGGCTGGAAACGCCTGTGCCAATCAACCGCACTGCCCTCTTGTCTGCCGTGAGCGCCGCCCGCAGGAACTCCGCGCCGGTCTGGAAGATAACTTGGTCGGCGTCTGTGGGCTGGGGAAGAGTACGCCGTCGTGTGATAGTTGTGAAGTCATCGTACCGTAATTTAATAGATATACACCTTGCCTGTTTGTTATGCTCACGGAGTTCTGCCCCGACCCTTTCTGCCAGATAACGGAGGGTTGCCATCAGAAAGTCCCTATCGCTGGTATCTCTGGGAAAAGTAGTCTCGCGACTGATTGATTTAGCTTCTGCCGGCGGTAAGACTGCGCGGTCGTCAATACCCTTGGCAAGACGGGGTAGTTCCTCACCAAACGTGCCAAAACGGTTTTTCAGGGCAGATGGGGATATCTTTGCCAGTTCGCCTAACGTGGCAATGCCTAACCCTTTTAAAACCTGCTCCGTCTTCTTGCCGATGCCCGGCAGTTTGCCGATGGGGAGCGGCGTGAAAAAGTCGGCTTCCTGCCCTGCTGGCACCTCTATCAGTCCGTCCGGCTTGGAGTGGTCGGAGGCAACCTTGGCGACAATCTTACAACTGGCGATGCCAATCGATGCCACCAGTCCCAGTTCGTCTTTGACGCGCTTTTTAATTTTAAGCGCCATCTGATGGATAGTACCGTGGAGCGATTCAAAGCCGCTTGCGTCCAGATAGGCTTCATCAATGCCCACCGGCTCCAGGAATGGCGAGAAGTCAGCCAGGATTGCCATGAATTTGAGTGAGGCTTCCGAGTAGCGGTGATAGTTGCCCTCGATGAAAATTGCCTGCGGACAGAGTCTGACGGCGGTCACCAGCGGCATCCCGGAATGCAGTCCGAAGGCGCGGGCTTCATAAGAGGCGGCGGCAACGACACCACGGTGGTCGGGTTTACCGCCCACGACCACCGGCTTGCCTCTAAGCTCCGGGTTCAGCGCCTGTTCCACGGAAACAAAGAAGGCATCCAGGTCGATGTGCATTATCGTGCGTTGTGCCATATTTCAGTCCTATGTTCTCTGCGTAACTTATTCTATCATGTAGTACTAAAATATCAGATAAATATCACCTATCTTTCCCATTGGCAGGACGTTATTACTAGTAGACAATTGAAGCGCAGGAGGCGCCGGGATGATAGAGAAAACTATCAGAAGGCTGGCATTCCGTCTGAAATGGCTGACCATGTCCGAACGTTCACGTTATGCCTACCTGTGGGCGCGGACGCAGGAAAACTGGTAATCGGAGTGTTACCCCTCTGTCAAAGCCTCGGAATACTAAAGAAACAAATACCTCCAGTAATGGTGTGCTAACACGATTCTGGCGGCTTGGTTTATCTGTGCTTGCTCTGTGGCAGTAGCTTCTCTTATCGCTCTTTCCTCAACCACACTCTTTCCCCACCCGTGATGAATTCTATGGTGCCGTTCTGGTCCGTGCGGTAGATATTATCTTCTCCCACCTCGTCTATAAGTCTCGTCATCGTCTCTTTATTAGGGTGTCCGTAATCGTTATCCGCGCCCACCGAGATGACCGCTAAATCCGGACTTACCACCGAAAGGAATCCCGCACTGGTTGCTGTATATGAACCGTGATGAGCGACCTTGAGCACAGTGCTATCCAGATGTGTGCGCTCCATGATTAAACTGAGTTCCTTCTCTTCAGTAATGTCCGCCGTCAGCAGGAAGCTGATTTTGCCATCGCTGACTCTTAAAACCACTCCACCCACATCCATTGTAGCCTCATTTTCGGGGTTGGTCGAGTTCAGCACTTGAATCACCGGGTTGCTATCCCCCAGGTCAATCACCTGACCGGCCTGCGCGATTGTGACCCGGACATTCTTTTCCTCCAGTATTCTTAGCCATTCCTCCCACAATGGCGATGTGCTGTCGGATTCGGGGTAGAGCACCTGCTTCACGCGGTACCGTTTCAGTACCTCAATCAAGCCTGCGAGGTGGTCGGCGTGGGGGTGGGTAAGAACGACCAACTCGATTGTCCTGTCCCAGAAGGGTAATTTCCCCCCCAACTCAAGCGCTATTGCCCCGGGACTGGGACCGCCATCGACCAGAATGTCCTGAGAGCCCTTTTGTATGAGGATGGCATCTCCCTGCCCGACATTGAGGAAGCTGACGTGCAAACGGTCATCGGGTATACTGCCAGCGAACAGTGTCGTTAAGACGGCAATCACCAGTAATGAGGGCACCACAAATCTCTTCGATGGTCCGGCAAGAGTGTCGGCGATACGGGTGACAATGGCAGAGACTTGCTTCCGCCGGTGGTACGACCAGAGCGCCAGGGCGAGGAGCGCAAAGTAGCCCCAGAGCACATAGGGACTGATTTCGCCGAGGTCGATTGCTGCAATGGACAGACCAGCGAACCCTTTGACAACCGCCAGCATGTAAGATAGGAACAGCCACGCCACCCAGCCCACCGCCTGACCCACAGGCACGGCAATAACACCGACGACAGCCGCCAGAGCACCCGTGACGATAATCGCCGGTAGAGCCGGCAGAAGCAGGAGTGTCGCTAAGGGGGAGACGATGGAGAAGATACCGAAGTAATGCGCAATTACAGGCCAGACCACCAGAGTCACGCCCATCGTCACTGCCAGGCTATCGATAATCCAGTTGAGAGTAGGTACCAGCGTGCCTTCTTCGCCTAGTCGGGAGGTGACTATATTCCGTCCGAACGTCTGAATTGGCGGGGCAACCAGTGCCAGCCCGAGCATTGCCAAGAAGCTCAACTGAAAGGAAGCATCCCGGAGGAGGAGAGGGTTGATAGCAATCATCGCTGTGGCGGCGAAGGCGAGAGCAGGCAGGACACTCCGCTGTCTGCCAAGGAGGTCGGCGAACAGGAACAGGCTGAGCATTACCGCCGCGCGTACCACGGGGGCATCCATGCCGGTGAGTAGAGCATATCCCCAGGTTGCCGCGAGTGCTAGCCAGACGTAGAGATAGCGTTTTTTACCGAAGAGCCAGATACCCGTGCTGATAAACAACCCTGCCACGATACTGAGGTTCTGACCGGAAATGGCGAGAACGTGAGTCGTACCGGTGCGCGTAAAATTATCCTTGACAGATTGAGGTATGTCGCTTCTTATTCCCAGGATGATGCCCTGCGCCAGTGATGCCTGCGGTTCGGGGAGAACTTCTACCATCTTCTGCGCCAACGTCTTGCGCGCGGAATACACCCATTCGAGTGGTTTGAATCCCTTTCCACACTCAATCACTTCTATTTGAGGGTAGGATACTACTGAAGAAATGCCTTGCCCGGCAAGGTAACCTCTGTAGTCGAAATCCCCTAGAACAGGCGGTGTTTCGAGCTTGCCGCTGACCTGCAGGACATCTCCGTACTCATATTCCGGGTATCTCGGCGCAAAGATGAGGATTTTGCCGGATACCGGGTGCCCGTTTATCTCACTCACGGAGACGGTGAGTTGTGTGTTCGTATCCCTGGTATCCGGGGCGGTGGCGATGACGCCCTTGAGTGCAACCGCGTCCTGGTTGTTATAAAACTGGATGTTGCTTTCGTCGACGGCGGGTAGGTTGGCTTGATAGCGCACCATGCCGCCAAGAAGCGCCAGCAGACACAGGCTGGCTGTAAGGATGATTTTCCTGTGCTTCTTCTTGAGAAGGAGGAGTGATAGCGGCAGAAATGCAAATGCCAGCGACCACACCGGCAGGTCAAGCTTACTGCCCAGCAGAACACCGACAACAAACGCGAGACTAAGATAGATAAGCGTCATAGTAGTTAATCTGTCACGGTAATCAGGTCTTTTATTTTATCGTAGGTTGTCTGCCCGATATCTGCCACGTTCATTAGTTCGCTTGTATGTTTGAAGGGTCCGTGTTGCTCGCGGTAGGTGATAATTGCCTTAGCTCGGGTAGCGCCAATCCCCGGCAATGCTTCAAGTAACCAAGCCTCCGCGTGGTTTATATTTATCTTTTGGGGCTGACTCTGCGCGCTTTTATCCGGCACAATAAGCTGGAGTTTGTCGGCGTCAGCGTTTGCAGTAGTGCCACCCGCCGCCTGCAGGAGTGAACCGAGGTTATCGTTGTTAGAGAAGGGATAGATACCGGGATTGGTGACCGCGCCCCCTATCTGGATATTGCCTTTGAATTCTTGCTCAATGGGGAGGCTGATTTCTATAGCATGGGCGGGCTGGTAGCGTGATAGACCGATGACTGTGCTGACAATGATAACGATAATCAGGACAAGGATGAGAACAGACCAAAGTCGATTAAGCTTGGCATCTGCCATATAGAACCTCCGTCGCGGTTGCAGTTGTTACAAATAATACGGAGGTTAGAGGAGAGTGTCAAACCCTACCCCCATCCCTGCAAAGTCATGAGTCTCGACTACTTCCCTCCGGATTTTTTATGCCACACTCCGGTATTCTCAAAAGACGATAGCAGAATATACTTTATTGGGGAGTGGTGGGAATAATTTCTCTACGCACCCGTTCACTTCTTGGTTAGTAAAACTATACTGCTAATTAGCATTATTGTAGCACTGTCGTCGGGGAACTCAGTTGACACCCCTTTCCACATGAAGAATACCTATCCGATTCAGTTACATCTTCGCTTGGTAAAAGCTCCTTCCTGTGTTGACTCTGGTAAGAGTTTGGTAATAGGTCATCGTTTACAATGATGGCTACAATGGCTTCTATGATTTTTGTGCGCGTGCATTTCGGTACAAGATTGGTTATCATAACGATACCTGACTCTTGGACTACCCCACAATAGTTGTAGTACTTCTTAAGGATTTACCGTAGGCAAAACAGTCGTCGATGTGGGAGCAAGTCAACGGAGTAGTGTCATTTTCGAAAATACTCTGATTTCTACCTTTAATTTTACTGGAGAAGTGGTAAAATATTAACCTACCTATGTGTTATAGAAATAGTGGTAGTTAGATATGGCGGAAGTAGAAAAACCAATTAATTGCCCCACCATTACGGTGCTAATATGTACCCTTAACGAAGAGGATAGTCTACCTTATGTTTTGCCGGCGATACCGGATTGGGTAGATGAAATTCTGCTGGTGGATGGGCATTCGACTGATAATACGGTGGCAGTGGCAAAACAGCTTTGCCCGCGCATCAAGGTGCTAGTTCAGCCGGGGAAAGGTAAAGGCGATGCCCTCAAGATGGGTATCAATGAGGCTAAGGGTGAGATTATCGTGACACTGGATGCCGATGGCGCTACCGACCCCGGGGAGATGATGAATTTCATTGAGCCGCTCATGGATGGTTATGATTTTGCCAAGGGTTCCAGATTCCTGAATAGCACACCGGTAATGCCGCTTCATCGCAAATTCGGCAATTGGGTATTAACCACGACGAGTAATATACTTTTTAACACAAAATATACGGATATCTGCTCCGGTTACAATGCTTTCCGCAAAGAGGCGATAAAAAAGGTACACCTCGTCTCGGATGGTTTTAATATGGAACAGGAAATGAACGTAAAAATCAAAAAAGCGCGATTGAGAGTGATAGAAGTTGCCTGTCAAGATAATGGAAGGCGCGGCGGTGTTAGTAAAACGAGGGCTGTC
Source organism: Dehalococcoidales bacterium (assembly GCA_030654965.1). Lineage (GTDB taxonomy): Bacteria > Chloroflexota > Dehalococcoidia > Dehalococcoidales > Fen-1064 > JAURWL01. Next base: position 25,282 of record JAURWL010000214.1, on the reverse strand, counting down.
AAGCAGGGATTGATAGATTTATTCACCATCATAAGGGAACGTTTTCGTGCTTAAACAACCGCTACTTTCCGTAATTGTTACCTCTTATACCGATGAAAGGCTCAAAGACACCTTTGAGTTACTGGATAGTATGAAAATGCAAACATACCCACAGATTGAATTTATCTTCGTAATAGAACGGTCAAAGGATTTACTAAACCAGATTAAATCTTATATCCAGCAAAAAACAATCCCAAATACGAGAGTACTTTTTAATGATGGTGAACCGGGGTTATCAGCCGCCAGGAACGTTGGCATAAAAGAAGCCAACGGAGACATTATCGCTTTTGTCGATGATGATGTCGTTCTTTATCAGGATTGGGCGGAGGAAATGGTTGATGCTTACCGTGATGATTCCATTATTGGGGTTACGGGATCGGCATTTCCGTTATGGGAAGATGAGTCAATGGCATGGTTTCCGGAAGAGTTTTACTGGATTATCAGCTGCACTGCCTGGGATACAGAAAACCGTGTCAAAGAGGTGAGGAATGCATGGGGGATGAATATGTCCTTCCGACGGGAAGCATTTGAAAAGGCCGGTTTATTTTCCAACGAGTTTGGATTTCATAAGGGACCCATGGCTGAAGATAATGAATTCTCGCTGAGAATTAAGGAGAAGACAGGAAAGAAAATCTTCTACTTTCCCGATGTTAAGCTGTGGCACAGGGTACATAAATACAGGCTAAGCCAGAAATTCATCAAGGAAAGGGCTTACTGGATAGGCTATTCAAGGCGTATGATGAAGCAAGCAAAACCCATAAACAAGAATAATAGCGCTAACTTACTTTCGCAGGAGTATCAATTATTGAAGAGAATCTTTACGAGATTATTTCCTGATATAATAAAAAAATTATTCACCAAGCCAGTAATTGCCTGGCGTATTACCCGCGTTAGTGTTACTGCTTTGACTTTTGTTGCGCTAGGCTACTACTCGCACTTGATTCCTAAATTTCTTAGAAAGAATTTTTAACAGGAGGGGTTTATCAATGACCAAGTATTTTGTAACAGGTGGCGCTGGTTTTATCGGTAGTCATTTATCCGAAAAGTTATTATCAGAAGGTAATCAGGTGACTGTCTATGATAATCTGGCTTCGGGGAGTAAAGAAAACATCAAGCACCTGATTGGAAAGAACGGATTCCAATTTATTCAGAATGATTTGCTTAATACCACAGCACTGAATGAAGCGATGAAAGGGCATAATATCGTGTGGCATCTGGGCGCCAATACTGATATTCCTACAGGTAATAAAGTAACTGACCTCGACCTTAAAAACTGCACTATCGCTACCCGGAACGTGCTGGAAGCAATGAGAGCTAATAATATTGATAAAATTCTTTTCTCCTCAAGCGCTTGCGTTTATGGAGACGCGCCTCCGGTAGCTTTATCCGAAACATTTGGCCCGTTATTACCCATAAACATGTATGGTGCAGGTAAACTTGCCTGTGAAGGTTTGATGGGTGCTTACAGCCATCTCTTCGGTATCAAAGTCTGGATGTTTCGTTTTGCCAATGTGGTGGGCGACAGAATGGGACATGGTGTAATTTTCGACTTTATACAGAAGCTCAAGAAGAATCCTAAGGAGCTTGAAATCCTTGGGGATGGGAAGCAAGAAAAACCCTTCTTCTTGGTAGAGGACTGTGTCAGCGGTATGATTTGCGCTTTCCAGAAATCAAAAAGTCAGTGTGATGTTTTTAACCTGGGAACCGAGACTTTTACCACCGTTACCAGAATCGGGGAAATAGTTACAGAGGAAATGGGATTAAAGAATGTTAAATTCAAATATACCGGTGGGAGAAGAGGTTGGCCCGGCGATGCACCGGTGATTCATTTCAGTGTAAATAAGATGAAAAAATTAGGGTGGCAGGCGAGTCACTCCTCGGATGAAGCCGTAAGAATTGCGGCTAGAAGATTGTTAGGGAAGTAAAAGTGAAGACAGCAGTCACAGGTGGCGCTGGTTTTATCGGTAGTAATCTCGTAAAGAAATTGCTCAATAAGGGGCATGTTGTCGTAATTATAGATGATTTTTCCCGTGGAAATGAGTTTAACCTGCATGATTTGGGAATAGATACTGAGATACGGCGTATAGACCTCAGAAACTATGAATCGACGCTGAAAAGCATTAAGGGAGCGGAGGTCGTATTTCATCTGGCGGCGAGAGTTGGCAGTATCGATTATCTGCATGGGAGTAAATGGAACGAGCTCGAGGCACTGCAGAGTAATTTGATAATAGATGCCAATGTTTTCCGCGCTTGTCTGGGAAACGGAGTGAAAAAGCTAGTCTATGCTTCCAGCGTGGCTGTTTATCCCATTGAAAACCAGGACAAAGCAGAGACAACCTTCTCAGAAGACTCTTTGGACCATTATAATCCGGAAGGCGGCTATGGCTGGTCGAAGTTAATGGGTGAAATACAGCTAGCCTGGACCGAGGGATTAGATATCGGCATCGCCCGCATCTTCAATATCTACGGCGAAAATGGCGCTTTGGGTAAGAGTTCGCATGTCGTCACATCGCTCATACGGAAAGCGATTCTTTATCCACAAGAGAAGTATATTGTCTGGGGGAATGGACAGCAGACGCGTGACTTCCTTTATGTAGGGGATTGTGTAGAAGCGTTAATAAAGATGCAAGAGAAATCTACAAAGGAACCGCTTATCATCAATATCGGCTCGGACAGAGCGGTAAAAATCAGTACGCTGGCAGAAAATATCGCTAGAATTTCGGGTAGAAATATGGAAATAATTTACGACCCAAGCAAACCGACGGGACCTTTTTCCCGCACCTCGGATAATAGACAGGCAAGAGCTCTACTCGATTGGGAGCCTAAAGTCAGCCTTGACGAAGGTTTGCGGCGTACCTATAAATGGGAAGAAAGAAGACTGAAGGTTCAATAAAATCCCTCTAATCCCTCCTACCTCCCTTTCGTAAAGGGAGAAATAAGATGAAGGGGAGAAGATACTTTCCCACTTTGAAAAAGGGGGACTAAGGGGGATTAGACTAGTGGAGATTTGCACAGGAGAATGCTAATTGGGAAAGAGTGAGTTTTACTCCAAAGGGTATTATGCCGGCTTAGCGCCGGAGCCCAGATTCGATAAAATACTAGAGATAGCCGGTAAGCTGGGAGGCGAACGCTTGCTGGACATTGGTTGCGGTGACGGTTCTTTTACGGTGCTTCTGAGTAAGGCGCTGAAAGCTAAAGAAGCGGTTGGAGTAGAAATCGCGCCGGAAGCTATCGCTGCCCTTGAGAAAAAGGGTATAAAGGCATATCAACTGGATATCGATGAGCAGTCTTTTCCATTCGGTAACGACTATTTCGATGTGGTGTATTGCGGTGAGATTATCGAGCACCTGTTTAATCCCGACCATCTGTTGAAAGAGGTGCACCGGATTTTAAAACCCGGGGGAAAGTGCATTATCACCACTCCCAACCTGGCCGGTTGGCCAAACCGCCTTTCTTTATTATTAGGTTATCAGCCTTTCGCTACATCGGTAAGCCCGGAACATGAAGGCGCTGGTAAATTGATGTTGAAAGGCAATGAGGGTCAGTGGGGGCATATCCGGGTATTTACCACACGGGCATTGAAGGAATTGCTCAAGATTCATAAATTCAAAATCATACGTCTAATAGGATGTCCGGTTTCAGTCAATACTTCATCCTCAAGACTGCTAATGGGTTGCATAAAAGCTATAGATAAAGCTATGTCCGTGTTCCCTTCCCTCTCTTCTCGCGTAATCGTGGTTGTAGAAAAATAATTTAGACCTGAAACATTCACTTCATAAGGAGACAAGAATGACTAAGAAGGCACTGATAACCGGTATCACCGGTCAGGATGGCTCATATCTGGCAGAGCTGCTTTTAGCCAAGGGGTATGAGGTTCACGGCATCATCAGAAGAGCCAGCATTTTCAATCAGGCATTTCCCATATCAAACTGAGACTTGGCATATTGTTATAGTTAAATATCTTCAAAGGCCCCTGTGCTGAGCTTAGCGGCAACGGGGACTGGCAGGAGGAAGGAATATAATCAAGTCAGACCACACACCTCACTAGGTTACCGACCACCGGTACCTGAAGCTAAAATACTCGTAACTCTAACTCAGTAGTTGGTACCGCTTTCGGGGGTAGACAAACCTTCCCATCAAAAGAAAGATGGGGAAAGAGACTGCAATCATATTAGAGGAAATGGCTACTCGAATTATTAGCAACAATAGAGGAACAATCTTATTTTTGAGGTGGTCCCCAAAATCAGTCGCTCCGGACTGTACTACCAGCCTGTAGGAGTCTCTGGAGATGACCTCAACCTTATGAAACTGATTGACCATCAATATATGGCTACGCCGTTCTACGGAGCCTGCAAGATAGCCGCCTGGTTGAAGAGTGAATGCCACAATGTCAACCGGAAACGTGTGCGGCGGCTGATGCAATTAATGGGACTGAAGGCTATCTACCGGCGTCCCAGGACCAGCATGCCGGTACCGGGTAATAAAATCTACCCGTATCTTTTAAATGGTATGGAGATAACACGGCCAAATCAAGTATGGTGTGCGGACATCACCCTAATATAACCTATGGCACATGGCTTCCTGTATCTGGTAGCCATCATGGACTGGTACAGTCGGTATGTACTGGCATGGAGGCTATCAAATACTCTAGATGCTGACTTCTGTGTGAAGGCGCTGAAAGAGGCGCTCAGAAAAGGAAGCCCGGATGTTTTTAATACCGATCAGGGAGCCCAGTTCACCAGCAAGGCTTTCACCGGGCTTTTGGAGCAATATGGAGTGAGAATCAGCATGGATGGGAAAGGAAGCTATAGAGATAACCTGTTTATTGAGAGGCTGTGGCGGACAGTAAAGTACGAAGAGGTGTATTTAAAGGCATATCAGGATGGAAGAGAGGCCAGAATCGGAATCGGTGACTACTTCCGGTTCTATAACGCCGGGCGTCCCCACCAGTCCTTCAGCCGAAGGACCAGGCACTCGGGTATCGGACACCGGCCGAGGTATTTATCCCGAGCTTATCCGAGGGATTTACCTCAATCCCTTGACAGCAACAGCCGAAGGTGGGTCCCTTTGTAATTGCCAAAAACATCCCTCCCGTAACAAGTACGGGACAGGCCTTTGCGAAAGTGGGAAAGTTACGTTTCTCCCTTTGTGAAAGGGAGATTGAGAGGGATTTGTCACTCCACCCCCAGCGTCACACCCTTCCAGAACTTACAAACCTCTTCCGGTCTGACTAGTTCCTTATTCGAATCAAAAGCCAGACTGCATATAAAGCGAAAGAATACCGGCTGTTTATCCCGTGTCGTCGGTGGGTAAAGCTTACGATAAACGCACGTCAGACAACTTTTGAATTCGACTACCTCTTCAATTTTCACTGTTTCCTCCATAATTTATTTCTCCCTTGTCTGGTAAAGGTCAAGGGACAGGCTCTTTTTCAAAGTGGGAAGATACAAATCCCCCTGTTATCCCCCTTTGTCAAAGTGGGAAAGTTCTCCCCTTAGTAAGGGGAGACTAAGAGGGATTAGAGGGCTTTCTGAAGAACCTACGCCAGAGATAGGGAAAGGTCAATAAAGCGGCAGTTCCCTGACCTATAAGCCATCCGATGCCGGCGCCCTTGATGCCCATTACCGGCAACAGGAAATAACTACTTACTAATGTCGCGATGGCGATGAAAGCCGTCAGCCAGATGACGCTCTGCATCTTTTTCTCCACCCGCCTGATGGTGAAATAGACGTGGTTGAGGCTCAGGGGCAAGGCAGAGACGGCTAAAATCCACAGCAGTTCCGGGGCTTTTTCAGAATAAGCCCTGCCGAAAAACAGCAGGATAGTATCGCCCAGAAGCAATAAAACGATGATTGCCGGCACCAGCAGGAGCAGGATTAGCTTGAGACTTCGCTTCATCTCCTGATTCAACTTTTTCTCATCGTGGGAAGCTTCGGCAAGCAGGGACAATGAAGTCGCCGTGGGAATCATAAAGACAATGCCAGCGGTGCTCCAGCCGATATAAAAATAGGCATTCTGCTCCGCACCTAAGAGATTCACCACCATGATGGGCAGGACGAGCTGGGGAATCATCCAGAAGATATTGGCGATATAGTTGGCAAACGAGAAACGCAACATCTCGCCGACCACGTCTTTTCTGATAGAAGGGAGCGGATGGTAGCCATTATATGTGCGCGGCAGAAAAAATATAATAGCAATGACAGCCGCAAATGAAATAGCGATGCCCCAGGAGACGAAGATACCAAATTTTTGAAACGAAGACGCCAGGATAACCAGCGGAATAAACCTCAAAAAACCCGCGAGCCAGCCCTGTGCCATGGCGAAACGCGACTTGCGTGCGGCGATGAAGCACTGATTATTAAGTGTATGTATGGTAGTCGTGAAGGCGAAGATAATGAAAGCGAACAGGTACAGCAGATTATCGCGTAGCGGGAGCAACGCCGGCGACCAGATGCCGAGCCCTGCCAGAAAAATCAGAGCGAATAATATCGATACCGTACCGCCGATGGTAAAGCAGGAATTTATCATCTCACGGGCTTTATCCCCTGCCCCCGGCAAGAACCGGATGAGTCCATAATCGAGCCCAAGGGTAGATAGCAGAGATAAAAGCCCGATGGCGGCAATCGCCGATGATGCCAGACCTACAACCTCGGTGGGATAAAGCCTGGCGGCGGCTATCCAGAAAAAGAACCCGGTCAAGGCGAGCATCGTGGAATTCAACATCAAGTAAACGGCATTACGATAAAGAGACACTCTAAAAAGACTTTTAATGCCTTCTCTTGAAGTGGGCAGTCCTAAGGTATTGGAAAGTACTTTCTTAATAAACGCGGCAAATTTATTTATCAACATATAATGGTTCAACTATCCTCATTCCAGCCTCTCCCCTTTACAAAGTGGAAAAGTTATCTCTACTGGGCTCTGTCATACCACTGGTCGGACAGGCGTTATACCAATGGTCGGACAGGCGTCTCTGCCTGTCTGGTACCTCTATTTCAACATTCTGCTATGACTGCACTCGACTTTTTTCCGAGGAATTCCGCCGATTCTTCTCTACTGAACTTCTATCCACAGGTGCAGGCTTTCATAAACATCGGCACCCGTATTCTTATACAGTAAAAATTCCAGCTTCTGTTTATCACCCTTTTGTTTCGGTGTGGCAGTTACTGCTTGCTCCCAGGTCTCATCGGCATCCAGACTCACAGGTCCAACCTGCCCGATGCTTTCGCCATCGATGACTATTTCTATTCGATAGTCGGTGGCTTCATGCTCGTGGTTTATAATTCCCAGAATCACTTCTACGCTTTGCCCTAGAAAAACCGTACTGGGATAATTCTCAGCCTTGCCTTCCGCATTCAGGACGTAAAACTCGGTAAACTGCTCCACGTGTCGAGGCTGGTTAACAACATAGACCAGAGTGCCAATCGCCCCGATAATCATCACTACCAGCACCACAGTAATAATTTTATCCCGCAAAGATTGGCTCGACCACATTTGAGATACGGATGGAACTTTGAAATTGATGAGGAAAGCGATGGTCTCATCCGGCGGCAGTCTCCGGCTCCGGTACCAACCGATGACAGACATCGAAAAGCTAAAGATGGATAAGGATATCAGGATAGGGTACAGACGGATGCCCCAGGGCGTGTAGTTCAGCGCCAGTCCGATAAGCGGCACAACGGCGATACTGAGCCCAAAGCTCAAGGCAAAACGTTCGATGTTGTTGAGGCCTCCCGTTCTTGGAAACAAAGCGGCAAGCAAGGTATATCCCGGGAAAAACAGCACTAACGGCAGACCCAGGATTATCCTCAAGAAATTATCGGGTAAAAAAGTAATTATTAGAATGAGCAAAAGCGTGAGTGCATTTATACAAAAAAGTATGTGGTTGGCTCTTATCCTCACACTGAAACACTCCCTAGTTAGAAGAGATATTGAATACAATATACCACATAAGTTTTTGATTTGATAACAAACCGGATTCGCAAACGACGATATTTCAAACCACGTACCTGCAACAACAACATTAGTGTTAGCTAGGTATGGGTAATCTTGCAACCGAGGATTAAGTTCACAGGTTAACGAAATTCCTGGATTAGCAGTGGGAGAAGTATACAAGCACACTGAAGAGGTGGTATGGATAAAACTCATTAGCAAAATGTTAGCAACTGATGGTGGGATTAATTCTAGGCCGTGCAGGGATCGAACCTGCGACCACCTGATTAAAAGTTAGGGAGTGTCAATTTTGAGGCAAAAGGAGGTGAAATGAGTTTCCCTGACACCCTGACTCGTCCTGACACCCTGATTCTCTTATCATTCGCTGGGTCTGAACCGACGAGTAGAAAATTGGAGGGAAAGATCCGATATGGCAACTACGGTGGTAAAAAAAGAAAAGACTTACAAATTAACCGAGCTCATCAACTATTATGCGCTCTGCAACAGGTCTGAAGGTAAGAGTGAGAAGACAATAAGCTGGTATTCTGCCAATCTTTTGCGCTTTCACAACTACCTCAAAGCCAGGCATCTTCCAGACTCAATAAAAAACACTGATATCAAGTTGCTTCGTGAGTATGTTCTGCATCTACTAAAAAGGCACAGATTTGAAAATCACCCCTATACCCCTGAAAAGGCAGAGTTTCTCTCTGCTGCCAGTGTACATGGCCACGTCAGAACCATACGGGCTTTCTTTAGCTGGTTACAAAGGGAAGGCTTCACGGAAACTAATATCGCTAAAGACCTCAAACCACCAAAACTGGTAGATAAAGTAATATCTACACTATCGGATGAAGAGATATTCTCAATCTTCCATACCTTTAGCCCGAGCAGTAGCTCTGAAATGAGGAATCAAACCATATTCATGCTGTTGATTGATACAGGGATGAGAATTGGGGAGTTAATCAATCTCAAAATGAACGATATGAATCTGCCCGGTGGGCTTATGAAGGTGATGGGGAAAGGGAAAAAGGAGCGCGTAGTACCAATGGGGAGCAATGCCCAAAAAGCATTGCAGCGCTATCTTTTTCGGCACCGGCCCAGCCCGGCTCATCAAGCGATAGAGAATGTCTTTTTATCTATTCACGGAATGCCATTGACTGAGAATAGTATAAAGCTGGTGTTTACGAGATTGGCTTCAAAATCCGGGGTTGAACGTCTACACGCCCATCTCTGCCGTCATACTTTTGCCACCAGGTATTTGATTAACGGCGGTGATGTATTTACTTTACAGCAGATACTGGGACACTCCACACTGGAGATGGTCAGGCACTACGCTAATCTGGCATCGAGCCATGTTGCTTTACAGCATCAGAAATATTCACCCCTGGATCGGTTGAATCTGCGCAAAAATAATAATTAGATACCCTAACATTTTGGAATAACAGCCTCTCCATCCGGGCCTGGATAAAGAGGCTAGCCATCCGCCTTTAAGATGTTCCCCATGTAAACTCAAAGCGACCCGTTTATTAACAATTAGATTGGTGCAATAATAGGAGAGACTGAATAAAAAAGCACTGAGGTATGTGCTCATGATTGACCACAACAAAAACAAAGTACCCGTTGTCGTCGATGACATTATAGAGGTAGAGAAGAAGCGGGCGCAGCGGTTCATGGCCGATGCCTTGTTCGGAAAGCGTGTAAATGAGATCAGGCAGAAATATATTGTCGATGGTTTTTTGATGCCGCTATATGCGCATGACGGCAGGTACGCGCGATTTAGGCGTAGAGTCAACCAATTTGGCAACTATATTGTGCCTGAGGAGAAGCAGGGGACGGCATTCTTCGAAGGCGGGCAGGGCCGGTTAATAAATGAACTCATGTGGTTTTGGATTTATCTCAGAGAGGGTCAAGAGGTTATTAGTCCTGACATAGAGCTGGTTAAACAATACAGGATCAACGGCATCCCGTCCAATCTGGTCTGGCCTGAAATCGTTGTCTTGTTGAAAGAACTTCACCTGTATGGAGAAGCAGGTGGGGGGATGGTAATCCCAGCTAATGATATTGATAGCGATAACCTGTCAAGATCTGCAAAATTGGCCGGTAGTCAGGAAGACGAAGATGGTTATCTGGAGGATTACCGGTCCTCTGACGCACCGAACACACCGGGTTGGATGATGCTGTTTGATGCTTACGACAGCCACCGGCGGTCTCGAAATGATTTCGAGGTACGCCCTGCATGGTTTCATCTGGTTAAATACATCTTCTTCAACACGCCGATGCGGCTGCCAGTGTTTACTGTTCTAATTACTACTGAAGGAAAATTCAAGGAGCTTAAGTTCCTTGAAGAGGATCTCACGGACCAGGCACGGAACTTCATTGGAAAAGAACTACTCAATATGCCGATTAGATTTAAAAAGATGATTGAAGGTGCCCACAGGCGTGAAAGGGATGAGATGACCTGGTGGCTCTGGCACAATGTGGGGCATCCGGAAAAGAGAACAACTCTCACCTACCGTACAATTGCTGATATTGCAGGAACGTCGAGAAGCAGCATTCAAACTGCAGTGGAGCGATTTGACAAAATAATCAAAACGAAAATGGAAGCTCAATTGCTGGGGCGGTTGCTGAGAATAGCCGGTAGTTTAGGCATGGGTACAAATCAGACTTACCATGCCCTATTTAAGAAGCGTCTGGTTCCTGCCAGAAAAAGAGACATAGATGGCTTTGATGACCTGGATAAATTGATATGACCGTTTAAGAGGTGTACGTAATTTGGGCTTGTCCCTGATTTACGTACACGCAATAATGCCCATATTCATCGCAATTGGGGCTAAAAGAGGCTACGCTGAAGCTAGCCTCTTTTTTATTAGATAAATTGCGTCAGAAGGATAAGGGCACCAGGTTGATGAAGATTCCGGACATCGAAGAGCTGATCAAGTTGTACGAAATCAGCAATAGGGTCGAAAACAAAAGCCCACGCACGGTTGCTTGGTACTCTGAAATGCTGACCTCGTTCACCCGTTACCTCGATACAGTCCACCTTCCGCATGATTTGTCGATTTTTAGTATAGATACGGTGCGCGCCTACATTCTTTACTTGCGGCAGAGACGGAGATTCGAGGGACATCCTTATACCCCGCAACAAGACAAAACACTCTCACCAAAAACGATACAGTGCCATGTTAGAGCCCTCCGTGCTTTCTCATCTTGGCTTTTTGCAGAGGGGCACACTACGGAAAACAGACTCGGGAAGCTCAAATTGCCCAAGGCTCCGGTAACAATGACGACGCCACTGACTCCCGAAGAAATAAAGACATGCTCTTCTAGCATAGATAAGGATTCAACCATGGGGGTCCGTAACTATACCATCATCATAATCGCTCTGGATACCGGTCTCAGAATATCTGAAATAATCGGTATCAGCTTGGCGAATATCAACCTGATTGACGGCTACATAAAAGTGCTGGGAAAAGGGTCCAAGGAGCGTATCGTACCTATCGGAAAATTCGTTCAGAGAAAACTTCTGTTTTATATCGAAAATGCCAGACCCAAACCCGCAAGCGGAGAAATTAATAACCTGTTCCTGTCCGCGAGTGGTAATCCAATGACCGCAAACAGCATCAAATTGGTCTTTTCCAGGATAGCCAGGAGTTCCGGTGTAAAGCGATTGCATGCTCACTTGTGTAGGCACACATTCTCTATAAATTACTTATTGAATGGTGGCGATGTCTTTAGCTTAAAGGAAATTCTCGGCCACAGCAGTCTGGAGATGGTCAACCACTACCTGCACTTCACGAGTTCTCAAATTACAGCCCAACACCATAAATATTCGCCCATGGACAAGCTTACAGGTGAACACGAATAACCCGGAGCAGGATGCGACAAAAAGGGAGGTAAGATAATGTCGACTAACAATATTATGGATTTTGTGGTGAATACGAGTTACGAAAGTCTACCTAAAGGGTTGGCCCGATCCACCAGATTCTCCATTCTAGACACCATTGGGGCGGCTTTGGATGGCGTTGAGATGCTCATGGACTCAGGGCAACCAACACATACAAAAAGGTATAAACGCAACGGCAAGGAAGCCTTCATAATTGGGACCAGATACAGGGTCACAGCCGAAGAAGCTTTCTGGAATAACTCCCGTAGTTGTAGCCTTTATGACCAGGATGGGATACCGGTACCTGCCGCAGCTTATCCAGGCAGGCAGGTAATCCTGGCTACTCTCGCTGCAGCTGAGAAGCTCGATGCTTCTATTCAGGACGCGGTTACCGTCTTCGTCATTAGCTATGAGTTACTTCTGAGGACCGGCTATGCTGTCCGTGATATCGGTTGGCCGCCCAGTTCCCCATACCCTTCTAAGACACTTAGTCCCTATTGCTTCACCGTTCCAGGTGTAGCCGGCATTGCTTTCAGACTCGTCCTCCCTGCGCTGGAAACTGGAGGAGTCTCATTGATTGGTGGTAAAGTCTCCAGTTATCAAGCGGTAAGAGACACACAGTCGTCTGCAGAGCGATATTGGAATCAGAATCAAAACGCGCGATTGCCGCTTCTTACTGAGACTTTCCGACTACTTCAAAACGGAACCGACAGTGGTCTTTTCCCAGTCCAAATCGCTAATACTAGCATTATTGACAAAATCGCCGAGAAAATAGCTAACTCGGACCAGCTGACCTATAGCCTCGGTCAGACGTACCTGCTCGAGCAACAGGGATTTAAACCTGCTCTTATTAACAGGTACCTACACCATCCGCTGGCTGCTGTGAAGCAGGCATTGGAGAAGGAACCCTTAGATATTGACTCTATTAAAGCGCTTAAGCTGAAAGGACTATGGCCCATGATTCTATGGGCGACCAAGTTCAGCCAGAAGGAAGCTCATCGCTTGATGGCACTATTGTTAGTATTTCTCGGGACAGGGGTAGATCCCGAGGTGCCACTAGTCCTGAACGGCCCCTTTAACACAGACAAATTAGGTCGATTGAAAGCTAAAATCAGGTTCGAAAAGGATGATTATTGTTGGCTAGATTGGCTTTCAGAATCGCACGACTTCCCGTTTTCAGCAAGTTTGCGTCTCTACTCCGGGGTTAGGAAAGAAGCTCGCGTGATAGGGAACATCTATGAAATCAAAGATCTTTCAACTCGGAAACAACTGACCAACCACTTTAAATACCGTAGCGATATCATCGGTGAAGAGAGCGGCAAACAGCTGTCAGGCATGTTACGGAGTAACGCGGATTTTGCGGTAACCGATCTGATGAGATTAACCGGCATTACCTGGCGGGACAGTATGAGGAAATCACTGAGTAATCTGTTCTTGCATCCAGAACCTGATGATTAACGAGCTACGGACGGTTTTTACTTTAGTCCAAAAGAAATATCTTTAGTCTGGAGTTGGATAGCCTGAACATGAGTCAGGTGGTCAGTTAATCGAACAGCCTCTGCATATCGCAGCGGTTTCCTAATCTGTTGCTTATCATGATAAGCAGTGTTTTTACGTTCAAACTGGTGCTATTGCTTTTATCGACCCCAGTCATTTTTGAGCCTGATGTATCATCTGGTACTGTTCAGTGCCATTCTCTCCATTAGTAAATTATTAGCAAAAGTTGGCTGGAACGGCAAAACGAACTGTGGGGGTATAGAAAGGCGATGTTCGGCAATCGGACTTTCACTCATAAGGTAAATATCAGGTTTCTTCAAGTCCCTGGTTGACTCTATGCGCTTAATAGTAATATAATAATCCTAACATTAGTTTATAATCATATACTTATAGTGAGGTGGACCATGAAAGATACGGTTAAAGAACAAGCCGCAATATTTGGCGCTCTTGCTGACCCGACCCGGCTCAGATTACTGAAACTGCTATGCCAACAGCATGAACCAGATGCTTTATGTGTAAATGCAATGGCAGGTCTCTTGAAGGTAAGCCAGCCTGCCATTTCACAACACTTAAGAGTACTCAAATCAGTTGGTCTGGTACGGGGCGAAAGGCGCGGCTACCACGTCCACTACTCAGTTGACCCAGACGCTCTCAGGCGTTACCAAGCGATGCTATCCGAAACTCTGGGGCTGAGTGAACAGGGGCAAGAAGATCCTTGCAAGAATTGTGACGTACAAAAAAGATAGGTGATATCAAGAAAGTCCCCATACTGTAGTCATGTTAAGAAATTGAACTAAAGACATTGGGTCAATCAGACCTCCTCCAGAAAGAGTGAAAATCATACCGAAACGTACTTATCTTAAAGAAGTCGCACTATTGTTTCTGCGGATTGGTGCGACAGCGTTTGGCGGTCCGGCTGCCTATATAGCCATTATGCAGCGCGAGACTGTGCGAAAGCGGGCATGGCTTGACGATCAGAATTTCCTCGACATTGTCGGCGCCACCAACTTGATCCCTGGACCTAATGCAACTGAGATGGCGCTGTATCTCGGCCTTATCAGAGCTGGTTGGCTGGGTTATATTGCCAGCGGGCTGCTTTTCATCCTACCCGGGATGCTGGCAACTCTGGCACTGTCATGGGTATATGTGACATACGGGTCGCTGCCACAGATCAGTTGGGTACTCTACAGCGTCAAACCAGTCGTCATCGCAATTATCATCCAAGCGCTGTGGGACCTTGGGCGGAAGGGAGTTAAAGATGTACTTACGGCATCCGTTGGGGTTGGGGCAATCGCTCTTTACTTCTTCGGTTTCAATGAGATAGCTCTTCTTTTTGCCGGTGCGGCTGTGGTGCTTCTGGTTCGCTCTATTCGGCACGTGCTCAAGGGCGGATTTTCCGCATTGTCGTTATCGCCGGCGATGGGCCTGCCACTACCGATGCTTGCTGCTGGCAGCATCCCCTTTAGCCAAGCGACGCTGTTCTTTACGTTTCTTAAAATCGGTGCGGTGATTTACGGCAGCGGCTATGTGCTTTATGCTTTTTTCAATTCGGAATTTGTGGTGCATCTCGGCTGGCTAACACATCAGCAACTCCTTGACGCCATTGCCGTGGGACAAATCACTCCCGGCCCTGTGGCAAGCAGCGCGACCTTTGTCGGTTATCTTATGGGAGGTTGGCCATCGGCTCTCCTGGCGTCACTCGCCTTCTTCCTACCATCGTTCTTCTTCGTTGCGTTGATCAGCCGAGTCATACCGCAACTGCGTAAGAAGTGGTGGTCAGGGGCATTTCTTGATGGCGTGAATGTTGCTGCTCTGGGGCTGATAGTAGGCGTGACATGGGAACTGGGGAGAACTGCGTTAATTGACTGGTTTAGTGTAGTCCTTGTGGTCGTTTCGTTAGTACTTGTATTTCGATTCAAAGTAAACTCGGCGTGGCTAATACTAGGTGGTGGTTTGCTGGGAGTAGTTTATCGGCTGATAACCAGTTGATTTGGTGCCGTTCGATTGGAAACCGCACCTTTTAGCAGATTGTGTAGCGGACGGGGACTTTGGTGGCGACTAATCGTTCAACAGGGGCACCACATGTGTCGGCTTTTCAACAAGCACTCTTGCCCCACCGGTCAGTAGCTCGTCTGCTGTGCGATAACCCCACAAAGCTCCAACTGGGTACATGTTAGCTGCCACTGCGGTTTTCATGTCGACAGCCGAATCACCAAGGTACAGAAATTCGGTCGGGATAAGGCTCATTTGACTGGCTATTTGCAGTGCAGCCGTTGGGTCAGGCTTTTTTGGGACGGAAGGATGTGCTCCCACAACAAGGTCGAAATGCCAGTCCGGCAGGAGCGTGGAGACCGTTACTTCGGCGAAGCTCTGCCCCTTGTTAGATAGAATCGCCATCCGAATGCCGATGTCTGTAAGGGCATCCAACAACTCCGGGATTCCTCGAAAAGGGCGAGTATTGTTTGCCCAACGCATCGAGTATGATTCGTCAATGCAGGCGACCATCTTGCTCACCGTCATGTGATCCCGGCGGTCTTCCGGAAGAGCGCGGATCGCGAGCATCTCCACACCATCGCCGACAAAGTACCTATAAGCATCAAGTTCATGCGGTGGGAACCCAAAATAGGCTAAGGCACTGTTCACTGAATCAGCGATGTCTCGGATGGTGTCCAGCAATGTCCCGTCGAGATCAAATAACAATGCGCGATATGCCATTCCAATATATTAGCACAGGATATGGTCCTTGTTCTCGCCTGCAATCCCGGTAGGGAGCTGTATCAGTGGGCGAGATATCGAAACAACGAGCCCGCTGTCCTAGCGCTAGATTCACGTTCCTGCTAATTCAACATTAGGGCGAAATGTTACCTGCAGCAATCTCTAAAAAGTACCAGCCATCCCACACACTCAGAATTTTCCTATATTAGAAGTATTGACAAAGATGGCTCGTGCAATTAGAGTTTCACCAGATGGGGCTGGTTGGAGGAACCTAATGGATGAAAGACCAGAACGGATGAAAAAGACCCCAGATTGGGAAAAAGTATATTCTGAGAGAAACCTGGCTCAAATTCCCTGGAATTCTGATAAACCCGACCCAGAATTCATCGAACTTATAGATAGTGACAAGATACGCCCGTATTGTATACTGGACATCGGGTGTGGAACAGGGACAGACGCTATATATCTTGCATCAAAGGGGGCTAATGTAACTGCGATTGATATATCAAGAGAGGCGATAAGGATCGCAGGAGGAAAAGCCGAGAAAGCGGGCGTAAAGGTCAACTTCATTGCCGGTGATTTCCTGAAAGTTGAATTCGATAATGAGAGGTTTGACTTTGTTAACGATAGAGGATGCTTTCATATTATGAGTCCCTTGCGTAGAGAGGATTTCGCAGCGAAGGTCAGCAGAGTCCTTAAGGGTCAGGGTTTCTATTATCTCAGATGTTGGAGTGATAAACAAGAATATGAAAACGAAGGAACTCCTTACAGAATATCAAAGGACGTCATCTATCGCATATTCTCTAAATTCTTTGACGTGGGGGAGATAAGGGACGTTAGATGGGGCGGTAAAGGCCCCTGGAGCTACACGTGCTTGATGAGTAAAAGAGTATAGTGAGTTTTGCGGGTGTTGCCCTTAGAGTGGAGAGCAGTGGTGATAAGTTAACAAAGATAGACTAATTGTTCCAGCTCAGAACTTGACCGAGGTAGTAGCCAAAGTTACCAATTTAGGTGAGGTCATATAGCCACTTTTCGATATATCGTCTTTCATTGTAAATTACAGCAGTTTATCATTGACATATCTCACAAAATTGATATCATATGGTTGGAATAAAAATTATCGTAAGAAGAAAAGAAGGAGGTGTATCATGCTTAAAACAAAACTAACCGAAATGCTGGGGATCAAGCACCCCATTATCCAGGCAGGTATGGGACCTTTCAGCAATAACAATCTCTGCGTGGCCTCAGCCAATGTGGGCGTGTTGGGCCTTTTATCCACCAGTGGGCTTTTTAACCGGGAGGTTCAACCCCTTGTTTATGAGGCCTTTGTTAAAAGCGGTGAAGCATCCATGGATGATGACATTCCAACGGTTCTGGAAACGGTGCTAAAGCGCACTTATCGATTGACCAGGGATAAGGGTGGTATTTTCGGTATTAACGTGATGGTGTCCGCTGAGCTGCTGGATCGGGCAACCGTTGTCATCGATACAGCGATCAAAGTCGTTAAAGAATACCCTGAGATGAAAAAGTATTTCAAGGTCATTTTTACATCTGCGGGTGATCCGGTACCTTGGAAGGAGAAAATCAAAGGGGCGGGATTTACCTGGTTTCATGTAGTTCCTTCTGTCAAAGGTGCGTTACGATGCAGAAAGGCTGGTGTGGATCTTATCGTTGCTTCCGGTCATGAAGGTGGATTTCATATTGCCTGGGAGCCGGTCCATTCTATGGTTTTGCTGCCGTCTGTTGTAGATGCACTGGCAGGGTCTGGTATTCCCATTGTGGGTGCCGGTGGATTCTGCGATGGAAAAACACTAGTGGCAGCGCTGGCTCTTGGGGCTGATGGCGCCCAGATGGGTACCCGGTTTTTAGCCACCCAAGAAAGCGACTTTCACCCGGTGTGGAAGGAACAGGTGGTGAAAACCGAAGACAGGGGAACTTTAGTTGCCAGAGGTATTGTGGGACCCGCCAGGTGGTTGAAAACTGAAAATAGCATAAAGCATCAGAAGAATACTCTGGTTAAATCTCCTGGTGTCTATCTGGACACACCGGATGATACGAGCACGGTTCCGGTAGAGTTCATCCAAGCCGAAAGAGAGGCGATCGAAGCGATTTGTCGGGGTGAAATTGATAAAGGCCTTATGGCTGGCGGTGAATGTGCACAACGGATACAAGACCTGCCGACCGTTCAGAACCTGGTAGACAGTATTATGCGTGAAGCAGAAGCAATCGTAAAAGGATTTTCAAAGTATGTAGTCAATAACTAATGATGGATTTGGGATTTACCTGGATTATTCAGCTCCGATAACCTTTGGAATCGATGTTTCTCTAAAATGTTAAAGTAACATGAAATGCATAAATGATCTAAAACAAATTGTAGAATAAACATAATAAAAGACCTAGCTGATTTTTCCCAGGTCTCTTTGTTTAAATGAAATTTAAAGGACAAGGGAGGTTTATAGAATGGATAATATGAGCAAGATGGGTGGGCCTGCCGGATCGAGGGACCCGATGTTCGACGCGCCGTATGTGGACATCGACGAGTGGAGGGACAAGCCGGTCCGCCATCGCTATGTCCATGGCGGGTTCAAAGACACCGAATGTCGGTTCTCCTTCTACTTCCCGCCGGCGGAACGCTACGAAGGACGGTTCTTCCATATGCTCTTGCCGGTTACGGGCATAGAGACTGCTGCGATTAATGCACCAGCGGCCACAACACTGGCTGACCCGATTCCCTTCGCCATGGAGAGCGGCGCCTACCTCGTGGAATCAAACCAAGGCCGGACGGTCATGTTCCCTGGCGATGATACCACCATCACCGGCTATCGAGCCAGTTCTTCTACGGCCAGGTACTCGCGGGTGCTGGCTGCCGAGATGTACGGCGCGCACCGCCCCTATGGCTATGCTTATGGCGGCAGCGGCGGAGCCTACAAGACCTTCGCCTGTCTGGAGAACTGTCCCGGTGTCTGGGACGGCGGGGTGCCATTTGTTCAAGGATCGCCCATGAGCATCCCCTACATGTTTATGGTGCAGGGTCATGCCATCCGGGTACTGCGCGACAAGTTCTCTGCCATCGTTGATGCTTTGGAGCCTGGTGGCAGCGGCGATATGTATAGCGATCTGAACACCGAGGAGCGTGAAGTACTTGCCGAGGTGACCCGGATGGGGTGCCCGCCACGAATATGGTTCGCCTACGAAAGGATCGCTCTTGCCTACACGGGAATCTTAGCTATGTTCCTGGACAACATGCTCAAGTGGGACCCCGAGTACTTCAAGGACTTCTGGACGGTTCCGGGCTACCTCGGACAGAAAGCTCCCGAGTCCCTCTTGCGAGAACGGGTCCAGCACAAGGTGAAAATAAAACAGGTATTGAAGACCAAGGAAATTGCCTCAATGGGCACGATGGTATCGATGTCCTCAAGATTGGCTGACGCCGCAGGAGAGATGCCGGCAGCAGTCAAGTTCGAGAAAATGCCGGAAGGGAGGCTCCAGGGGAACACCCTTACCTTAACGAGCGGTGCAGTCGCCGGGCACGTGCTCTACGTTGCCGGAGTGGTCGGCGACCTGGTGATGGTTGGGTTTGGCGAGACGAACTTCCAGGAACTGGTTAAAATGAAGGCCGGCGACGAAGCGGTGATCGATAACGGGACGTATCTCGCAGCCCAAACTTTTCACCGCCACCAGATCCCGGGGCCTGATTACCATTGCTGGGACCAGTTCAAAGTCGCGGGTAAACCGGTGTACCCGCAGCGGCCCATGTTGCTGGGTCCGCGCTACACCCGGTACGCCATGGGCTCCACCATGACGGGTCGGTTTGCAGGGAAAATGATCGTGGTTGAGTCGTTGATGGACGAGGCCGCCTTCCCCTGGCAGGCGGACTGGTACCGCATGCAAGTACAGGCGGTGCTGGGGAACCGTTTAGACGACCAATACAGGCTCTGGTTCACCGACAATGCCATGCACACGGGACCGGCGGTTGTGCCGGGCGATCGCCGACCGGTGGCGACAACCCGCATCATCAACTACACTGGCATCGTGCAGCAAGCGCTTCGCGACCTGAGCGATTGGGTCGAGAAGGGCCAGGCGCCACCTCCGAGTACTACCTACAAGATGGTGGACGGTCAAGTGGAGATACCTCCAACAGCCACGGAGCGTAAGGGCATCCAGCCGGTGGTCACCGTGAAAGCGAATGGCGGCGCGCGAGTCGAGGTCGCGGTCGGCGAGACCATCGAGTTCACCGCAGTCATCGAAGTGCCGCAGGGTACCGGCACGGTGGTGTCTGCAAAATGGGACTTCGAGGGCGCTGGCGACTATCCAGTCGCCGAGCAGTTCGATGACAGCAACTCGTCGTTTTCTCGTGTGACCCTGAAGACCACCTATGCCTTCTCCAAACCCGGCACCTACTTCCCGGCGCTTCAGGCCACCTCACAGCGGCAAGGCGACTTCAAGACTCGCTATACTCGGATCCAGAACCTCGGTAGGGTGAGGGTTGTCGTCCAGTAGGACAGGCGATGTCAGACTCAAAGATAATGTTTACACTAAATTAAAAGCTCGTTAAGGGGATTCCCATAAATGGGAATCCCCTTAGTTTGTATTTAAACCAATTATGTCAGATTTAGCATTATTGGAGGCAACTATAGCCATTTGACGATATATCGTGTTTCTGAGGGAGACGAAGCCTCCCCCGTCTCCACCAGGCTCAAAAACACCTCTTTTTATCTAACAACTTTCTGTTTTAAGGCTAAAACGCTGGACGGGGAGTTCAACCCTTAATAAAAAACCCGTCTCCCCATCCATAACCTTGAAAGGTTCCATTGTTGCTAGGAGTCGTCACGTTCAAGACCCAAGTGTGAAAATCGGCGGACATCTTTATCATTTAAGGCTGGGGCTATCTACCCTCTCATCGTTATAAATCGGATGAGGTCTACTTTAGCATTCTTGAACAAGCATGTAGCAATGATAGATACCACGTCATCTACGTTCGGGATACCTTCCTGTTTTCAATAAACCTACCCAAGTTTGGCGAATAGATAACCAACACTATCGCAAAAATAAGTAATCTCAAAACATAAACCCTAGCAGATTTTAACCCGCATTTCCCTAATCAAACGGGGCATAGGAATAATACTGTGGTAAAATAGTTTCAAAACTCTGGAGGACATGATGCCTACCTATGAGTACGAATGTGAAAAATGCGCCTGTCGCTTTGAACTGAAGAGGCGTTTTAGTGAGGATGCAGAGAGTCCCCGTTGCCCTAAATGTCAGGGCAAGGTCCGCCAGCTATTCTCCCCATCGGCAATTCTTTTCAAAGGTTCCGGGTTTTATGTTACCGATAGCCAAAGCAACCGCAATCGTCCGTCAGATGAAGGTAAGGCCGATAAGGTTGAGGTCGGCAAGAAAGAGGAAGGTAAGGCCGACAAGGTTCAGAGTGACGAGAAAGAGGAAGGTAAGGCCGACAAGGTTCAGAGTGGCAGGAAAGAGGAAGGGAAGACTGACAAAGTTCAGAGTGGCAAGAAATTGGAGAGTAAATAGTTTTTCGGGGTGGGTCTTTGGGTACGAACCGGGGATTGGATAAAGTGATTAGCTTCATCTCTACAAAAAAGTGCTGTAAAATCATCCACTATCAAGGATAATAGATGTAGAATGTAGCCAAATTTCGAAGGCCAGCAATTTCTAAATGAAGAAGGAGGGAAACATGCCAATCTACGAATATAACTGCACGAAATGCGGAGTGGATTTTGAATTAATGCGTTCGTTTAGCGAAGTTGATAAGCCAGCCTATTGTCCCAAATGCAAAGTTAAAGGTAAAAGATTATTATCAGTTTTCGCTTCTACCGCAGATTCTAGCATTAAGGTACCAGACAAGGGACCATTCAGGAAGAAATCCTAACAAGGCATAGCTTGGGAAGAGATATACTTTATTACTTTCAGTCATTGGCGAGAGCGCTCAGGCACAAGGAGATACTAAAGGCGTAATACATATTCAGGGATCAAGGAGGGCAGAATGGCATATCAGGTATTGGATGATGTGAAAGTAATAGAAGTTTGTCATTACATAGCCGGTCCCTACTGCTGCAAAATGTTTGCTGACTATGGCGCAGATGTCATTAAGATAGAAAAACCGGGCGAGGGAGACGGCGCGCGTTATTTGAAGCCATTCGCTGGCGATGTCCCTCACCCGGAGAAAAGCGGATTGTTTCTCAATCTCAATACCAATAAAAGAAGCATTACCCTGAACCTGCAATCTGAGAAAGGCAAGGAGATATTTGAGAAGCTGGTTGAGACTGCCGATGTGGTGGTAGAGAGCTTCAGCCCGGGAGTGATGGACAAGCTTGGATTAGGATACACTGTACTGGAGAAAATCAATCCCAAACTGGTAATGACCTCAATCTCAAACTTCGGGCAATACGGTCCGTACCGTGATTTTGCTATGTCAGAATTGACTCTGAATGCCGTGAGCGGCTTTATGGCATCTTGCGGTTTACCAGAACGTGAGCCGACAAAGCGGGGTGAGAACTGTGAGCAATACCAGTCAGGACTCACTGCCTTTGTCGCCACGATGGGCGCTTTGTTTACCAGTCGTTTCCAGGGAGAAGGACAGTATGTCGATTTCTCATTAATGGAGACGATGCTGGGCAGTGTGGATAACGGTGCTCGCGATAAGCTGGCTTATCTATATAGTGGTATGCTCATGATTAGACATGACCCGCGTATTTCATCGACTACTATTATGCCGCAAAATATTATGCCGTGTAAGGATGGTTTTGTGCAGTGGCGCGCCGACTCCGCCTGGTGGCCCCGGTATCTGGATATGCTAGCCGGCGGTGATGAGCAAAAGCGCAAGGAACTGGATGAGCAGTTTCCTGACCTGTACGACCTTGACAAATTGTACGAAAACTGGGCAGTATGTCTCGCCTGGTCTGTAGAAAGAACCAAGTTAGAACTGATGGCGGAAGCACAGAAATACAAAGTGCCTTGCATGATGGTCAGCTCTCCTCAGGATCTTGTAGAGAACGAGCATTTTAAAGCCGTCAACTACTGGCTCGATATTGAGCATCCGGTAGCTGGGAGATTTCTCTACCCTGGTTTACCAACCCGGTTTCCTCAGCTTACTGCGCAGGCGAATAAGCCAGCCCCCTTACTGGGGCAACATACTGAAGAGATCCTTAATGAGTTGGGCTACCAAAAAGATGACATTAAAGGATTCAAAGAAACGGGCATAATCTAGCACGAGATAGAACTACGGAGAGTGAAAAATGAACAAATTACGTTTGCCACTGGAGGGAATCAGGATAGCCAGTATCGAAGTGGTTTATGCAGGACCATTCTGCACCCAGATGCTTGCCAATATGGGCGCAGAGGTTATCTGTGTGGAGACAATTAATTTTCGTCCGCCCGCTTCTCGTCCGGGGACGGTCCACGGCGATACGGTGGCTAATCCGAATCTGCTCAGAACATTCCATGATAAAGATATTACTACCGAGGGAATATGGAACCGGAGCGCCGCCTACGCCAGTAAAAATTTCAATAAGCTAAGCTGTACGATGGATTTAACACGACCTGAAGGTAAAGATGTTTTTAGAAGGCTCATCGAGAAATGCGATGTTTTTTTCGAAAACAATGCGGTGCGGACTATCGAGAAGCTGGGATTGACCTACGACGTACTCAGCGCGTGGAATCCAAGGCTGGTCTATGTCACTGCCCCGGGGTTCGCGGTTGAGGGTCCTTACAAATATTACATCGGATACGGAACAAACATCGAGGCGCTCATCGGGCATGCGTGGCTGAGGGGTTACCCGGATGAAGACCACCCTACTCATCTTTATATGGATGTTTATCAGATGGACGCCTCAGGGGGAATGGCGGCGGCATCAGCCATCCTGATGGGATTATGGCACAGGGCAAAAACTGATAAAGGAATGCTTATCGACTCAGGGAGTGCCAATACCGTTATCCCGCAATTTGCGGAAGCCATCATGGACTACACGATGAACAAACGGGTAAGACGCACCCAAGGTAATCGGGATTTATGGGCAGCACCGTGCGGGGTATACCCGTGCCGCGGTGCGGCAGACAGGTGGGTATGTATTACCTGTTACAATGACAAGCAGTGGCGAGGATTTTGTGAAGCCATCGCCAATCCTGATTGGACGAAACAGGAGATGTTTGCCACACACGAAAGCAGGTATCAACATCAGGATGAACTGGATAAATACATCAAAGCCTGGACCAGTCAACACGACGATTATGAAGTAATGTTCATCCTGCAAAAATACGGAGTGCCCTCTATGCCCGTGCTTAACGAAAGAGATACATTGCGTGACCCACAAGTCATAGCGCGTGGATTTTACGAAAGGGTGGATGGCACGAAATACAACTGCGGTGTGCACATGTTCCCCGGGATGATGTGGAAATATTCCAAAACGCCGATGAGTATAAAGATACCCCCCTGTATGCTTGGAGAGCATAATGATTACGTCTTCAAAGAAGTGATTGGCATGACTGACGAAGAAATAAAACGACTGGAAGAACAGGACTACATTATCGGGGGAACGGCTTATACAGAAACTGCATTAGGTTAAAATAAATTTTCCTTTTTCCGGACGTGATGCCACGCTCAGGACTCAGGCGTGGAATTGAGCGGACGTTTTTCGACAATAGACGGTCCGACGGAGAGCCCTTAATCAAAATGGGAAATGATACGGTACACTATTTCGGCATGTTAAAATATATATAGGGAGTATATAAAGAGGTATCGAAAGTGGACGGGTATCCTGATAAACGCCGGATGTGGTCACCTTGCCCCCGATGTGTCAGTGGGAATATGTATCTGGAGCACGACGGCGAGTATGTTTGTCTGCAATGCGGCTATCGCTGTAATCCTGACACACTTGCCCTAACGCCGGAGTCAGTAAAGACCATTTAGGAGCTCGCCATTAATTTGATTCTGAGACGGGATAACTCTACCCTGCACTACATCCGGGGCTTCCCGTTAGCTCAAGGTAATATCCCAAAGAGCGGGTCAGGGAAGACTGGAGGCGCATTCGAGTATCTTCGTGAAAAAGAAGTGTATTGTATTGATTGGCATGGCTGGTGCGGGTAAATCTACCACAGGTTTAGCATTAGCCCGGATTCTGAGGTTCAGTTTCACCGAAGAGAAATTCTGAATCGATGCGCCGACTTATAACGGTCAACTTTGGTTAGCGATACTCGGACTCTTGG
>JAURWL010000209.1 GCA_030654965.1 Dehalococcoidales bacterium | reverse complement strand
CCGGCGGCGGATTGAAGTAGTCTCTAACATCCTGCTTAACCAGGTAGATAATGCTCAATGTGCCGATGATGGTGCCGATGGGGATAAAGAAAAGGCTGAGCGCACTGTGGACGATACTGATGATACGCGCCCATTCGCGCCCTCGATTCAGCATGAGTCCGATACCGCCGGCAACCGCAAATGCCAGGAAGCAGAGTAGAAATAGAATGCCAACGCTCAGACCGAAGACGGCGCCCATCGTGCCATTACGCCAACCCATGCCACTCCAACTAGAATCCCAGTAACCAGTCACAGCCGGGAAGGCAAATACAGCAATGGCGGCAATGCCAATCAGCGCCCCAAAGGCGGTAATGAACTGCCAGATTGCGATGAGTATCAGCAGGTCCGGTTTTTTCATTTGATATCCTCCTCCGTGCACCCTACCTACGGCAATTCTAGGCTTGCCCGGAAGCAATGTCAATCCGCCTCTTCTCAATGTCATTGCGAGCCTCGATGCAATCGGGGCGCGGCAATCTGACAGCGCAGTGTCACTGCGAGGAGTTTAGCGACGAAGCAGTCTCTGGGAGGAGAGGTACCCCATCCGCCCTGAGATTCTTCGCTTCACTCAGAATGACAACTGTGGTATCCTAATGGTAGGATGCACCACACGCTGAAACTCTATAGCCGGCACCGCGAATTTTCCCTGAAGTTCTATCTCTTCTGGGCGGCGTGGACAAAGATTCCCCTGCTTGGTCGTCTGGTGCGGTGGGTGGGGAACTGGTGGGGGAAGAAGCTGGAGGGGGCATATCTGCTCAGGACTGCAGAAGCCGAAGAAATCGTGGATATGGCGGCGGAACTGGCGGTTGGTCCCTGCGCCTGCCGTCAAATCACCCAAAAATGTGATAACCCCGTTCAGGCGGAAATCATGCTCGGTATGGACGGCAATGTCTTTGTCACCGAACGCCCGCAGGACTATCGTCGCATTACAAAAGAAGAGGCAAAGGTCATCCTCCGTGATTGTCATAATCGTGGACTCATCCATACCATCATCAGTTGTCGCGACGACTACTATGCCATCTGCAATTGTTGCGCTTGCTGTTGTGTCCCACTGCGGTTGAGTAAGGTCTATGGCATCAAGAACGCCCTTGTGAGGAAAGAGAACATTGTCCAGGAGTTTAGAGAGCACCTTACTCGTCATGTAGCAACTACTCACAGCCACTAAATCTCTTCTCCCTTGAGGGGAGAAGTCTGGATGAGGGTGAGACAAAATCCCTCTTAATCTCCCTTTTCGAAAGGGAGAAAAACTATTAACTACCTCTCTCTGTCGACGGAGAGGGGTAGGGGTGAGGTTGATACCCTCCCACTAGAAACAAGTCGGCATCTGTCCTATAATGGTTTCTAATGACACTTCTACTGGTACTCATCGGGGTATTGCTGCTGTTTATTTTCGGCTCACTGTTGCTGGTGATGTTTGTCTTCAGCCAGGCTAAACCCCTCACACGGGAGAAAGCAAAGGAACCGGTTGCAGTCAAACCTATGCCCTTTCCCTGGAAGGCTGTGGTGCTACCGCTAATTATCGCCCTTTCAATAGTGGTGATGGTCTTGTGGTTCTACGGCAAGTTACCGCAGGAAGTAGCCTCGCGTTTCGCCTCTGATGGCACTCCGAGCGTTTGGACAACGCGGGGCACACTGATAATGTGGGCTTTACTGCCTCAGTTCCTGCTGACTCTACTGGCGGTCATGGTTGCCTGGGGCGTGACTCGCATTGGCGCTCTCGCTCGTTCTATGGAAGAAGCTGGCATCAAGCTGGATAACCTACTGCTGGTGATGGGCAACATGATTGCCCTGCCGCAGTTGATTCTCGGCTTTGCAATGCTCAATACTTTTGGCTACAATGCATATCAGATACGCATCGTGCCGCTGTGGGCAGTTGTGCTCATCATCGCAATTGCCGGCGCGGTAATTCTGGGTGCCTTTTTCATTACCGCCATCCGCAAAATGTGGCTTAAGGACAACAAATAACCTGCTTTAGATTGTACTTGAGGAGCTAGAAGTGACCGACCAAACACCAACCGTGCCAATGGAAAAAATCGTTTCTCTTGCCCAGCGCCGGGGCTTTATCTTTCCGGGTAGCGAAATTTACGGAGGTCTGTCTGGATGCTGGGACTATGGACCTTTGGGGATTGAGCTGAAGCGAAACATCAAACAAGCCTGGTGGCAGGCAATGGTGCAGAACCGCGATGACATGGTCGGCATCGAAACCAGCATATTGATGGCGCGCCAGGTCTGGGAGGCAAGCGGTCATACCGAGCGCATGGTCGACCCGCTTGTCGAATGCAAAAATTGTCACCTGCGGTGGAAAGCGGACGACCTGCAGGGCACGCGGTGTCCCTCTTGCAGTGGGGAACTGACCTCCCCACGGATGTTTAACGTGATGTTTAAGACTTTTGTCGGACCCGTTGAGGATTCCGCGAACATGGTATACCTACGTCCTGAGACCGCGCAGGGGATGTTCGTTAACTTCGATAACGTGATTCAGTCAATCCGCAAGAAACTGCCCTTTGGTATCGCTCAGCAGGGGAAGTCGTTCCGCAATGAAATTACTACGGGCAACTTCATCTTCCGCAGTCGTGAGTTCGAGCAAATGGAGATGGAGTACTTTGTTAAACCCGGCACTGACGATGATTGGTTCAACTACTGGGTGCAGGAACGACTTAACTGGTTTATCAATCACGGCATCAAGCGCGAGCATCTGGGCTTGAGTGAACATCCCAAGGAGAAGCTGGCGCACTATGCAAAACGGTGCGTCGATATTACCTATCTTTTCCCGCATGGTTGGGCTGAGCTGGAGGGAATCGCTAACCGTACGGATTACGACCTGAAACAGCATTCGAAAGCAAGCGGGAAAACGCTCGACTACTATGATGATGAGACCAAAGAGCATTATACTCCGTACGTAATTGAACCCGCCGTAGGGGTCGACCGCTCTCTCCTCGCTTTCATGTGTGATGCCTATGCAGAGGAGCCGGACAAGGATGAGACAAGGGTGGTGATGCATTTCCACCCGGCGCTGTCGCCTATCAAGGCGGCAATCCTGCCCCTGAGCAAGAAAGAGAATTTATCGGCTTTTGCCAGAGATGTCTACAAAGACCTGCGGTCTCATCTTATGGTGCAATATGATGACACGCAATCTATCGGGCGGCGCTACCGCCGGCAGGACGAAGTCGGGACGCCGTATTGCGTCACGGTGGATTTCCAGTCGCTGGAAGACAAGCGGGTGACGATACGTGACCGTGATAGCATGAATCAAATACGAATTCCGGTTGCCGAGTTGTTAAAAACACTAACCGCTAAACTGGAAGGTGAAGACCTGTTTGTTCTACCGCCGGGTGGAGAAATCTGGAAGGTTGAGCGGGAGAAGAAGGGTTAGTTCCTTGCCCTTCTCCAATAGAAAAGAGTTAGGGATGGGCGTTGTGAGTTACCAGTCCATTGCCAGTATTGTGCTCATCTATTGGCGAATATTCCCCCAGAGATTGCCGCGCTTCGCTCGCAATGACACTGGGGCGATGGTATTTTAGGAGTAATTAGTGAGGATCCTCCATTTCGCTGACCTGCATCTTGGGGTAGAGAACTGCGGGCATATTGACCCAACGACCGGTCTCTCCACACGACTGCTCGATATTCTTGCCTCGCTTGACCACCTGGTCGACTATGCTCTTAATAATAAAATTGACCTGATTCTTTTTTGCGGTGACGCGTATAAAAACCGGGAGCCCAGCCAGACCCACCAGCGCGAATTTGCGAAACGTATCAGTCGGCTCTCTGACGCCGGTATTCCTGTACTCCTGCTTACTGGTAACCATGACCTGCCGAACACTATGGGCAGAGCCACAAGCACCGAAATCTTTAGCACCCTTTCTGTGAAAAGTGTGTATGTTTCCAGCCGTCCGGAAGTCATTAAAATTCCGACAAAGAGCGGAATTGTTCAGGTTGCCTCACTTCCATGGTTACGGCGTGGCGCCATGCTCAGTCGGGAAGACACTCACAATCTCAACTTTGAACAGATAAACGAGCGGATGCAGGCATCGCTAAACAATATCATCGCTGACCATGCCGGTAAACTTAATCCCGCACTACCAGCGGTGCTGGCGGCGCATGTCTGGGTAGCCGCTCCGAACCTGCAGGTCGGGTCAGAGAGGATGATGACCATTGGACAGGAGCATGCTCTATTGCTCAGTAATGTGGCAAGCCCCGCCTTCGATTACATAGCGCTCGGGCACATTCACAAGGGACAGGTACTAAACAGCAATCCGCCGGTAGTGTATGCCGGGAGTCTGGCTAAACTCGACTTTGGTGATGAAAAAGACGAGAAGGGTTTCTGGATAATTGACATTGAGCCTGATGCGCAGACCGAGAAACGGCGTGTATCATACGAATTTCACCCGATTAAAGGACGGCGTTTCCTCACTGTTGATGTAACACTGGATAAACAGGACATTAGCCCGATGAATACCATCCTTCAGGCAATCGCGCAGAAAGCGGAGGCGGTCAAGGATGCCATTGTCCGGCTTCAGCTTACCGTGCCTTCCGAAATAGAAGGGCAATTTAATGACCTGGAAATAAAAAATGCCCTGAAATCCGCTCATTTCTTTGCTATCACCCGTGATGTTAAACGCGAGGCACGGGTGCGGCTGGGAAGATGGTCGGCTGAAGAGGTGACGCCGCTGGATGCTTTGAAACTCTGGTTAGAAACCAAGAATACCACGCCGGAGAGGACGGAAATCCTGCTTGATTATGGGCGGAAACTGATTGAGAATCCCGATAATCAGTAGGGGTCAGTATCAGGATTTGCCTCTTTTAACAGAATGATAGGCGTTTGATACCGACGCGGGCTTCTACGTTGTTATCGGTTTACTGGTTGCCAGATTGCTGGTAAGCCTGTGCCTGTGCAAAACACGTACCGTCCATGACATAAAAAACCTAGTATCTTTATTGACATGAGCCTGCTAAAAAGTTTAGAATTGGCGGTGGTTCTTATCGGAGGGTAGAAGAATGCAATCAGGGGAAATTTCTCAGGTTATCGGTAAGAGTGTCGGCGTTCGCATGTTTGAGGTAGAGAAGGGCGCTATCCGCCGCTTTGCCGATGCCGTGGGCGATGGCAATCCTCTTTTTCGTGATGTTGAGTATGCCCGCAAATCACATTATGGCGATATCATTGCGCCGCCCGGTTTCTTTGGCTGGCCATTGAAACAGCCGATGGGTAGTCCCCTTGTTGTTGAATTCCCCGGCGAGCTGATGGGACCACTGATGAAAGCCGGTTATATGGCGGCGACCTCGCTTGACGGCGGTATGGAATATGATTTTTTCCTGCCTGTTTACGCCGGTGATACTTTAACCTCAACCACTATTGTCAAAGATGTCCGTGAACGCACCGGTAGAGGCGGCAAAATGTGTTTTATAATTCTGGAAACAACCTACCTGAATCAGAATGGCGACCTTATTGCTAAGGCGCGTGCCACCACAATTATGCGTTCTATGAGTATGTAGAGGAGAGGGTAGACATGAAGAAGCAATTGTATTGGGAAGATGTGGCAGAAGGTGGAGAAGTTACCCCTCTATCCAAGATTGCAACTACAGCGATGCTCGTTAGATGGGCAGGTGGCTCCGGAGACTTCAATCCCCTGCACTATGATAAGGTTTTTGCTGAGGGTGCTGGTGTCGGTCAACCGATTGTTCACGGTGCTCTAAAACGGCAGTGGCTGGTACAATTGATGACCGATTGGATAGGCGACCGGGGCTGGTTAAAGCGGTTTTCCTGCCAGTACCGCGCTATGGACATTCCAAGAGCGATGCGCACCATGACCGACCCGGTTGATGGGGAAACATGGTGGTGTAAAGGGAAAGTCACCAAGAAGTACATCGATGGTGATTCACACTGTGTGGATTGCGATGTCTGGATAGAGAACGGAAAGGGAGAAGTAACTACTCCCGGCAAAGCCACGGTTATTCTACCCGCGCGCGGTTAATCAGGTAGCACTCCGCTGAAATATAAATAGCGGCGGTTTGTAAAGAAAGAAGACTAAAGGAGAGGAATAATGGCAGACAGATTAAAGGGTAAAGTTGCAGTTGTCACCGGTGCCGGTGGTGGTATTGGGCGTGGACATGCCTTAGCGTTAGCATCAGAGGGTGCCAAGATTGTGGTAAATGACGTTGGCGCTGCGGTCACCGGACAGGGCGCTTCCAGCAAGCCGGCTGAATTGGTTGTTGCGGAAATCAAAGCGAAAGGCGGTGAAGCCGTCCCTAACTTCGACTCCGTATCCGTCAAAGAGGGTGGGGAGAATATTATCAAAACAGCGGTAGACGCGTTTGGCAAGCTCGATATTCTGGTGAATAATGCCGGTATTCTCCGCGACCGTATGCTGTACAACATGTCGGATGAGGAGTGGGATTCAGTTATTAAAGTCCACCTTTATGGGCACTTCTATTGCACCCGTGCCGCCTGCATTCTCTTCCGCCAGCAGAGAAGCGGTCGCATCATCAACACCTCTTCCATTTCCGGTCTTGGCAATCGCGGTCAGTCTAATTATGCCGCCGCCAAAGAGGGTATCGTCGGTTTCACGCGGACAGTGGCGCTGGAAATGGGTAGATATGGCGTGACGTGCAATGCCATCCGCCCCAATGCCGGCACCCGCATGACAATGAGCGAAGATATGAAACAGGCGGCGCAAAGGACAGGGAATACCGGTATGCTCAGAATGATGGAGATGCTCAAACCGGAGGATATTGCGCCACTGGTGGTCTGGTTGGCTTCCGATGCCGCCGCAAACGTCAATGGACGCACTTTCTTTGTGCAGACGGGCAGAATTGCTTTATTCTCGGAACCGGCGCAAATTAAGAACATTTCGAAACAGGGCGGCTTCACCATCGACGAGGTATTCGATATGTTACCAAAGCAGATAACCGGTGACCTGGTGAATCCGGCGCCTCCACAGGCGGATAAACAATAAAATCCTGATATTGCTAAGCAACTGTAGGAGAAAAGAATATGGGAGATAGACTAAAGGGTAAAGTTGCCGTAGTGACCGGGTCCGGTCGCGGCATAGGGCGGGGTATCGCCCTGCTCATGGCGTCGGAAGGCGCTAAAGTGGTCGTCAATGACCTTGGCGCGGCCGTTACCGGGGCGGGTGCCTCACAATCACCCGCTGAAGAGGTGGTCTCAGAAATCAAGAAGATGGGCGGAGAAGCAGTCGCTAACTTCGAATCCGTGGCTACTGTAGAAGGTGGCGAAAGCATCATCAAGACCGCCGTTGATAAATTCGGCAGGCTCGATATTCTGGTCAACAACGCCGGCATTCTGCGCGACCGCATGATTTTCAATATGGCGCCGGAAGAGTGGGATGCTGTATTGAAAGTCCATCTATATGGCACGTTCAATTGCACCAGACCGGCATCGATTGTCATGCGCCAGCAGAGATGGGGACGTATCATCAGCATGACGTCAACATCCGGTGTTGTCGGTAATTCCGGGCAGGCGAACTATGGCGCAGCTAAAATGGGCATTGTCGGCTTCACATTCGTGTGTGCCAGGGACCTCGGCAAGTATGGCATCACCTGCAATGCGGTGGCGCCTTCAGCCGGTACCCGTATGACTCTTTCCGATGAGGTTATGGCGGCGCGACAAATTAGGGCGCAACGCGGTTTAACTGCTGCCGCTCCAGCGCCCCAGGCACCACGCGAGGCGGCGGCTGCCTCACGGGGACCCGCCGACCCTGAAGACGTAGCGCCACTGGTCTGCTACCTGGCAACCGAGCAGGCATCAGGTGTCAACGGTCGTATTTTCTTTGCCAGCGGCGGCAATATCAGCCTCTACTCGAATCCAGAACCAATCAGGTCGCTCTATAAGATTGGTCGCTGGACTCTGGACGAATTGATGACACTAGCACCAAGGAGTCTAACTCAGGGGTTGGTCAATCCCGCACCAGCACAACCAGCAGGTGAAGAGAAGAAATAGTTATTCAATACCACAGGTTGTTTACAGAGAGAGTCTCCCTGAAAACGGGGGGCTTTCTTTATTTTCGGGAATTGAAGTG
>JAURWL010000208.1 GCA_030654965.1 Dehalococcoidales bacterium | reverse complement strand
TCTTAACGCCTTCATCAACAATACCGTACATTTGGTTCAACTCTTTAGTTCTTAAAGGTATATCTTCAATCAACTCCCCGGCTAGATGAGAGGCCGTCCGGGAAATACCGCTGTAGACCAGCATCAGATGGGACTGAAGTTCCTCCAGCCTTTCCGGCGCGAGAGAGATAGAAGTAACCCTGATGTCCGGAACTACCTCATGACCACCAAAGTCTATGCGGTTAAAGCCGCCGTAAGCGGCCATCACTTGGTCTTGGCTGCCCACATTTTCCTTAATAATGGTCTGCTCCACGTGTATTGCCCGGCTAGCCAGTTCCATCTTGCTTAGCGCTTCATTCTCCAGGGCACAGAGAGCCCGCAGCAGGGCCACGGTGAAGGCTGAACTGGTACCCATGCCCGCCCGGGCGGGCAGGTCGGCAGCATGGTATATTTCAATGCCTTCGGTGAAGCCCATCCACCCCAAGCAGGCCCGAACGGTGGGGTGCTGTATCTCCGCAATGGTACGGGTCAACTCAGTCTGGCTCCACACAATACGATGCTTGTGCTCAAAAAAGGGGGGCAGCCATCGAGCAAAGATGTAGCAGTGCTTGTCTATGCTAGTAGCCAGCACAGCGCCGGGGTGTTCCCTGTACCACGCCGGGTAATCAGTCCCGCCCCCAAAAAAGGATATGCGGTAGGGTGCCCTTGCGATTATCACATGAGTTCCAGTTCTTGGCACACATCAAAAACTTCACCAAGTGTTGGGATATAATCCCAGCGATAAAGCACAAGTGTATCTTTGTTCACCAAGTAAACGGGGTCCACATCAGCTAGCTCACAGACCAATTGGCAATTCTGGTTATAAGCTTCTGTGGGCAGGCTATCGCTTAAATCGAATCTTCTTGTTCCCCTAGTTGGTATGTGAGACAAATACATCGTAGCCTCCTTTGTTCTCGGGGTTATCATACATTTGAAAATTGGCTCCGCCTGATAACCTGATAGCCCTTTATCAGTTCGGCGATGCCCATCTGGAGCGAGACCTCTGGCTTGAAACCGGTCTTCTCGATCTTCTCGTTGCTGACGATATAGTTCCTCTTATCAGGATCCTCTCCCACTTGCGCCTCAGTGAACCAGAAGTCCGGCACCTGTTTCTGGATTTCCTGGCACAGCTCCCACTTGCTCAGGTTGGCATCGCTCAAGCCGACATTGTAGGTCTGGCCGGCATCGAAGTGGTTGAGGCAGTGGATAAACGCCCTGGCCACATCCCTGACATGAATATAGTTTCTCTTGAAATGGGACTCGAACAAGACCAGGAAGCGGTCTGTCACCGCCCGGTAAGTGAAGTCATTGACCAGAAGGTCGAGGCGCATACGCGGGCTGATGCCGAAGGCTGTGGCCAGCCGCAGGGTAATGCTGTTCCCTGATTCCAAGACCAGCTTCTCGGCTTGTACCTTGAGACGCCCGTAGAGGGAGACGGGGTTCAAAGGCGTTTCCTCTGTGCAGTGGACGGGCTTGCCTTCGGCATTCACCTGCCCGATGCCGTAGCCGCTGTTACTGGTGGGGAAAATGACGATCTGGTTCCGGCTGCGGAGCTTCAAGAGCATCCCCACAGCGTTGAGGTTGACATCCAGAGCCTGTGTGGGGTCTTTGGAACACTCGGGTGCTCCGGCCAAGCAGGCCAGAGGAAAGGCCGCATCGCACTTTTGCAAGCTCTCCGCGACCAGGTTCCGGTCTCGGGCATCTCCCCTTACAATGGTTAGCCGGCTGTCATGGCAGCAGTCCAGCAGGGAAGTCTGGTTGTACCTGAAGTTGTCCAGGACAATCACTTCATGGCCCTCTCCCAGCAGTAGGGGAACCAGCACTGAACCAATGTAGCCCGCACCACCGGTGACAAGTATCTTCATTTAGTTTCCTCCTTCTGGTTTATAACCCGATGACAGAAAGACAACATCTGCCTCGCTGTGATGAGTGCTTATTTCTAAAATCAGGCAGTTGGAGTGGCTTTTGAAGGTGTGGAGCTCTCCTGGTTTAATCGTCAACGGGCGCTGACCGAATTGGTCGAGGACAAATTCCCTGCCATTGCAAGTAATAGTGGCCTGCCCCTTCAAGCAATAAAAAGTTTCCTTTTTTAGTTTGTGGTAGTGTTCACCGCAATATGCCCCCTTGGGGAGAAAAAGCAGCTTGCAACAATACTCATCACAGTTAATTATCCAGAGCTCCTTGCCCCAATCCCGCTCCACTCCTACAAGTTCAACTTGCGGCTGGCTTAACCAGTCCGCAGTATTGACTGCCTTATCATCCACAAAGACATCCGCATGGGGTTTCCCCAGAATCAGTTCGTGGTACTTGATTCCCCAGGTTTCCAACTGCTTCTCAGTGAATTTTCTCCAGTCGTAATTGTCCCACGAACCCCTTCCGGTAAATAGTTTGATGTGGTGTCCTTCTTCATAGAGCTTGTTCACCTTTGCGATCGCTTCTTTGCAGGGCACACTGTGGGCATAGTCGTCTTCAATGCTGTGGCACAGGGTCTCGTCGATGTCTATACAGTAAATCACTCTATAGCCCTCACGCCATCGGTGTCAACCTCTACGTTGTGGTATGGTATATTTTGCGTGGTCAGGTTGTGTCTCAGTTCGCCTTCCCGGTCAGGGTCTTCCATCAAAAGCATATAGCCTCCACCTCCAGCCCCCATGATCTGGCCCGCGATCGCTCCCAGGGACAGCGCCTTTGTATAGAAAGCGTCTATGATGCTATTTGACACCAGAGGTGAGAATTCCTTCTTGCAGTGCCAAGCCTCATTCATCAGCTTCCCGAATCCGGCCAGATCCCCCTGCTTGGCACAATCCCTCATCCCCTTGGCTATTTGCTTCTGGTGATGTAGCGCCTTGACGTTATACCTTGTGAGCTGGTCCTTTATGATGTCATTCCCATCCATGCTCCGTATGCTAGTATAGGCAAGCAGCAACAGCCTGCTCAGCCGGGGGGACATCTGGAGCTCGGTCACCTCCGTATTGCCCCCTTCCGACACCAGGAAGAGAAAATTGCCGTAAGTGGCGCAGTAGTAGTCCTGGTTGCCACCAGCCACTGACATGATGTTTCGCTCTATGAAAAACCCCATTCTGGCTATCTGTTCCTTTGTGAGCGAAGGGTAAATAGCCTTAATTCCGGCTACGACGCAACTGGCCGATCCCCCGAGTCCGCTCATGGGGTAAACATCGTTGATGATCCTCAACCCTCCCCTTCCGGCCATCCGGCTTAATATCTGTTCCATCTGGGTCTGGGGAGAATAATCCAGGCTGTAAATGGCGCAGGCATACATTTTGATCGCTGCGGACAGTACATACGAGCCATAATCGCTGAGATAAGGCTCTAAATCAGTCCCGCCGCCGGCAAAGGTAATCCTCAGTGGTGCCTTGGTCTTAATTTCCACACCTCTTACTATATCTTTGAGGACAGCCCCTTGATGTCCACTTTGGCCTGAGCTTCGTGGATGCACTGAATTCCTGTGTCCACCATGACCTTGAAACCGATAGACCTGGCCTTGGTACAGAGGTCGAAATCTTCACTCCGCCCTTGGGGGTTTTCTGCTGTAAGAGTCCATTCAAAAAATCGTTTTATCCCGCTCGCCAGCATCCTCTCAAACACGCTGCGGTGAATAAGCAGGCAGCCGGCCGGAGCATAGGCCACCTCAACCAGCTGCCCATACTGAAAATCAGTCACCTCCACAGTCCGCGGATTGCCTTTGTCATCACGCCCTTCGTGGAACATGCAGGGCAAGTACTTAACTTCCAGTCCGGTCCAAGTGGGAAACTTCTGGTGGTACAATGCTGAGACGATGGGCAGACGGTGGCTGAGGAGCCGCATCAGACCGCCTTGTGGAGCGATGTTATCAGAATCCAAGAAGAAGAGCCATTGATATCCCCGGTTCAAGCAGTCGTAGGCCGCTTGGGTTCTTCCCTCACCCCAAGGCAGACCGGTTACCCTTTCAAAATCCCACAAGGCTGGCTTCTCCAGCATAGTAAAGGCATAGGCCCAGTCTATGGACACCAAGAGCGGGGGGGCAACCAGGGTAGCGATAAGTGTCCGGTCGTTGCGCTGCCTTACGATTTCCCAGCTAAACATACAGCCTCCTGTTCCAGAATTGCCCTGCCGTCTTTCACCGTGGCTTGGAACACAGTCCCTGACGCCATATGGCAGTCCCGGACTAAGCGGTGGGGCAGATGAATATAGACGTAGCCTTTACCTTTGGTGTGGGAATAGATGATGTACTGGGGGCTCTCCATTTGTCGCAATTGTAGCACAATTTAGGGGGTTGTCAATAGGTCAATCTATGACGTGCTGGAAGATCAACTGGTCTACATTGGGGTTGCCCTGCGTCCGATAAATGATACCTCTGGCTATCTTACCATTGGGGTACGTTCCAGCCAGCACCACACCGCCTCTACGGTAGGCTAGGCACTCGATATATGTTTCCCCTGAGATGATAGTGCCTAAGTCTGTCCAAGTGAGACCATAATCAGCGCTTCTGGCTATCTTACCATTAACGGCGGTTCCTGCCAGCACTATACCGTTGCCGAGATAGGCTAGGGAGAAGATGTCTGTTTCCCCTGCGATGATAGTGCCTAAGTCCGACCAGGTGAGGCCATAGTCTGTGCTACGGGCTATCTTACCATTGGGGTAAGTCCCGGCCAGCACTGTGAGGCCCCCCAAGTAGGCTAGGCACTCGATAAATGTTTCCCCTGAGATAATGATACCTAAGTCCGACCAGGTGAGGCCATAATCAGCGCTTCTGGCTATCTTGCCATTGGGGTAAGTACTTGCCAACGCTATACCACTCCCTAGGTAGGCTAGAGATAGAATGCCTTCCCCTGAGATGATAGTGCCTAAGTCTGTCCAGGTGAGACCGTAGTCTGCGCTTCGGGCTATGTTGCCAGTACCAATGCCGCCCGCCAGCACTATACCATTGCCAAGATAGGCTAGGCACTCGATGTCTGATTCCCCGGAGATGATAGTGCCTAAGTCCGACCAGGTGAGGCCATAGTTGGTGCTTCGGGCTATCTTGCCATTGGGGTAAGTCCCCGCCAGCACTATACCGTTGCCAAGATAGGCTAGGGAGAAAATATAGGTTTCCCCAGAGATAATGATACCTAAGTCTGTCCAGGTGAGACCATAATCAGCGCTTCTGGCTATTCTGCCATTGGGACCAGACCCGGCCAGTACTATACCTTTCTCAAGATAGGCTAGGTCGCTTATTATGTCTTCCCCCGAGATGATGGTGCCTAAGTCTGTCCAAGATATCCGTACTGCCATGGCTTACTCCACCCACTGGTAGATCAGGACATCAAGAAAGATTGGCAGTGCAGGCATTATAAGCCTGCCAGTATGATGCCTAAATCAGTCCAGGTAATTTTAGTGATCTTGGGCATCGTTTCACTCCATGCATTCTATGTGCTGGAAGATGCGCTGGTCTATGTTGGCGTTGCCGCGCATGCTTGTTAGAATTAGCTTGACCACCTTGGGAGGGCTAGGGAGGCTTAATCCTGCATAGATATGAGCACCGTGGGATATTAAAGCATAACAATAGTCATCCCCCACATCCGCAACCCAAGTGTCTGTATGGAGCAGCATGTCCCATTAGCCTATGGCAGGCTAGGCGGCCAGCCTGGGGGAAGTTGAGAAGTCGGCAGACCAAAACCCGGTTTTACTTGCCACGTTATCGTCACACTGGAACCAGGAAGGCCCCAACTACCTGAGTCACTCACATCAGTGATTTGAACACCCGGAATAATAGTAATCAGGCGGCCCAATAGTTCTACCCCAGCAGCGTCGAAGTTTATCAATCTCAGCGCCCCTGGCTTGTCGACTTTTAGTTTGTACTTATAGCCTGATGGTAGCTTGCTTATGTCCGGCCAGCTTGTGAAGAGGGTTCCCGGTGTGGGCAATTTGGGCAGCCCGGTAGGCATGGCCGGAGTTGGC
>JAURWL010000205.1 GCA_030654965.1 Dehalococcoidales bacterium | reverse complement strand
CCTCTCCAATGCCAACAAGCGCGCCGCCTACGACCGCTATGGACATGATGGCGGGCGTGACTTTGAGAGTTTTGATTTCGGACTCGGGGATATTTTTGAAGCCTTTTTCGGTGGGACGTCCACAGCGGCGCGTCAATCTCCAGAAAAAGGCCAGCCGCTTCACTACAGCGCAACCCTGACACTGGAAGAAGCCGCCTTTGGCGTGGAAAAGGAAATCCCTATCACCCGCATCGAATATTGCTCCGAATGTCAGGGCACTGGCGCGAAAACAGGCACCCAGCCAACCCGATGTTCCGTATGTAATGGCACCGGACAGATAAAGCGCACTCAAGCCAGTGTTTTCGGGCGGTTCACCAATATCACCACGTGTCCGCAATGCCGCGGCGAAGGTAGAATCGTTACTGAACCGTGCCCCAAATGTAAAGGGAACGGGCGTGAGAGGAAGCAACGGACCATCCCTGTGAAAATCCCTGCTGGTATATCTGATGGAATTCAAATGCGCGTCCGCAGTGAGGGTAATGCCGGGTTTAGAGGCGGTCCCGCCGGCGACCTGTTTGTGACAATCGAGGTTGAAGAGCACGAGGTTTTTAAGCGTGACGGCGATGACATTCTCTACGAACTGCCTATTAACTTTGCGCAGGCGGCTTTAGGTACTGAAGTGGAGGTTCCCACCTTAGACGGAAATGCGAAACTCAAGATTCCTGCAGGCACACAGACCACCAGTGTCTTTCGACTCAAAAATAAGGGCATCCAGCACCTTGACGAGCGCGGGCGCGGTGATGAACTGGTAACTGTCAATGTTTTTACCCCGGATTCTCTTACCAAAGAACAGCGGCAGTTGTTTGAAAAGCTGGCGGAAAGTCTGGGGAAAGACAGGAAAAACCCCAGGTCGTAACCATACTCTCTTATATGAGGGGACGGCGCACTATTTTCTGGGAAAGAGCTGTGTTTCCACCAGCCGCAGGCGGTCGACACCCTTGATTTCGTGGGGGAAGAGTGGTATTTCAACGATTTGCAGATGCGAATACTTGCCATAAAGAAGCTCAAGGTATTGTTTTTGCTGGTCAGCCTTCGACTTTAGAAATGTCGAATTGCCTATTTCCTTGATAACATTGTTTATGGTCAGTTGCTCGGCTTTAAATCCGTACCTGTTCATTTCGGTGAGAATGCTGTCAAGCTGTTCCACCGCGAGCGCCTCAGCGATAGTCACCAGGACAAAGCGGACATCGTCGCGCAGGAACTCCATATCCTGCCCGGATAATTTCTCCCAGCCTTTAAGAATCGCCAGCACAGGACGTCGTGTCTCGGCGCCGAGCTTGAGCCGGGAGTAAATACGCGGCGCGGGTTTCAGGTGCTCTCTGAGCATAGTCGGAGTTTCCAGCAAACCGAGCGTCTGCCCCAGCGGCGCCGTATCCCAGACAATGTGTTCGTAGTCACTGCCCAGGCTTAATTCTTTGATGTAGTCGACCATGAACTCGTCGCTCAAACCGGGTAGAATGGAAGACATGAAGTCGACGAACTCTGCGTATTTAACGGAAACAAAAGAAGAGAAAACTTCGTAGACTTCCCGCCCGAACTTCCGGTCCCACATCTGCTTGACTTCAGTCAACCCCAGTTCCGCCAGAAAGAGATTATCCAGCACTTTTACCGGTTTCTGCTTGCTCTTGATTTCAAAGATATGTGAGAGAGATGGTGTGGGGTCGGTGGAAATGATGAGGGTAGTCTCACCCATGAGGGCATAGTGGAGCGCAGTGGCGCCGGCGCAGGTGGTCTTGCCGACTCCACCCTTCCCGGCAAACATGGTGACGTGCTTCGGTTTTATTTCGGTCATGTTGCTGTCCGCTTACTTTTAGAGTAACACCTGCAGTGAATGAGGGGTAAAGGCACGAGACCTATTTCTTCTCGTTCACCTTCTCTACCTCGATGGTGCATTCCGTGACGAGGGCGGCAAACGCCCCCAAAGCGGCGAGAACCGGTGCTATCATAATGGTGAGCGCGGCGGCTGGTGCCCCGATGGTCAGGGGGATTTCCAGTACCGTCCGCCCTTCATGCAGGATGCGCACCCGCCGGATATTGCCCTCACGGATAAGCTGTTTGACCTTCTCTACAAGCTGACTGCCGGAAATAGCGTATTTTTCAGTGGACATTGAAATGCTCCCATTGTTGTTTGCCTCATTAAACCAGTTATACAGGGAAAAGTAAAGAAGGTGGGGATTTGTTTAGAGTTTTATTACTGGATATTGCATTATCTCAAAACGCAAAGCGTAAAGGTCAAAGCCACAACTCAAAAGTAAAAGCACGGGACGAAGCTTTAAGCTTTTAGTTGTATTTTTGCGCTTTGACTTTTCATTTTTGAGTTTAAAACTTGCTTCGGATTTCGTATTTCGATATTCGGATTTTCTGGTTCAGTGGGTTTTGGTTGAATTCTCTCCTTTCCAACGCTATACTGGAACGTATGGGCAAAGCTGGAATAAAAACAAAACACCTCCTCTCCATTGCCGACCTCACGCCTGACGAGGTGGAGTCGCTTCTTAAAGATGCCATTAAGCTGAAAGCGCGCGGCTGGCTGACTCTACTCAAAAACAAAACTCTGGCAATTCTCTTTGAGAAACCATCTCTGCGCACCAGGGTCAGTTTTGAGGTAGCGATGCGGCAACTCGGTGGGGAAGCCATCTACCTTTCGCCAGCGGAGGTGGGATTGGGAACGCGTGAATCCGTGCCGGATGTCGCACGGGTGCTGAGTCGCATGGTGGATGGCATTGCCTGCCGCACCTTCGCTCAGCAAAACCTCGAGGTACTGGTTCAGTATGGAAGTATCCCGGTGATTAATGCCCTTTCGGACCATGAGCATCCCTGTCAGGCACTGGCGGATTTGCTGACCGTCTATGAGCATAAGGGCAAGCTCAAGGGATTGACACTGGCATACATCGGCGACGGTAATAATGTCGCTCACAGCCTGATGCTTGCCTGCGCGATGGTTGGGGTGAATTTCCGAATTGCCTCACCAAAAGGCTACAATGTTCAGAAAGATATACTTGCGAAAGCGCGCCGCTATGCGAAAGACTCGGGCGCGGAAATAATCTGCACCGAAAAGCCTGCCGAAGCAGTGAAGGGCGTCGATATTGCCTATACCGATACCTGGACGAGTATGGGTCAGGAAGCCGAGGCGGAGTTACGGCGTAATGTCTTCGCGGGTTACCAGATAAACGACA
Organism: Dehalococcoidales bacterium; assembly: GCA_030654965.1. Classification (GTDB taxonomy): domain Bacteria; phylum Chloroflexota; class Dehalococcoidia; order Dehalococcoidales; family Fen-1064; genus JAURWL01. The sequence continues at coordinate 10,504 of JAURWL010000205.1, read as the reverse complement.
AACTGCTGTCATTCGCAAAGAGAAATGTAATTGTGATGCACCCCCTCCCTGCTCATCACGGCGAGGAGGTTGCGGAGGGTGTGCTGGATAGTAAACGCTCGGTCGTGTTTGACCAGGCAGAGAACCGTCTGCACGCGCAGAAGGCGGTCCTGGTAAAACTACTGGCAGAGTAGCCCATGTCATTCCGACTTCCGTCGGAATCCAGAAATCGTATTGCTATTAAAGATACTTCTCTGTATCATAATGATTCGCTAAACATATATCAGGAGTGAGTGTGAGAAAGCCGATTGTGGCGATTATCGGGCGGCAGAACGTGGGTAAGTCCACTCTGCTCAACCGGCTGGCGGGCAAGCGAGTTGCCATTGTGCAAGACTTGCCGGGAACAACGCGCGACCGGGTCTTTGCCGATGTGCTGTGGCATGACCAAGAGTTCACTGTGGTAGATACCGGTGGGCTGGAAATTGGTCCCGAGACAGACATTGGACGCGGGGTCAGACAACAGGTAAATACCGCCATAGAGGAAGCCGATGTCATTGTTTTTCTTACCAACGTCCAGGACGGGGTGATGCCGGTCGACTTTGAAATTGCAGACATGTTAAGAAGAACCGAAAAACCGGTCATTCTCGTGGTGAATAAAGCGGATAACGATATGCTTGAGGTAAACGCTACGGAGTTTTACCAGCTCGGGCTTGATGACCCCATCCCCATCAGCGCCTACCACGCCCGCGGCACGGGCGAACTACTCGATAGAATTATCCAGCTCCTGCCATCTTTACCCCCCACCACCACCGAACCGGAAATGATGAAAGTGGCGATTGTCGGGAGACCGAACGTTGGTAAGTCAATGTTACTGAATGTGCTTTTCGGGGAAGAGAGAAGCATTGTCAGTGATGTGCCGGGCACGACCCGCGATGCAATCGATACGAATATTGACTTTCAGGGGAAAAGTGTGTTACTTATTGATACGGCTGGTATCCGGCGGCGGGGTCAGATTGAGATTGGGGTGGAACGGTACAGTGTGATGCGTGCCCTGCGCGCCATCGACCGGTGTGATGTCGCCTTGCTGGTGCTTGATGCCACCGAGCTGGTCACAGCCCAGGACACACATGTAGCCGGCTATATCCAGCAGGCGCTCAAGGGCGTTGTGCTTATCGTCAATAAATGGGACCTGGTTACGGATAAGAATACCGCCGCCTGGATAGATACTATCAGGATGAGTTTCAAATTTGTCGATTACGCATCCATCCTTTTCATTTCCGCCCTTTCCGGACAGGGAGTTGATGAAGTGATGCCGATGGCTTATCAGGTTTATACGGAGCGGTTGAAGCGACTCTCTGATGCCGAGGTGCGCAGTGTTGTCAAACAGGCGCTGGCATCTCACCTACCACCGAGAAGGGGGACGCGACAACTGGTGATTAAAGGCGGTTCTCAGACGGGCATAAACCCACCATCGTTTACCTTCCGGGTAAATGACGCAAAGCTCGTCCATTTTTCCTATCGCCGGTATCTTGAAAACCAGTTACGGCAAGCCTTCGGCTTCGCCGGCACGCCAATCCGTCTCGTTTTCAGCGCGGGAGGTGAATCATGATTGCGACAATGATTGCCAGATATCTGGCGTCTATGATTATTGCTTATGTGCTGGGTTCAATACCGTCTGGTTTGATTCTGGCAAAGAAAATGGCAGATGTGGATGTGAGGGAGTGGGGGAGTGGCAAAATCGGGGCAACCAACGTTCTGAGGAGCGCCGGGAGGAGAGTAGCTATCCTCTCCGGACTGCTGGATATTCTGAAGGGGGCGGCGGCGGTTTTGCTTGCCGGACTGATTATCGGTAAGACGTATGTGGCAATCGGCAGTTTTGGTTTCGGACCGTTGCTCGGGCAGGTGCTCGCCGGCTTAGCCGCAGTCGTCGGGCATAACTGGTCGATATTTCTCAAGTTTCGGGGCGGGAGCGGCGTCGCTACATTCTTTGGCGGCTGGATTGCGCTCTTCCCGATGGTCGCTATATTTGGCGGCGAAATCCTGTTTATCGGCGCGGCGTCCACATTGTTTATGTCACTGGGGTCAATTGCGGGTGTCGTGGGCACTTACGCCATTGTCGTGCCGTTAACCATCGTCAGCGGGCTTCCCATTGAATACCTTATCTATGCGCTTGTCGGCACGGGGATGATTATCTACACGCACCGTGGTAACATCAAGCGCCTGCTTGCCGGGAAAGAGCGCAAACTCACAGAGAAAGCGGAGCGTAATGTACTACCTCCTGAACAGGCAAAGGGGACTTAAGAGGCGGGACCTGCCCAAAAGATAATGCAATCCGCTGCGAACTGGTCGAGGAAAGTGGCGGTTAAGAGAAGATGGATAGAGAATTTGAAAAAGGAATTGACAATATTGAGCAGAACGATGCGTGGAACAAGGATGATGAGGTTGTCCGGATAAAAGTCAAGAAACCTCTCGATAAGGTCATCCCTGTACGGCTGTCATCAGATAAATGGGAAGAGTTGAGAAGAGAAGCCCGTGAGTTAGGTATTGGTCCGACCACCCTTGCGCGGATGTGGATACTAGAGAGGCTGAAGAAAAAGGTGGGAGTGTGAGAGGAGTAACCTCCTGAAGCTACAACTGCAAGGAAATCGTCTGGTGTTTCCAGCCCCCATTGCTTCTTAAATTTCATGATTTCTTTTGGTTCCCGATTTACAGCGGGATGACGCCTTCATGGCATCACTTTCTCTCTACTACTCCCGCTATCCCCAGCCCGCCGCCACCGCAAATGGTTAGCAAGCCGTAGCGGGCGTTTCGCCTCTGCATCTCGTGAAGCAGTGTGACCAGTCGCATTGCTCCGGTCGCGCCAATGGGGTGACCCAGAGAAATGCCGGAACCGTTCACGTTGACCTTCTTGTCCACATCTTCAGGTTTGAGTCCCATCAGTTTCACGTCTGCCAGCAACTGGGAGGCAAAGGCTTCCTGCACCTCAATCAGGTCTATATCATTTATAGAGAGATTGGCTTTCTTGAGGGCTTTATTGACGGAAACCGGCACGGCGGGGTAGGTAAGGGTGGGGTCGGCACCGGCAACCCCAAAGCCGATGAGATAAGCCAGGGGTTTGATGCCGCGCGACTTTGCTTTTTCCCCGCTCATCAGGACAAGGGCGGCGGCGCCATCGTTTTCACTGGAGGAGTTGCCTGCCGTGCATACACCGCCTTGGTAAACCGGTCGTAATCTAGCCAGTGCTTCCAGAGTGGTATCGCGGCGAGGTGTTTCGTCGGTTGCCAGTAGCACTTCCTTGCCCTTTTCCTGGATTGGAATCGGCACGACCTCATCCTTGAATTTACCGGTATCGATGGCGGCAATTGCCCGCTGGTGGGAACGCAGTGACCATTTATCGACTTCTTCCCGGGTGATGCCTTCGTTTTTCGCGGCTGTTTCCGCCCAGATCATCATCGAGTTCAGTTCCCCGAACCGGTCAATCGGCTGGTGCATCGGGCGACCGCGCTGAATTCTATCGTAGAATGGTATACCCCAGAGCGCCATGCTTCCGTGTTGCCGTGGAAAAACACCCCATTTGGGGTCGGTCTTCCCGCCGACTCCCCACTTGATGTGGTCGCCCGGCACATAAAATTCGGCACGGCTCATGCTTTCGGCACCGCCGGCGACAACGATTTCGGCGTTATCCGTCTGGATTTCCATAGCGCCGGACCAGACTGCCTGCAAGCCGGAACAGCAACGCCGGTCAAGCGAATAACCGGGCACCTCGACGGGCCAACCAGCAACGAGGAGAGATAAACGCGCCAGGTTCGGCGACTCACCATTGGCGTAAGACTGCGATAAAATGACCTCATCCACTTCTTCAGGCTTGACATTTGCTTTTTTCACGGCGTCATTTAATACCAGAGCCGCCAGTTTTTCCACCGGGATTTCTCGTAACATTCCGCAATAAGCTCCGATAGGTGTCCGTGCTCCACTTACAATAGCTACTTCCTTCATAAGAAACCCCTCCAATAGTTATTATTCCAAGAACCGTGTATATATTAGCAGATTTCCCAACCGATAGTAACAGGGTATGACACCGGAGCTCAACCAGTCAGTTTACAACCTGCGCAACAGTGCTATAATGGATGTAATGCTCGGAGATACAAGAGTTATGTCCCCATCCAGACACTTTGAGGAGGTGCCCTCCACCCATATCGGTGACAAAATGTTGCGGCGTTACTGGAGACACCACGGCATCTTCAGACTCGTCTATCATGCCATCCTCAGACTGATAGGCAAGCTCCGTCGTCGGTAACAGATTGAAGCCTCTTGACAGTAGGATTATAATAGTCTTTTGCATACACCGAGCGCTAAAAACATATGGAGTTTCATAAAATTCTGGTTCCGGTGTCAGGCGCTGATGCTGATATTGAAACTATTAAGCTTGCTTGCCGCTTTGCCCGGAGGGAGAAGGCAAAACTTCTAGTAGTGCATGTCATTCCCATTGCCCGCTCATTCCCTCTAGATGCAGAACTGGCCGTTGAGGTGAAAAAAGCGGAGAGTGTCCTCGAACAGGCGGAAAAAATAGCTCTGGAGCGAGGGTGTGAGATTGAGACTGACCTGCTTCAGGCAAGGAATGTGGGACCCAGCATCGTCGACGAAGCGGTGGAACGCCAGAGCGACCTTATTGTCATGGGTCTTGCCTACAAGCGTCACTTTGGACAGTACAGCCTGGGCGATGTCACTCCGTACGTCCTTAAGAACGCACCCTGCCCCGTCATCCTCTTCCAGCAATCTCAACCCGAATGAGTTATGGTTATGAAAGTTATTATAATGGGTTGTGGTCGGGTGGGAGCCCGCCTTGCGGGACTTCTGGATACCGCCGGGCATAATGTCACGGTGCTGGACATGGACTCCTATAGCTTCCGGCGTCTTCCATCTGGATTCAAAGGCAAGGCGCTGGTCGGTAACGGCATTGATGAAGAAGCATTGAAACGTGTGGGTATTGAACAGGCGGATGCTTTTATCGCTGTTACGCAAGGAGACAACCGGAACATTATGGCGGCACAGATTGCCAAGCATATTTTCGGGGTCAAGCGGGTTATCTGTCGTATCTATGACCCGTTACGACAGGAGTTGTATGAGAGTCTGGGATTAGAATCACTCAGCCCAACGACTATTTTCGCAGACTTATTGAAAAAGAAGCTGGAGAGCTAAGAGACGGTCTATGTATATTATAATTGTCGGGGGCGGACGGGTTGGCTATTACCTCTCTAAGTCTTTACTCGATGAGGGACATGAAATCCTCATCATCGAAAAGAATGCAGACTTCTGCGAAACTATCAATGATGAACTCGGCAGTATCTGCTATCGCGGTGACGGCTGTGAGGCATCGACTCTGGCACAAGTAGGCACGGGACGGGCTGATATGCTGGTTGCCGTCACCGGTGATGACGCTGATAACCTCATTGCCTGTCAGGTTGCCAAACACAAGTTCAAGGTGCCTCGAACTATCGCTCGCATCCGGAATCCCAGGAACGAGGTGCTTTTCAAGAAGCTTGGTGTTGATGTCACCATCAGTAGTACCAATGTCATTCTGGAGCAGATTGCGGAGGAAGTTCCCACCCATCCTCTTATCCACCTCCATGAAATCAGAGATAAAGGGCTGGAGATTGTCGAAGTGAAGATTCCGCAGGGTGCAACTACAATCGGGAAAGCGATTAAAGACATCATTTTGCCGTCAGGGACCATCATCCCGCTCATCATCCGCAAGTCTCAGAAACCGCTCATCCCTTCCCCCAACACTATTCTGATGGCGGAAGACCAGGTTGTCGCCGTCACCGAACCAAAGGCAGAGGATGTACTCAGAAAAGCCCTGCGGGGGGGATAACCAGTCGACGAAAAACCCGCAAAACCAACGAGTGAAAAATCTGTTGACAACTACCACTCCCTTTGCCATACTGACTATGCGATACATAATAACGCTGGAGGACTTATGGCTGAGAAGAGTGGTCATTATCTTGACCGGATGTTCCACCCCGAATCAATCGCAATCGTTGGCGCTTCTGCAACCAATCCGGAAAGCGGCTGGATAGGGCAACTTAGAGACTTTGGCTATAAAGGTAAAATCTACCCCATCAATCCTAATGCAACGGAAATCCTCGGTCTGAAAGCTTACCCTAGCGTCCGTGACATTCCTGACACTGTTGAGTATGCCATCTTTAACATTCCAGCCCGTTTCACTCTCCAGGCTATGGCTGACTGTGTTGCCAAAGGTGTCAAATTCGTCCATGTGTATACCGCCGGCTTCAGTGAAATCGGCACTCCCGAAGCCAAACAACTTGAAGCACAACTGGTCGAAATCGCCAGGCAAGGCGGTATAAGAATGCTGGGACCTAACTGTATGGGCATTTACTGTCCCGAATCAGGCATGACCTTTAATCCGGATTTCTCCAAGGAAAAGGGACACGTTGCTTTTGTATCACAGTCCGGGGCAGAGTCAATGCGCCTGGTCTTTCTAGCACAGGATGTGGGCATCTCTTTCAGCAAGGTCATCAGCTATGGCAACGCCATCGACCTGGATGCGCCCGATTTCCTTGAATATCTTGCCGATGATAAGGACACAAAGATTATTGCCTGCTATATCGAAGGTATACATGACGGGCCCCGGTTTTTAGCCGCTATCAAACAGTGCCTTACAAAGAAACCCGTACTTGTCCTGAAAGCCGGACTGACGGAGAGCGGAGCGGGAGCAGCGGCTTCGCATACCGCATCGCTTGCCGGGTCAAAGTCAGTCTGGGAAGCCTTCTTCAGACAGACCGGTGCCCTTGCCGCTTACACAATGGATGAAGTTGCAGATATCGTTCAGGGACTCCTCCGCATGAAAGAACCCAGAGGTAGAAGAGTGGCAGTGGTAGGGCGTGGTGGTGGGATTGGCGTGATTGCCGCTGATATTTGCGAGCGCGCCGGCTTGAAAGTGCCTCCCTTTGCCAAAGAAACGCGTCAGAAACTCACAGCGATTATCCCCGAAGCAGGTGCCGGAGTGAGAAACCCCGTTGAAACTACGCGAGGGCTCGGTGGCGCCGCCGATTTCTATCAGCGCGGTTTGCCTATTGTAGATGAGGACCCGGAAACGGACATCATTCTCGTTCATATGGCAATCGATGTCTACGGCGGGCACACGCCCAATTTGGCGCAGATTACTACTGCAGCGGCTGCCTCCTTGTGTGAAAAAGCCGGTTCGCTGAAGAAACCCCTGGCAGTAGCGCTATTTCCCGGCGGTCATCCGGATACTGTCCTGGCAGTCACAGCAGCGCGGGAAAAACTAACAAAAGCGGGTATCCCTGTCTATGCCGGTGTGGAATCAGCCAGCCGCTCTATTAATAAGCTTGTCAATTATTACGAATTCATCCGAAACAGGTCATGACCGAACTTATTCTGGCACGGCACGGGCAGACCGCCTGGAATGTCGTCGAGGTATTCCGCGGGCGGAGTGATGTCGACCTGGATGAGACCGGACTCCGGCAGGCTGAACTTCTAGCGGATTATCTCCGTGAACGCAGGATTGAAGCAGTCTATTCCAGTCCTTTGCAACGTGCCCTGAAGACCGCCCGTGCCATCGCCTTACGGCACAGGCTGGAGGTAGTCATTACTCAAGGTCTCAATGACCTGAAGTTTGGGGAGTGGGAGGGTTTGCCGGTCACCGAGGTGCGAGAAAAGTACGCAACTCTTTTTACAGAATGGGTGGAGAAACCGCATCTGGTGGAGATTCCCGGTGGGGAAGGACTTGACGATGTCACCGGGAGAGTTTTGACTTTTGTGAATGACATCATCACTCGGCATAAAGGAATCGTAGTGCTGGTCTCGCATCGTGTTGTGCACAAAGTGCTGATTCTGGCATTACTGGGACTGGATAATAGTCACTTCTGGAACATCAAGCTGGATACCGCTGCCATTACTACCTTTGCCTATGAGAATAACCGCTGGGTATTAAACGAGCACAACAACACATGCTACCTCCAGCCTCTGACACAACCAAAACTGAAGGATTTCTAGCCCTCGCTTCACCACCCCATCCCAAATTCCAATATCTAAACACCTTTAGTACTATCTTTCCTGTGAGAACAGGAATCCACAAAACAGCCTTGCCAGTAACGCTAGGTTTGTTCTCACCTTACCACGCCCAACGCCCCCTGAAAATCCGAATCTCGAATCTCTAAACAATATCCAATTTCAAAATAATAAAGAAAACACCTTTCCAGCATTTTATAAAACTTAGTATAAACTCCGGCTGGAATCCAGAGCGTTTGATTTCAAACCATTCATCTTGATTTTACTAGCAGAAAGTGCCAAACTAACATAATCTCACGTGATTATTGATAAAGGCCAAATAACCATGAACAACAAAGGTTTACGAAATATTGGTACTTTCCTGACTGCTGACTCACTATTGATGGCAGTCCTACTTGTTTGGGCGCAATTGTGGGTGCAGCCAGCATTGGATTTATGGATTGTTTATTATCAAGTTGAAACCCAGCAGGTTAGCGAATGGTTTTGGGAATTCAATAATAGTGTCTCTTTCGGACTCATTCTTACATTTACATCAGTGCTACTGGCAATGATTGCGCTAGCCATTACAGGGCTAGAAGGTTTAAAGACCGCCGGGAATGCAAAAACCACTCCACCTCTTTCCTTGGGACTGTTCGCCTCTTCGCTTGTTTTAGCCTTGATTAATGTTAGCCAGTCACTTGTGAGTGTTTCACTCAAATTCTTGAATTTCAATCTTTCCAAACATGAGGGGAACTCGGTCTTTAACGTGTACGCACCGTCTGAGTTGCCTTTTCGGTTTATTGTAATCAGCGCGTTTCTTTTTATTATTATCGTTCTATCTGTAACTTGTGCAGTCTGGTCTCATGAGAAAAAACCCAATAACGCCTGCTGGCGGTGGCTTGTCTCTGCTGCCTTTGTATCGATAGTTCTAGAACTCGTATCGTGGTTTATATTCTTCGGACACGAGTTGGTCAGTAAAATGTCCTGTATATCGATTCTCCTAGTTTGCGCGTCAGTTTTGATTGTAGTAGCTGCTTTCTCTGCTTTATACATTTCCGCCAAGAAGCACGGTTGACGGATTTATTAAAGTACTTTTTTAGCATCTAGTACTTACTTGTATAGATTCCTGTTCATTATTAGAATCCCTTCTCCCTTGAGGGGAGAAGGTTAGAATGAGGGTGAACTTGAGAATACCCCTCACCTTAATCCTCTCCCCCAAGGGGCGAGGAAATATATACAGTTAATTCTACAACTAGGTAGTAGTCTTCTATTACCAAAATTGGTCAAGATAAAAAGAAGAGGGGGCTTTCGCCCCCATGGTTTCTCGAAAGAGATTACATTCCGGTTGTCATTCTAAGGCGAGGTTGCAGGCGCGACCTTCTCTTTTTCTGGAGACGGTGGTGGAGCATTCAATTTACCAATCACTTTCTCCACGCTGACTACGTGTTTGTCCAATCCGAGAGCTTTTGCTGATTTCCCCTGCGCCAGACCAATCAACTGGCTGATATAAATAATGGGAATATCGTAGGTGGTCTTGTTTCTCTGCGCCGCCATTCCCTGCCGCATATCCAGATTCGCCTGACAGAGCGGGCAAGCAACCGCAATGACATCCGCTCCAACCAGTTTGGCGGCATCCATAATATCCCCGACCAGCCGTAGGGCAATATCGATACGGCTAAAGCTGAAGCTGGCGCCACAGCACTCAGTCTTGTGTGACCAATCGACCGCCTGCGCGCCCAGGACCGTTACCAGTTCATCCATAGTGGTCGGGTTCTCGGCATCGTCAAAATCTATCACACCCTTTGGCCGTGCCAGCAAACACCCGTAATAGCTGGCAATTTTCAGTTCCGTGAGTGGTTTGACCACCGTGGATGCCAGCTTGTCCTTGTTATCTCTGTAGATTTCGGTGAGGTGCTTAACCGTGACTCCGCCAGTGTAGTCCTGACCTATAATCTGATTAATGCGCTTCTTTAGTTCCGCATCATGAGCAATCTCTATGTTTGCCATCTTGAGGCGACTGTAACAGGCGGCGCAGGGAGCGATGATGGTTTTTTGATTGGCATGCTCCGCCTGGCTGAGGACACGGATGGAAAGCCCCAGGGCAAGCTCTTCACTCGTTTCGTGGGCAGAACTGGCGCCACAGCAGTTCCAATCGGGCACCTCTTTCAATGTCAACCCCAGCGCCTTAAAACTTTCCTTGATGGACAGGTCGAATTCTTTTGCCGTGCTGTGGAGGGAACAGCCCGGATAATACCCGTACTCCATCATTCCACCTCCCTCACAAAGCGCTTGCTCTCTTTGAAAATCTTCCTGATATTATCCTTATCTTTCACCTGTCCGCTAAAGGGATTGAGTTTCCCCTTCTGGGCTAGCTTGGCGGCGAGCGGCAGGTCGTTAAAAGGTTTTTTGAGAGCCAGGTTGTATTTCACCGATAACTCAATTTCGTTGAGTCGGCCGTGCTTTTCAACAGAGTTCAGGAAAATCCTGTGGAAAT
>JAURWL010000051.1 GCA_030654965.1 Dehalococcoidales bacterium | reverse complement strand
TCTCAGGACGGCATTGACCAGTTCCGTTGAGTAGGTGGGCAGTCTGACATGTTTGGGACGATGAGAACGGCTCTCCAGTGTCTTAAGGTCCTTGGGGTTATACCGTTTAAACCACCGGTAGAAAGTCTGCGGGGAGATGCCAAAATACCGACAAGTCAAACGAGCGTTGTTAACGTGGGCACGGTAGAAATCGAACCACTTCAGTCGATTACTGGCTTCATGAGAAATATCCCCTATCCGTTTCCCTATGGTAAGGCTACCCGTAGCAAGAGCGTTTCTTATCTTCATGACACCATTATATAGTGTCACCTATCTATCTGAACTAGTTCAAGAAGTTGTCAAAAAGAATTCTGTCCTATATAGTTAGAGCGTGGCAGAAAAAGAGCCTAAGGAAACAAGTTCACCCACCGATACCATCACTTTTCTCGGCACGGGTGGCGCGCGCTTTATGATTATCAGCCAGATTCTAGCGAGCGGGGGCTTGTGGTTTAATCTGGGCGGCACCGAATTTATCGTCGACCCGGGACCAGGTTCGATTGTGCAGGCAACCAAACGGAAATTCAATCCGGAGCACCTGAGCGCCGTCATTGTCTCACACCGCCACCTCGACCATGCCCACGATGTCAATATCATGGCGGAAGCAATGACACGCGGTGGATTCCGTCAGCACGGTCGTCTCTTTGCTCCGCATGACGCGCTGGACACGGAACCGATTATCCTCAATTATTTAAGAAATCGACTGGAGAGTGTCGAGGCATTTGAGGCGGGCAAATCTTATACGCTCGATAATTTCACTTTCTCCACGCCAGTACGCCACATTCACGGCGTAGAAAACTACGGGCTGGTTTTCAAAACAGAAAAATACACCATTGCTTACATCACGGACACTCGTTATTTTGACGACCTGCCGAAATATTATCAGGGCGACCTTCTGCTTCTAAATGTCGTATTTTTGAAACCGTTTACTGCGGCAGAAGCTGAAGCGAGCAACATGCCCATCGACCACCTCTCCGTGCCGGACGTCGAACGGCTGGTCAAGGAAATCAAGCCGAAGGTGGCGATTATGACGCACTTCGGGATGGGAATGTGGCGCGCCAAACCGTGGCTAATCGCCGAACAACTTACCGAAAAGACCGGCATAAAAGTCATTGCCGCTCGCGACGGGATGAAGTTCCATCTTAGCGAATTAGACGAGTCCTGAAGTTTTCTTTCAATTGCCATTACGAGGAGCGTAGTCCCGATAATATCAGGATGGTAATCCGACACCGCAGTGTCATTCCCGCCCCGTATCAGAGCCTGTCCCGTGCCCGAAACGGGATACGGGGTAAACTCCAGCGGGAATCCAGAGGGTATTTCCCCCTCTGAGATTTCCCGTATCAAGTACGGGACAAGGTTTCGTTGCACCCGCAATGACAAAAACAATATACTTTCTGATACAATAGCAGTGTGGGTCTCCACCTGTTGTCATTGTGAATCGCGACCTATCGGGATAAAAAATCACCATCATTCAGGCAGGGAGACCCTTTGCTTCTCTCAGGGTGACAGTAAAAATTGAAGGTTATCAACAGTGCTTGACCTCGACCGCATATTGCATAAAGTTCAGAAGCCCGCCAGATATAACGGTGGGGAGTGGAACGCCATCATCAAAGATTGGGAACAGACACCCATCCGCATCGCTCTCTCCTACCCGGACACTTACGAAATCGGGATGTCCAACATGGCTATTCCCATCCTCTATGAACTGCTGAACAGTCAACCCGATGTCCTCGCCGAGCGTGTCTTCACGCCCTGGGTGGATATGATAGCGGAGATGAAGACAAATAACATCCCGCTCTTCAGCCTTGAATCGAAACACCCTCTCAAAGAGTTTGACATCATCGGGTTTTCACTGGGGCATGAACTGACCTTCACAAATATACTGGCGATGCTCGACCTGGCTGGACTGCCCGTGCTGGCGGCGGAGCGTTCTGAAAAACATCCGCTCATAATCGCCGGCGGCACCTGCGTTCTTAATCCGGAACCGTTGACTGACTTTATCGACCTGTTTGTTATCGGGGATGGGGAAGAGGTGGTGCTGGAACTTCTTGATGTTTTCCGCACGGCAAAGGCAAACGGTTTCACCCGCGAACAACTCCTGCGGCAGATGGCTACTATCCCCGGCATCTATGTCCCTCGTTTCTACAAGGACGAGTATAACACCGATGGCACGCTAAAAAGCCTGACGCCGTTTGTTCCCGAAGCCAGCCCCAGCATAAAACGCCGCGTGGTCACCGAATTACCCGCACCTGTGACCCACCCCGTCGTGCCGTATATCGAGGTGGTGCACGACCGCGGCGCTATTGAAATCCAGCGTGGCTGCACGCGCGGCTGTCGGTTCTGTCAGGCAGGCATCATCTACCGACCTGTTCGCCAGCGTACTCAGAGCGAGATAGAGAAAGCGGTCGAGGATATCGTCTCCAACTGCGGCTATGACGAGGTCTCGCTGGTCTCCCTGAGCACCGGCGACTACACCGGAATCGATAAGCTGGTCGGTAATCTAACACACCAGTTCCCCGATGTCGCCTTGTCTTTGCCCAGCCTGCACATCAATAGCTTTTCGCTGGAGCTGGTCGAGGCATTTTCCGGTCGCAAGAAGATGGGATTGACCTTTGCCCCGGAAGCGGGCAGTGAGCGACTGAGAAGGGTCATCAACAAGAACCTCACCGAGGCGGAAATCATGGAGACCTTCACCGCCGTCTTCGAGAAAGGTTGGACGAGCCTCAAGCTCTATTTCATGATTGGTTTGCCCACGGAGACAGTTGAGGACGTGCAGGCGATTATCGCGCTGGTGGATAAAATCCGGGCGCTGGGCAAGCAAATCACAAACAAACCACCGCAACTGCGTGTCAATGCCTCTGCTTTTGTGCCCAAGCCCCACACCCCCTTCCAGTGGGTGGCGCAGGATACGGAGGCACAACTTGCCGCCAAACACGAATTACTGGTTAAAGGACTTCAGCGGCGGGGTACACGGCTCTCCTGGCAGGACCCGCGCGTGAGCACCCTTGAAGCGGCAATGTCACGGGGCGACCGTCGACTGGGCAGGGTGATTCATAAGGCATGGCAGATGGGTGCGGTCTTTGACGCCTGGGAGGAGCGTCTCAAGCATGACGCCTGGCAGAAGGCATTTGCGGAGTGCGGACTGGACACCAATTTCTACGCGCGCCGGGAACGCTCCATGGATGAGCTATTACCGTGGTCGCACATCGATGTAGGCGTGAGCACGGATTTCCTGAAAGCAGAGTATGAAAAAGCCCTGAAAGCCGAAGCCACACCTAACTGCGCCGACGGCGTGTGCAATGAGTGTGGATTGGAGAGGTCAGAACCCCCATGCCGGATGAAAGGATAATCCTTCACATCTTTTAGCTGATAGCTTTTTCCCCAGCCTATTGACACCACCATATATAATATCCTTCAGGAGGATTAATAAATATGGCTGTACAACTATCAATCAACCGGAGCAAGACCGCAGTTATCATCATGGACTACCAGATACGTATACTGGATTCTCTGCCGAAAGAGCGTCTCAAAGAACTCCTTCAGAGGGCAAACAGGGTATTAGACAAAGCCCGGCAGAAGGGTGTCCCGGTCATTTACGTGGAAGTACAGCGTGGTGACAGAACGCCGGAAATGGAGATTCATTCTGATATTAAGCCACAACCCGGGGAGACCGTGCTGACCAAGCGCCGTGTGGGACCTTTTTCCACGACGAACCTGGATGAAGTTCTGAAAAAACAGGGAATCGATACGCTGGTCCTGATGGGTGTCGCCACCAGTGGCTGTGTTATCTCAACAGTGCGGTGGGCGTATGACATCGATTATCAGACGATAGTCCTCTCCGACTGCTGTGCCGACCGTGATGACGAGGTGCAGAGAGTGCTGATGGAGAAGGTATTAGCACGACAGGCAAAGGTAGTCACTTCACAGGAGTTTATAGAAGCGTTAGAAGGAATTTAAGGGCAGTTATAAGGCTTGGCAGATATGTTTCACACTAAGTTACCCCTGTCTTTCCTGTGAACACAGGAATCCATAGAACACGCAACACAATCGCATTACCGTCTGCTAGTGCTTACAGGAAATGCAAGAAGTGAACTCGAATTACTACTACGTCTACATTCTCGCCAGTAAGCCCTACGGTACGCTCTACATCGGGGTGACGAACGACCTTGTCCGCCGTGTATGGGAACATAAGAACGACTGCGTGGAAGGATTTACCAAAAAGTATGGTGTGCACCGTTTGGTTTATTATGACCAGTGTGGGGATGCCGAATCCGCAATTACCCGTGAAAAGCAGATGAAAAAGTGGAAACTGGAGTTTATAGAGAAAATGAATCCCGGTTGGAAGGACATGTATAACGACATTGTCCTGTAGAGGCAGTGCGTATGGACATGAACAGACCCGAATGGTTTTACCGGTAAATGGTCAGATGGATTCCCATTTGCATGGGAACGACAGAAAAAACGCGTGCTGATGGAGAAGGTATTAGCACGACAGGCAAAGGTAATCACTTCACAGGAGTTTATAGAAGCGCTAGGAGGGGCTTAGAGATGCGGATGCAACGAGTGCAGATTGGAGAGATGGGGATAGTGTTTCAATAATTTTTTTACGAAAATCTGCTTGATGAGATACCATGCGCATGCTATAATCCTGCCAGCATGGGCGTTAGAAATGATACGGTCAGATTAATCCGCTCTGGCGAATCACCCGGGCGAGTTGCAGAGATAATGGGGGTAAATCCCAAAACGACTCTGGCTTATCTAGACGAGATGGTTGGGCGAGGATGGATACGTCGGTCGGATATTTTCTTCACCGTACCAAAGGGCGTGCGGAAACTTGTCCTCCAGATACTAGACACAACTCCAACTGCTGCCCCAGAACACATAGCATCCCTTCTCAGCAACTCAGGATTACCCGTAAAGCTTGGTGACGTTTTTGCGGTGGTAAAATACAGAGACTCACAGAATGCTTTGGGCGATATGTACGAAGACATCCGAGAAATCGAAACAAGCCTTCATAGACGTATACGAGAAGTATTAGAGCAGAAATTCGGAAAAGATGAATCAGGCTGGTGGCGAAAAGGCATCCCCTCCGAAATCCGGAAAGAATGTCAGTCACGTAGAGAAGAAGATGAAGACGGGTCATCGGAACCTTATTGTTATACCAACCTCATAGATTTATGGAAGATTTTAAAAGGTAAGTGGGCTATTTTCCAGACGGAACTGTCTAGTTCGGTTAGAAACGATAAAAATAAATTTGGTGGCGACATTCAGAGACTAAACACAATCCGGAATATAGTAATGCATCCGGTTCGAGGTAAAATACCTTCGGAAGACGACTTTGATTTTGTAAGGAACTTTAAGACTAGACTTTTAGGTTAGGGGTATTTCTCCATAATATTCAAATACCTCTATTGCTCCCACCTATAGTCCGCCCTCCACTCCCCCAATCTCCTCATTTACCTCATCCTATTTTTCGTGTTCCGTTTCTAACAAAGCAATCGGTAACTCTCCCCATTGACAACGCGTTGTATAATATTCCTATCAGATTATTCTTAAAAGGCTGATATGCGGGCGCTATTCTTGATTGGCATTGGTAGCAACGGAGGTCGCATGTGTGCTAATCGGATTGCCCTGGTAACAAGACTAGCTTAGACTGCAAGCACAATTTTTTACAAGAGACAATTAGCGATTATCTGGAGAGTAAAGCTGCGCGATTGTCGAACCTAACAGTAGGTACAGTGTCAGATAAATTGTAAAAAGAATAATCTCTGAGATTTGCGAAACCGGAGTTTTCAGGAAATACCGCATAATAGGAGGCAACGGAGAATGGCGATACAAGGATTAGCGACAATAAATTACGAGGAGAGGGCAAAAGAATCAGGTTACAAAAAGAAACTGCATAAGGTGATGACGGAGAAGGAAGCGGTAGCCACATTTCTACATGACGGCGATTCATTTTGTATTGGTGGTTTTGTCATGGTCCGCCAGCCTGAATCCATAATGAGGGAAATAGCGCGGCAAGGAAGGAAAAACCTGTCCATTATCGATGAGAGTGGCGATTATGAAGGTATTGATTTACTGGTAGAGCTGGGAATGCTGGACAGGATAGATATCGCATACAGCATGACACGTCAGGTAGGCGGTATTTCCGGCACACCCGCGATAGAACGCGGTCTCAAAGAGGGTGTGCCACGACCCATTGAAGCGGGTGGTGTTATGGCTACACCAAAGGACAAAGTCAACCCTGATTTGCATCCACTTAAGATAGTGGACTGGACGAATTATGAGATTTCACTGAGACTCATGGCTGGGGCACTCAATGTGCCTTTCATGCCCTGCCGTTCTTCACTTGGCACTGATATCCCTAAATACACTAGCGACATCAAGGTGATAAATGACCCTTATGAAAACAAACCGCTCCTCCTTATCCCGGCTTACAAACCGGATGTTGCCTTCATTTCAGTTCAGAGGGCAGACCGACGAGGAAATGGCCAGATATGGGGTTTTAAAGGAACGGACTACTGGAAAGCAAGGGCGGCTAAACATGTGGTATTGATTACAGAGGAACTTGTTCCCACCGAAAAGATTTATGAGAATCCCGCACTGACAGTTATACCAGCTTATTGCACCGATGCTGTGGTCCACCTCCCTTTTAATTGTCTTCCCGCAAGTTGCTATGGAAGCTACCAAACGGATGGCTTATGTTTCGTATCTAATTTACTACAGAGGCAGACCCGTGATGGGGCATTGCAGTGGATTCATGAATGGGTTTACGGCATCAAAGACCACTTCGCGTTTTGCGATAAGGTAGGGTGGGAAAAAATTGAAAGACTGGTTAAATCAGAGCACAAGCTAAACAGAATACCAGCGTAATGCATGTTACCAGGAAAATAAAGGAGGCGTGCAGATGGGACATCTATATACCACGAAGGATAGTTATACCCCGGAGCAAATTAAAGAAATGAAGGCGAAATATACACCACCAGAGCTTGTGTGTTGCACTGGGTCAAGGGAAATGGAAGACCGAGAGATTGTATTTGTGGGTATCGGTATTTCAGACCTTGCCGGCGCTATAGCAAAA
Source organism: Dehalococcoidales bacterium (assembly GCA_030654965.1). GTDB lineage: Bacteria > Chloroflexota > Dehalococcoidia > Dehalococcoidales > Fen-1064 > JAURWL01. The sequence goes on along the minus strand of JAURWL010000051.1, from coordinate 72,305 downwards.
TTGGTACATACGCCAAATGCCATACTGGTTGCCGAGGCAGGCTATGTGGGATTCCCCAGCCTTTCCGTTTTAATCAGCCCCGCTGATAACTCGGCAGGGGTAATGGCAATGTGCCATCAGGGTCTCCCTGAGACGTTTATGGACCAACAGTCGGGCTTTATTGATGTAGCATATCTGGGATTCGCCCAGATGGATATGTTTGGAAACGTAAATGTCAGCTATATAACCGGACGACAAATGAAGATGAATGGCAGCGGTGGCGGTGGCGACATAGCGTCATCTGCGGGGAGGGTTGTCTATACCGCTGAATTTAACCCAAGGCAATGGGTGACAAAACTCGACTATATCACTGAGGCAGGTTTTCTGGATGGCAGTCATGACGCAAGAAAGAAAGCGAATCTGGTTGGCGGGGGTCCTTCCTCCGTGGTTACAGATAGAGGAGTTTTCAGATTCGACCCGAAGACCCACAAGTTGTATTTGGCGGAGGTATTCCCCTGGCAGGATGAAGCCGACATTGAGCAAGTGAAAGAAAGTATTCCCTGGGATTTAAAAGTAGCTGATAACTTGAAGATAATTCAGCCGCCTACAGAGCAGGAACTCACTGCACTAAAGTTAATGGACCCGACGGGGCAGTATATCATCGCCAGCATCATGGATAGACCAATCGGTAAGCTCATAATGCAAGGGGAAATCGGCTTTGAAGGGTGCAACACAATGTGTGAAATAGGTGAGAAAGCGGTAACCGAGGTGCTGGGATTCGTTACTTAGTCCGAAGCCGCTATTGGTCTACAGTGTGCCCCTCCACTCCCTTATCGCCCGGTTTACTTCATCCGGTTTTTCGGTGGCGACGCTGTGAGTAGCGCCCTCAATAACGACCAGCTTTGAGCCGGAAATTTTACTCTGAAGATACTGGGCATACTTCACCGGCGTCATTATATCATCCGTGCCGACAATAATGAACGTGGGGATTTTAATTTCCTGTATCCTGTCCATAATATCGAAGCGGTCGCAACAAAGTAAGTCGCTCAACATCACCGCCGGACCAATCTTGTGCCTCATCTCACGGATAGATAGCAGAATAGGGTCATCCGGCTGGGGTGTGCTTTCCATATACTTACGCCAGTTAGAATCGTTGCCAATCATACCTCGCATCATTGTCAGGGTATCCGGGCGCACCCGCAACCGTACTCCCGTCCCGATGAGAATCAACCCTTTCAATTCGTCGGGGTAGGTAAGGGCATAAAGCTGGGCAATGCCGCCACCCAGAGAATGCCCGCCCAGTATTATGTCTTTATAGCCCTTCTCACGGATATAGCCGCGTAACCACGCCACATACTCCGGGATGCTGTTTTTCGTGGTACCGTCAGGATGACCGGGCAGAGAAACACCCTCAGCGTCGGGGAAAAAGCGGGTCTGGTACTGCCAGATATTGCCTCCGGCGCCGGAGCCGGGAATCAGGAGCATTTTCATGGTTTCCTCCGATTGTCATCCTGAGCGCTGAGAGTAATTGCTCCGTCGAATAAATAGGGTTGCACGCGAAGGATCTAGTAATCCCATCGGTGTCGCGTAGTCGGCAACCTTGGAGCACTAGATGCTTCGCCGTAGCTCAGCATGACAAACAGGCGCGTATATTATAATGGCTCTGGATTCCCGATCAAGTCGGGAATGACACTACAGAAAACTAATCCTGCTCAATGGAAGCCACGCTCGCCACGCGGTCGCCTTCATCGAGCCGCATCAGCCGTACACCCTGAGTCGCCCGGCTCAATACGGATATCTCTTTGACAGGACTGCGCGTTACCTGTCCGCTGGTTGAGACGAATATCACCTGGTGGGCGCGTGTCACAATCCTTGCATCTGCCAAATCGCCGGTCTTATCCACCAGTTTGATTGTTTTCACGCCGCTACCGGCGCGTTGTTGCTTGGGATAATTTTCTATCTGGGAAAGCTTACCATGCCCTTCCGTGCTAACCACGAGAACGTAGGACTTCGGATAGGCAATGCCCATACCTACTACCTCGTCTCCGGGCAATAAGCGGATACCCCGCACCCCACCGCTCGTCCGCTGGCTGGTGCGGATGCTGTCGACCCCGAACCGGATGGACTGACCCTTCCGTGTGACCAGGACCACATCGTCCTTCTCCGTGGCAGTATGCGCCGATACCAGTTCATCACCGGATTCAACATCCATACAAATCAAACCGCTACTGCGCACAGCCGCAAAATGGTCGAGTGAGGTCTTCTTGATTTCGCCCCCACGTGTGACCATCAGGAGGTAGGTATCCGGCACAAAATCTTTAACCACGACCATATCCGTGATGCGCTCTTCCGGCGGGATAGCGAAGAGGTTGACGACCGCCGTGCCTTTCGCCACGCGTGAAGTATCGGGCGGCAGTTCATAGCATTTGATACTGAACATCCTGCCCCGGTTACTGCAGAGCAGAAGGTAATCGTGGGTGTCCGCCACCGCGAGCAGACGCACGGCATCCTCTTCCCGCGTGGTCATACCGATAATACCCTTGCCGCCACGGTGTTGTGTCTTGAAGACACGGGACGGCACGCGCTTGATGAAACCACGCATGGTGATGGTTACCGCCATTTCCTGGTGCGGGACAAGGTCTTCCATCTTGAAATCGACGGGACCCTCTTTGTTGATTTCCGTGCGGCGCTCATCTGCGAACTTATCTTTCAAATCGACGATTTCCTGTCGCGTCACACCCAAAATGCGGGCGGGCTTGGCAAGTAAATCTTCGAGGTAGGATATGTTTTTCAGCACCTCCGCCAGTTCATCGAGAATCTTCTTCCGCTCCAGTCCGGCGAGGCGGCGGAGAGGCATTTCCAGTATGGCGTCCGTCTGTAAACGGCTCAGACTAAACGTGCCCATCAGATTCTGCCGAGCGTTATCCGTGGTCTGCGAACTGCGGATGATGGCAATGACTTTATCGATATTATCGAGGGCAATCTTGAGCCCTTCCAGAATGTGAGCTCTCTCTTTGGCGCCCTTCAGTTCGAATTTAGAACGGCGGGTGATGACCTCGCGGCGGAAATCGATGAATGCCTGGAGGGCTTCCTTGAGGCTGATAACGCGAGGCTGACCATCTACCAGCGCCAGCATATTAACGGCAAATGTGGTCCGCATGGTGGTGTACTTGTAGAGGCTGTTCAGCACCATTTCCGGCTGAGCTTCCCGCTTCAGCTCGATGACAATCCGCATACCCTGGCGGTCCGATTCGTCACGCAGGTCGCCGATGCCGGTAATCTTCTTATCATTGACCAGTTCGGCAATCTTCTCCACGAGTGTCGCTTTGTTCACCTGATAAGGTATTTCATTGACCACAATCTGGCGACGGGCATGGTCCACATACGCCTTCGCCTGCACGATAATTCTACCCCTGCCGGTGGCATAAGCGCTCTGGATACCGTCCTCGCCCAGAATCACGCCGCCCGTTGGGAAATCCGGTCCTTTTATGAATCCAGAAAGAGCATCCACAGCCGCATCTGGGTTATCAAGCAGATAGACGAGAGCATCGCACACCTCACCCAGATTGTGGGGCGGGATATTGGTCGCCATACCCACGGCAATCCCGGAACTCCCGTTTACCAGGAGGTTAGGGAGACGCGCGGGCAGAACCACCGGTTCTTTGAGGCTATCATCGAAATTAGGCACGAAGTTGACCGTATCCTTATCGATGTCCAGGAGCATTTGCTCGGCGATACGGGCAAGACGAGCTTCCGTGTACCGCATGGCGGCGGGCGGGTCATCATCAATCGAACCGAAGTTCCCCTGTCCGTCAATGAGCGGGTAACGCATGGAAAAGTCCTGCGCCATACGCACCATGGCATCGTACACAGGACCATCACCGTGCGGATGGAACTTGCCCAGCACCTCACCGACAATACGGGCGCTCTTCTTGTAAGAGGTGTTCCAGGTGATGCCCATTTCGGACATGGCGTAAAGGATACGGCGGTGCACGGGTTTCAGTCCGTCCCGTACATCCGGCAAGGCACGCGCGACAATCACGCTCATAGCGTAGTCCAGATAGGAACTGCGCATGGTTTCTTCAATTGTGACCGGTTGAATCCTTCCAGTTACCATCAGTAATTAAGACTCCATATCATCATCAAAATCGTTTTCGACAGGCTCTTCCGGCAGAACCTCCGACTCCTCACCCCCGACTACCGTGTATCCCGTCTCTCCAAGGAGCGATTCCTCCTGCTCTATCTCACGGCGGATGACACGGTCGGTGATTTCCGTCCGGGCACCCTCAACGCCACGGGTCGGGAAAGAGAGTTGACCCGCCTGGTTGGGGTGTTGAAAGGTCTCCCTGACAATAACTGAGGCCGACCTTTCTGTGGAGCTGACAATTGCCGCCGAATATTTGTTGCCCCCTTTAATCAGGCGGATGAGATGCTGACCGTGCCTGGTATCCACCTGCCCGATATAACCGCCACGAGGAGTTTCGACAATCAGATTATTGCCTTTGACCTTGAGGTTGACTACATCACCGGCTACTACCCGCGCCAGTACATCAGGCGGAGCAAGGTTATTTAGTTGCACGACACCCGTTTTCCCAATCTCTTCGATGAACACCTGCGGCTCGAGTTTGTGAACCACTGTTTGCTTAGAGGATTTATTTTTTTTCAGAAGCACCAGACGCTGGAGGTTCTTCTGCGCAATGGCATTATATGAATCTATTTCCAGAGTCCGGCGGTATGCGGCTTCCGCCTCACTGTATTCGCCTAGCTCCATATACGCCCTACCGAGCCGGTTCAGGGCTTCGATGTCATTGGCGAATACCTCGATAATACTTTTATTAACAACAATCGATTCACGCCACTGCCCCTGTAGCGCCAGGGCGATGGCTTCGCGACTACTCTGTCTGCGTAATCTAGATTGTTCCTCTTCCTGATAGGTCATCCCTTGCCTCCACCATATCCCGCGAAATGTTGACACATATTAGCGTACTTTAACGTAAAGGTCAATCCTCATTTTGTCATTCTGAGGGGCGTAGAAAAATCCCTCGCCCCGAAGAATCTCCCTGACCTCTGGATTCCCGTTCCCGTATCAAGTACGGGTTCACCCTGAACGGGTTCACCGTGAACGGGACAAGTTTCACGGGAATGACACAATGCGTCAACCCAACTCCACTTCAAATGCCTGATGAAGCGCGCGCACGGCGTCTTCCACCTTCGCCTCATCAACGATACACGTGATTCTGATTTCCGAGGTGCTGATGAGTTCAATATTCACACCCTTTTCACTGAGTGTCGCGAACATCTTGGCGGCAAAACCCGGTGAATTTTGCATACCCGTGCCGACAATGCTCACCTTACCCAGTTTGGCATCACTGGCGGTGTCTTTAGCGCCAATCTTCTTAGCGACCGGCTTGATAACCTTCAGAGCATCCTGCATCTGGTCGCGGGTAACAGTGAAGGTGAGGTCGGTAATTTTATTAACACTGGCATTCTGCACGATGGTATCGACGCTGATGCCGGCTTTTGCCAGCGGCACGAAGATTGCGGCGGCAATGCCGGGCTTGTCCGGGACGCCGACTACCGTAATCTTGGCAACATCCATATCATAGGCAACACTTCTTACTTTGTTCCTGTTTTCCATTGAAACGCCTCCGTGAATTAAAGTGCCGGGATTATCATTGAAACTTGACGCCACTTTGATGGGAATATTGTATAGTTCCGCAAGTTCGATAGCGCGTGGCTGCATCACTTTATTTCCGTAGGTAGCAAGCTCCAGCATTTCTTCATAGCCAATTTCTTCAAGACGCTTGGCATTCGGGACAATACGCGGGTCAGCAGTGTAAATTCCATCGGTATCAGTGTAACGCGCACAGACTTTTGCTCCCAGCGCCGCCGCCAGAGCTACGGCTGAGATATCTGAAGCACCTCTACCGAGAGTGGTTACATCCATATCCTCAGTAGTACCTTGAAAGCCGGCAACGATGACAATTTGTCCTTTTTCGAGTTCTACCTGAATCCGCTTGGTCTCAACCTTTAAAACCCTTGCCCGGCGGAAGTTGGCGTCTGTTCTGATACCTGCCTGCGCCCCACTGAGACTGACCGCCTTATAACCGTTTTCATGCAAAGCCATAGTCAGTAGAGCGCTGGAAACCAGTTCTCCGGTGGACACTAAAACATCCATCTCCCGCGGATGCGGCTGTTTGGTGATTTGACCTGCCAGCTTGATGAGGTCATCTGTGGTGTCTCCCATTGCGGAAACTACTACCACTACCTGGTCGCCATTGTCGAAGGTTTTACCGACCCGTTTCGCCACGGTTTTAATACGCTCGGCAGTGGCGACTGAGCTACCTCCATATTTTTGTACGATGAGTGCCATAGTTCTTATTCTCCAATTAGCCTGCGCATGATATTCCAGCCGGGGTTAATCGTCAGCCCCGTGCGTTCGGCTTCAGATTCGGTAAGCCTTTTTGCTCCATTCGGATTAAAGCCGGCGCCCCACAGCAGAAAAGGCACCGGGGCATCGGTATGCGTGCGAATGGAGATTGGGGTAGGGTGGTCAGAAGTAACCAGGAGTCTCAATCCATCTCCACGCCAGTCCCGCACTTGCCTCACCACGAGCTTATCAATCTTCTCTATTGCCGCTACCTTTTCCTTCACCGAACCGGTATGACCTGCTTCATCCGGGGCTTCAATATGAATTATAACTATATCATAAAATTTTAGCGCGTCAAGAGCACCTTTTGCCTGCGCCGCATAGTTGTTATCAAGACCATCGGTGACGCCCGAAATCTCCAGGACTGCCATACCTGCCATTTTCCCAAGCCCCTGGAGGAGATTTACTCCCGAAGTCACTGCCGCTTTACGATGATACGTCTCATAGAATAACGGCATGGTCGGAATGCGACTGCTCCCCCAAAAAAGCCAGATGCTCGTAGCAGGCAGGTCACCGCGGGCGATTCTCTGCTTGTTCACGGGGTGGTCTTTAAGCACCTCCTGAGAGTGCGCCATCAAATCCAGCAGGAGCTTACTACCCGCGCCACGCGGAAGATACTCCGCCGCGAGTTTGTCAGGGATATCGTGGGGTGGTGTGCACACTGCTTGTGTTGTCTCCACCGCGCCCTTTAGTTTCAGAATACCACGGTAGCTTATGCCGGGACAGATATGAATACGCTCGTTGCCGAGAGCTTTGTTCAGTGCTTCCACAAGCTCATGAGCTTCCGCCGTACTAATTGAACCGGCGCTATGACTCACCATCGCACCATTCTGTACGGTCACCAGATTACAGCGGAAAAGCGCCTCACCGGGGTTGATAGGTATATTCAGGCTGATAGCCTCGATTGGGGCACGGCCGCTATAGTAGACTTTCGGGTCGTAACCAAAGATAGACATGCAGGCGACGGCGCTATCCGGCTCCATGTCTTTCGGCACCATGTGAGCCAGTCCAACCATTCCTGTCTTCACCATCGCATCCAGATTCGGCGTGCGGGCAAGCTCCAGGGAAGTCTTACCGCCGTAGTCAGGCAAGGGCAATCCGGCGGCTCCATCCATTATAAGCACACAATATTTCACACACGTTCCTTGCTAATGAGAGCAGATTCCGCCTATAATAGTCGTTGCGGGGCGTAGCGCAGCCTGGTTTAGCGCGCAGCGTTCGGGACGCTGAGGTCGGTGGTTCGAATCCACTCGCCCCGACCACCTTTTTCAACCGTAGCACATCTCTCGTATACAAAGCTAATTATACTTCTCACCATCTCGGTTTTCAATGCAAAAACTGCCCCCAATAAACATTAAATTCATAAATCACCAGCAATATTTTTTCCGGTTGAATCCTTTATAACCGCGTGGTATAGTGCAACGGATTCAATGACAGACCGCCATGCAAAGTAGTAAAATAATAAAAGTTGTCGAGTGGAGGGATCGCATAGTGGCCTAGTGCGGCCGCCTGCTAAGCGGTTGCCCTGAGAAATCGGGGTCGTGGGTTCGAATCCCACTCCCTCCGCCACTCCTTACCAAGTTCCAAATTTCAATAAACAATAATCAAACAAAAACCAATTGTCAAACGTCAATCAATTTGCGGGTGTCTTTCCTGTGAAAACAGGAATCCACAAGACCACCTGTGCAGGGAATCATGAACTGCTATTATGTATACATCCTTGCTAGCAAACCATACGGCACCCTGTACATTGGTGTTACTACCTCATCAGGTGTGTCCGTGAATACAGGAATGATTCTATAATCGCCTAAACTAAGATATGCCTGAGTTTGAATAGACTAATTAAGATGGGTAAGGGTGGATTCATGGATTCCTGCCTTCGCAGGAACGACAAGGGGGAGAATTTGATGTATTCTATAGATAGTGAAGAAATTCCTGATTAAGCTGTTACCCGCTGATTTGTGAAGTAGTTATGAAATTTGAATTAAACAGTTTGCCAAGAAATTGCTCCGATGAAGAAATAATTGACGAGATCAAACGCGTTGATATAATAGTCAATAAAGATTTTTTAACTAAGAAAGATTATGACGAGTTTGGTAAAATTACTTCTGGTGCTATTCAAAAGAGATTAGGTGGTTGGCAAAAAGCTCTTACGGTGGCCGGACTTGGACATAAATATTCTGGCCCGACAATTTCTGAAAAAATGCGCCATCAAAGTAAAAGATTAACTGATGAAGAAGTTTTGGATGAGCTACGAGTAGTTGCCAAGAAACTCGGTAAGGATTATGTGTCTCAAGAAGAAGTGAATAATAATTCTGAAATAATCAGTCCTTCAACAGTGATTTATAGATTTGGTTCTTGGCCTAATGGGATAAAAAATCTGGCTTAGGATTTGCACCAAATGCGCGTAGATACTCCGAGGATGAATATTTTGAAAACTTACTTAATGTTTGGACACATCATGGTCGTCAGCCATTCCTAAAAGAAATGAATCAATTTCCATCAGCTGTCACATCTACCGGATACGAATGCCGGTTTGGAAGTTGGAGAAAAGCACTTGAAGCTTTTGTTGCTAAAATGAATCAGGATAATGGTGAATCGGGAGTGGAAGAGTTATCCCGATTAACTATAAAAGGACCAAAGGAAATAATTAGGGAAGAGATAAAAAAACATAGTGTCTCAAGTGAAGATCGACACGAAATTAAACTTGGATTGCGTTATAAAGTTTTAAGCAGAGATAAATTTAAGTGTGTTAAAGATGGCAGGAGTCCCGCAACTGATCCGTCTTGCAGATTACATATTGATCATATTCTTCCTTTTTCAAAAGGTGGAAAAACAATTTTAGAAAATTTACAAACACTTTGCGAAGATTGTAATTTAGGAAAAGGAAATAGACATTTTGAGTAGCCGCAAAAGAAAAACTTGAAATCGTCTTTTCGCTCCAATTTCCAGTTATAAATTGTTAAATTATGCATAAATATCATATCTGGACAATCGGCTGTCAGATGAACAAGGCGGAATCGGGGCGGCTTGCCAGCCTGTTTGAAAAGGACGGCTTACAGTCAACCGACCGCGCTGAAGAAGCTGATGTCATTGTGCTCAATACCTGTGTCGTCCGCAAGCACGCCGAAGACCGCGTCACCAATAAGTTACATTCGTTGAAATCAATGAAAAAATCGAACCCCAACCTGAAGCTGGCGGTGACAGGATGCTGGGTGGATTCCAATATCGACCAGCTTAAGAAAAATCACCCGTACATAGACCACTTTTTCAGAGCGGGTGAGTGTCCGCCCTGGCAGGAGCCGGACGAATGGCGGCAGGCATTACCGAACAACCCACAGGTAACCACCTATGTCCCCATTATCCAAGGTTGTAATAACTTCTGCGCCTATTGCGTTGTTCCGTACCGGCGTGGCCGTGAGAAGAGCCGTCCGCTTTCGGAAATTTTTTGCGAAGTACGGGAACTGGTACGGCGTGGCACGCGGGAAGTAACCCTGCTGGGGCAAAACGTAGACTCCTACGGGTATGACCTGCCTGATAAACCGGAACTGGCTGGACTGCTCACCGAATTAAACACCATTGATGGCTTGTGGCGCATCCGCTTTCTCACCAACCACCCGAAAGATATGAGCGGCCGACTGATAGATACCATTGCCCGTCTGGATAAGGTCTGCCCTGCCATAAATATACCCGCGCAAGCGGGGAGCAATGAAATTCTCCAGTTGATGCGGCGCGGCTATACAATCGAGCAGTACCGTCGTTTGATAACTGAGATTCGTGATAAAATTCCCGGCGTGGCATTGAGTAATGATGTCATTGTCGGTTTCCCATCAGAGACGGAAGCGCAATTCCAGGAGACTGTCAGCTTGCTTACCGACCTTAAGTTCGATACTGTTCATATTGCCGCCTATTCCCCCCGCCCCGGCACCATTGCCGCTCGTGAGTACCCTGACGATGTGCCAGCGGCTGAAAAAAAACGGCGGTTGCAGGCGCTGGAGAAACTTCAAGAAGATATCGCCGCGGAAATCAATGCTTGCTTGTTGGGACAGGCAATTGAAGTGCTGGTAGAGGTGAAAGAGAAGGGAAAGTGGTACGGGCGGACCAGAACTGATAAAATTGTATTCTTCAGTAGTGATAACGACTGGCTGGGAAAACTTGCTATACTGGAGATAGAACGCACCAGTCCCTGGTCACTCCAGGGTAAATTGCGTCAATAAGGAGGAATGGTTTGCGCAGAACAAGACTACTAATTCTGGGATTAATCATCGGGTTGATAACCACCGCGGCTTTACTGGCGAGTTGCTACCCGACAACAACAGACACGGGCACAGACGAGACGACAACGGGTACTTCTTGGACAAGTTCCCTTCTGATGATTGGCTTTGTCGTGCTCATCTTCGTGATGATGTATTTCTTCACCATACGGCCTCAGCGGAAACGCCAGCAGGAACAAACGAAGATGATGCAGGACCTTCAGAGGGGTGATAAGATTGTCACCATCGGCGGCTTGTACGGCACCATAGAAAGCGTATCCGAAGATAGCGTCACGATTCGTATCGAATCCGGCACGATTATGCGTTTCGTTAAATCTGCTATTGCCACCAAAGTCAGCGAACAACAACCTCAGACCGGTCCGAAATAGACGGAGAGAAGTCGCGTTTTTACTCGAGACCTGCCTGACCGCGAAAAGGAGTTCAGGTGAGGCGTTTTGACTACATACTGATTGGGAGCGGCATTGCCGGACTGTATACTGCCTTGCTGGCACGGGAGCAGGGCAGTGTCCTCATTCTGACCAAGGGAAATATCGAGGACTGCAATACCAGGCATGCCCAAGGGGGTATCGCGGCGCCGATAGGCGCCAATGACTCCCCCGAACTGCATTTTCGTGATACTATCGCGGCAGGTGATGGGTTGTGCAATGAAGAGGCGGTGAGAATTCTCACCACGGAAGCGCCCGACCGCATTGCCGACCTAGTGAACCTGGGCGTGCCTTTTGACACACTGGATGGCAAGATAGCCCTCACCACGGAAGCCGCTCATAGCGTCCCGCGTATCCTTCATGCCGGCGGTGATGCTACTGGCGAGCATATTGAAGTCACTCTGAGCAAACGTGTTCGTGCCACTGATATCAAGGTGATAGAGCAGTGCCTTGCCAGCGAAATTCTGCTGGAAAAGGGTCGCGCCCGGGGTGTCAGAGCAATAGACTGCCGCACCGGTAAAAGCGAGGATTTTGCGGGAAAATCAATAATACTGGCAACCGGCGGTGGGGGTCAGTTGTATAAACTCAATACGAACTCGGAGATTGCCACAGGTGACGGCATTGCGCTCGCATTCAAAGCCGGGGCGGAAATTGCGGATATGGAATTCTTCCAATTTCACCCCACCTGTCTTTTCAAACCGGATGTGCCGCCTTTCTTGATTTCTGAGGCGGTGCGCGGTGAGGGTGGCATCCTCCGTAACGTCAATGGCCGTCGTTTTATGTACGACTATACACCTGAAGGTGAACTGGCGCCGCGTGATGTAGTAGCACGCAGTATTGTCTATGAGATGGAAAAGACGAAAACCGACCATGTACTCATTGACGTGACGCATCTGTCCCGCAGTTTGACCACCAGCCGTTTCCCGCATATCTACCGTTTCTGTCTCGAACACGGAATGGATATTACCAAGGTGCCTGTGCCGGTGGCTCCGGCGGCGCACTATATGATGGGTGGAGTCAAGGTTAATACATGGGGCGAGACCAACGTCCCGGGTTTATTCGCTACGGGGGAGACAGCCTGCACCGGGGTTCATGGCGCTAACCGACTCGCCTCCAATTCTATGCTGGAAGTGCTGGTCTTCAGTAAACGGATTCTGGAGAAAAGCCGTAGCAATAGCACCGGCACGATTGTAAAAAAGCCTGCCGCCGATGAATTCCACACGTTACCCAGACGGAAGATGCCAGACAATATCCCCGAACTCACCGCTTCCAATCTGCAATCGTTGATGTGGGATAAGGTAGGCATTATCCGCAACCGACAGACTCTAATGGAGGCGGTGCAAACTCTTGCCGCCTGGCAAAGAGCGCTACCACCTACTGCGGAACGCGCCTCCCAGGAATTGAGCAACATGGTGATTACCGGACGTTTGATATCCGAGGCGGCGCTTATCAGAGAAGAGAGCCGGGGCGCTCATTTCCGCTCTGATTTTCCACAAAAAAAGCCTGAATGGCAACATCACGTTGTATTTAAACTGAAATGAGCGTAAATCAGGCGAAGTATTAACTGAGCTCCTCGTCCGCATCTGACCAGTGTGGGGGGAACGGGAGTTCATACCCGATACCGGCAAGCTTCATAGCCTTATCTCGCAGTCTCTCCAAGTAACCCCACATCTGATTTCTCTCTGCCTCAGAAAGCACAGACATAGTTTCGTGCATACTGAGTCGTTTTGTAGACTGTTCGTAGGCTTCCTTGCCCTTGTCCGTCATTACCACCCTCACCATATTCCGCTTGGGGAGGTCTTTAACACGTGTGATAAGACGCTGTTTTTCCATACGGTTGAGTAGCCCAGACACGGAGTGGGGTTCTCTCACCAGGCGACGTGAAATTTCCGCCGGGGTTGCTTCCGCTCCGATTGCCTGGATAGTAAAAAGCACCGCCGCCTGTATGCTGGAAATTCCGTATTTCTCCAGTTCTCTTTCCCTGGCTTTGACCATAGCATCCCTGGTCTGACGTAAAAGTACCCAGAGATTATAATCCTGGTCGGTGGATAACATCGAATTCATATTGACTCCATTCTTTACCAAGGTGTCCACACATACCATCCTGTTTAGTAATACTCATCCAATGCATATAATTATATCATTGCATACGACTATAGTCTAAATTTCTCTGGCAGAGGCACCATTTGCTTCTTGTTCAACTATCGGATAACGAAGTCACTCCACAATAACCCAACTGAACGAGTACAAGTACTTGACAAAATGATAAACCTGTCATATATTGAGTGGCAATAATCTTATGCGAACATTGTTTACGATAATAGGACAAGGGGTGAGGTACATTATAAGATTGTCCTGACGAGGATGGAAGGATGGTTTCTACCCGCGGTTTTGATTTTTTAAACTGGGTGAGGATATTCATATCTTTTCGTCATAGAGCGGCTAGTGAATTTAATGCGACTACCTTGGGCCCTGCTGGGGGAAACCAGAGTGTTGGGGATGGAGAGGACGCCATTCCCCGGCTTAAATTATCGCCACCACCCCTCCCGTGACCGGAGCTCTGGGGGTAATCGGGCGTTGCAGCAGGGCCCTATCTGAGAAACCAACACAACGCAATGGCGGGTGTTACTGGTAACCAGAAGCAAATAAGCTGTGATACCATAAGATAAGGCGCAGTTAAAACCAGACTTTTTATGCCAGCGCCGCTGACGTCCTGATACGCCGAATGGGTGTGCTGGAAATGGCGCGGGCTGAATGAGTGGTCGTCACAGGAGGTACCTTCCGAGTTGTCTGCATGGTCGCCGTCTGAGGTTTTACATATTTCGGAGTCCTCACCGTAGCGGTAATCGTGGCGCCAATTTGCGGCGATGTCCTTCTGTTCTTGCGTGTTGCTGATTGCGCGCTGTATTTCTGCCATTCATCCGGATGGTAGAGGAGTGCTTCCCGAGGAGCTGGTGCCTTCGCTCTTGCATTAATTTTGGAACCGGCGGTTTCTTTCTGGTATTTTTCCCACATCTCAGGGTGATAGAAGACGGGTTGACGGAGCGTTAGACCCTCACCGCCGGTGTGCATCGTGGTTGTGTTTAGCACCAGCGATTGCTTCATATAATCACCCCAGCGTTGTGGGTTATGGAAAAGACCACCGCGGCTCGTGCTCTGTCTACTGGCTTTGCCGGTATTCTCGGTTGCTTGCTGTTCCTGGAAGTAAGCCCAGCCTTCGCGGTGGTAGAAAAGGCCATCGCGTACGGGCTGAATAGGGCTTTTGATTTCAACGGGTGCCGGTTGAGCGCCAATCCCGGTCAGGTATTCCAGCCATTTTCCCGGCTTGTGGAAGAGGCTATTATGTGTAGGCTGGTTTGTGTCCTTGGCTTCCACTGTCGCCGGTTGGGTACCAGCTCTGTTTCTGTATTCTGCCCATTTCGCCGGTTTATAGAAAAGTCCATTCTGTGATAGAGCAATCGTGCTGACTGCCCTGCCGATAATGTTACTCCCGGCAGACGCCGCGCGACGAGTAAATCGTTTCCATGCATCCGGATAGTAATAGAGTCCCATTCTTATTGGTAACGGAACCGTTGCCAGTTCTGCCGCAAGCTCCGGATGGACGACAGCATCCGGAATACCCTGGAGGGAAAGCTTGGGTAACATGAGTCTGGCGATAGCCAAACGGAGTAAACCGGAAATAAGGAACATCCCCAGTATCTGGCTCCCGAAAACGCTGAACATATGATTCAGCATAAAAGCGCTGGTAATTGCCCCGAGCGCTACCGAGAAAGAGGTGAGGCTTCGATGATACACAATGTATCTCAGGCGCTGGTCGGGGGGGGTGGCTTTGTAGATAAACGTCTGTACGGAGAGGTCAAAAGCCGCCCAGACAGTGCCGCTCAGCATCTGCACACCGCAAAGATATAAATAGTTACTGGAAAAGAGCCAGAGAATCGGGACAAATGGTATGAAATACGAGACTTGACTGAGAATCCTTAGACTCCCGGATTTGTCTACCTGCCTGCCCCAGAAAGTAAGGCTGATGATGCGGGCAATATATTCACTGGAAACCACCACGGTAAAGGTCATGTAGCTAAAATTCAGGTCGCGCAGCATATATGAGGCAAAGAGCGGGCCAGCCAGATTCACCGCAAATGTATACAGGGAAACGAAGAGAATAAAAGTGCCAAGGTGATTTTTCCTGGTATCTTTTAGAAAGCTGATGAAAGTAAGAGTCGGCTTCTTCTCGATAGTTTTTGGGGTCGCGAGGGGACGCACGCCACAATAGAGAACAACACTAACTGCTGATGCCAGGAAAGCAAGCGCCAGGATGAACGCGTAACTGCGGGATTCAAAGCCGGTGGTTCTATCCAGGATAAATCCCATCAGATAGAAGGTAGCCAGGTAACACACGCCGGCAATCACGGAACGCAAGCTTAAATAACGCCCCATTTTCGCGGCAGGCACCAGCCCAGCCAGCCAGTTGTCACGAAATGGGTACAGTAGCGTCGTTGGCACCAATCCTATAATCCAGAGCGCGGTCAATAGCAGAGGGCTGACGTTTTTCATGAAGAGCATGACAAATATGATGGGCAACCAGGTAATGGCGCTGACAACAGCTATCAGCAGAGTCGTTCGTTTCAATGAGCTCTGTTTGCCTTCGACGAGAGAGGGAACTTTGATGAGAAGGATAGAGAGCACAAGGTGGGTCAGGGTACTGAGAAGGGCGACGCCTTGCGCGCTGGCGCCAGCGGCAATGACCGAGGGCGATTGATAAGCACAGCCGGCGCTTTCCACAGCGGAACTGGCTGCCTCGCCGTGAAGAAGCGTAAGGCTATTTTCCTTTTTACCTTTACCGTTGCCCAATTGAATCTTCATAATTAACGCCCTGATTCAACTGGGTCGGTCAGACAGATGATGCCTGTCAGGAAGGTGTCCGGGTAGAGGTGTATTCTCCACCTATCGGCAATGACTTGAACCGGGTTGGGTTTGGCACAACAGAGTGTCTCCAGCATCCGTATGCCCTTTACTCCCAGCCCTGCCCTGAGCAAAGAGGGTTGCACTGCAATCGGCTCAAAGTGCACACTAACCCTAAGAAAGGTCTCTCGCTTTGGTTCCTTCCTGAATCTCCGGTGACAAAAACAGCAACTCAGCTAGAATTCCGCAACTGTAAAGACTTAATTCACCGGTACTACAACTTATTTACTTCTACGATTCGTATTTCAAAGCGGGAACTTTGAGATTTAACCCGCAAATACTCTATTTGCTCAGAGACAAGCCATCAATCAATTGTTTGACCAACCACCTGCCCCCTTTCAATTTATTATACGTCACATTATGACAATTTTCAATATGGTTGAAGCTAAATATTTTAGAAAATGGGGTTAGGTGCGCAATAAGGTTATAGGCAAATCTGCGTAAAAACAAGCCTTCTAGATAAGCCGACAACGTCATACGGAGGCTTGCTTTTTAGGCGTTTATCAGGTAACAGAATCAGTAGAATGGCAGAAGTCGCGGGTTGGAGACGATGTTACGATAATGGTGGAAAGAAAAAGAACGGAGCAATAAAAAAGGAGGACTACAATGGAAGGACAGGTAATAATCGCACTGGCAATCGCCATCCCGGTAATACTCTTCCCCGCAGCGTTCGTCTGGTATCTGAACATCGGTGGGGTGTTCCAGGCAGTGAGGGAAGCCCGGACCCGCAAAGTTGCGGAAAAAGCGACCACCAAATAACAAAGAGGCAAAGTAACCGAAAGGTAATAATAGAAGGAGGACTACGATGGAAGGACAGGTAATAATCGCACTGGCAATCGCCATCCCGGTAATACTCTTCCCCGCAGCGTTCGTCTGGTATCTGAACATCGGTGGGGTGTTCCAGGCGGTAAGGGAAGCCCGGGCCCGCAAAGTTACGGAAAAGGTAACCACTAAATAGTAAAGGAACGGCGATAATCCCGAAGGGGATAATAAAGCTCTCAGAAGGAGGGAGTGATACATGAAATTCCTGCGCATCTTCATCCCTGTTCTGGTGACCGCGGGCTTGACGGTACTCTGCATCGTCGTGGCAAAGTGGTTGACCGGTATGGTGCCGGCAGGTGAATGGTCGGAGCTGTTGAAGGCGACAATTATCGTCTTTGTGGTCGCAAGCGCACTGGTCACAGTTGCCTGGTCGGCTTACTTCACCTACATCATCAGGAACACGATGAAGCGGTAACATGAAGCGGATACCAGAGACGCCAGACCTCTCTCATAAGGTTGAGGGGGGTCTGCTCCGTTTCTACAAGCCATATTTATCTCTCAGAAGTCCGGATAGTTCTTTCAAATAGCCGAATGCCTTCTCCACAACCCGCTCTTCACTTGTGGCGCCGTTACCGGAAATCTTACCGGTCGAAGAATCGTCCCGGGCGCCCACCTTCCCGATATTCTTGAGACAGCACCGCGCCGGCGCGATAAGGGCTTGCCCGGCGATCTCTTTCATAGCAAGCCCCGCGTTCTGTGAAACCACTTCCCAGTAACCGGTGAGCAACCGGAACAGGGTTTCAGGTGTTTCTCTGCCGAGACTGACGGAATCAGTGGGGATAATCCCCCAGCTAATTATGCCACCCTTTCTGATAAAACCGGCGACGGCGTCTGCGTAGCCTCTCGGCATAATCTCGATTTGATAGGCGTCAAAAGAGAGCAGGTCGATGCCCATGCCGAGCAGATAGGGCAGGTTGACATTGGCGCAGAGGTGGAGCGCTTTAATCCCCTCCAGCCCGTCCATGAAATCTTTGTATTCCCGCTTTGCCTGGACATCGCTGTAACCGGATAGGCCACTGAACACCCATCCCAGCCCCGGCTCATCCAGCCAGACAAAGGCGTTGGCATTTTTCTCCCGCATCTGCCGGCGCTGTACATTTATCTTCCTCTGCAGAAAATCGAACATCAGCGACCGGACACTGTCATCATAAATAATTGGTTTGTTGTCGGCATCCGTGACGCGGAAGCCGAAGCTCACGGGACCGATACACTGACCCCGGATGGCGGTGTAACGCGTCAGGTCTTCTTGCAGAAATCGGTGGAAAACTACGGAGTAGTCGCGGCTCAATTCGAAGTTGCGCAGGTCTGACATCCGTGTGGAATAATCGCCGAGACCTTCATCGAATTTCGCGCGGTCGAAGTGCAGTTTTTTGTTTTCAAGGTCGACCGTGATGCCGGGAAATCCCTCCGATGCCTGCACGTACATATCTTCATAGAAGCTGGTATTGGGCAGTTGCGGCCAGAAGGGAATATCCAGACTGAGCGCCAGTTTCAGGGCTTGCGTAACATTAGTATGCGGCATAATGCCCATGGCGGTAGTCCGACAATTGGCGGGGAAGAGAAAAGAATTATCTGGCATGGTAGTTATATTGTAACAGGGTTGGGGGGAGGGAAACTTTAATTCATTCCGTTAGATATTTTTCTTTTTCCTCCATGAGTACCAGTTGGGCTTCGGCATTTCTTTTCTCATAGCGGTTCAGTCTTAGTCGATATTTTTCTTCTATCTTGCCCTTATTCAGTCTGTCTTGAATCATATTGTAGTATTTTTCATCAATTTCAGCGGAAATGAAGTGCCTATTCAGGATTTTACATACTTCAATTTCGGAACCGCTACCGCCGAAGAGAATCAGAACAGTATCACCCGGCATCGTGCAACTTTTAATCAGTACTTCAGACAGTTGTTGGGGAATCTGACAGGCGTGAAAGGTCTTTTCCTTGCTCACGTTTTTAACCAGATTGAAATAAAGCCAATCGTAAGGCATTCTTCCCTTAGAACCATTCTCTATATTTCTCAATATGCGTCTATCACCCGGATTCAGGTAGGGGACAGCAACATTATCCTTATAAAAGTTGTTGTCTGCTGTTTTGCGGCAATGTAAAATGCTGCGATGTGCAGTAGTAAAGCGCTTGGGAGTATGCCCGACATTTGTGTTATATACCCAGACGTAGTCGGAAACCTCGTAACAGGCTTTGTCCAGGTATTTCACTCGCAAATAGGCGTTCTGCTTGGGATAATTTATCAGGAACATATTCCCGGTATCTTTCAAGACTCTCAGTGACTGCTTTGCCAGTTCTACATACCAATCAATATAATCATCAAAAGTCTTGGTGTAGGATTTCTCGCCGTACTTCACCCCAACATTATAGTCAGGGTCACCATAGACCATATCGACGCTTCCATCAGGTAGTTCCTTGAGAAGGCCGATGATATCTTTCGGGAAAACTTTATCTAGAAACCCTTCAATTCCCATATTTCTTATACTTCTTTCAAGTAGTTGTATAGCTTCATTCTACCATCGTAATTCCAATAAACGATGTCCTCCATTATGAACATCCATTTCAGTACCTTTAATGGAACTTCAACATTGGACCCTGTTTGAAATGATGTCTGCAGGCTCGGATGTTTCTTCAGGATTTCACTAACGTCAGCTTCCGAGCCGGTGCACATTTCTTCCATAGCTTTTATTAGCTCCACAAAACTTCTTTCATTCTCCTTCTTTTTGTTTGTGAAATCCTGGGCGATTTCAGCGTGAGTTCCTTTCCCAAGTCCCATTTCGGGCGTTACGTTCACTTTGAAATCAAAATTCCATTTCCGCAATCCTGCCGGACGAAAGATGAATAAAGACGACCCGTCAGTAAACCGCTCGACGGGATAGTTGAAGCGTACACCTTTCCCTCGGTTCTCATATTCAGTTTGGATGAAAACATTAACAACCGTCTGTACTATTTCATGACGGGTTAGTTTTCCTTTGATTATTATAGGGTCGCAATAGATTTCTTTCATTTACTATTTCCCCCATCTTTGTTCAGTATAATAGCACAAGTAATGTCGTTATGGACACCACTTTCATTAGGATTTAGATATTAGGTATTAGAGTTTTCTCTATGCTATACTCATTATCAGTATGAAAAAAGAGTTGATGGATATCCTGGTCTGCCCGGTTTGCAAGGGCAAGCTCACCCTCACGGTAACCCAGGAAAATGAAAAGGAAATCGTGAGCGGTTCGCTCTACTGCGGCAAGTGCGATGTCCGCTATCCCATCGAGGAAACTATCCCCAATCTCCTGCCACAGGATAAGCCCGCTAGTCCGGTCGGTAAGTAACCCGGCTCTGCGGCGATTCCCATACCTCGATGGTGGTAATAACGACCGGCGCGCCCTTGAGCTTCCGCTTCAGTTCCTTGTAAATCGTTGTGGCGATGTTCTCTGATGAAGGGTTGATACCCTTAAAGGGCGCGATGTCATTCAGGCACGTGTGGTCGAACCGCGCCAGCACCTCGTCCAGTTTCTGCTTCAACTCCGTGAAATCATACCCCAGCCCGATGTCGTTCAGCTTATCCGTCCGCACAGTTGCCGCTACCTTGAACCGGTGCCCGTGGAGCGCTTCACACTTGCCCTGATAACCTCGTAAAAAATGGGCGGCGTCAAAGTCTTTTTCGACTGATATTTCGTACATAGCTCCTCCTGATTCACGTCGCCGGATGGCGTCTCCTGCCGTTCTCTTGAGTTCCTTCAGCAACCGGCTCACTGTCTTGCCGCTGACCGGATGCGTTAAGTAAGGGGCGATATCCGCCAGCGGCGCCAGCACAAACGCCCTTTCCGTCAGATGGGGATGCGGGATGACCAGCGCCGGCGTTTCCAGCACAAGGTCGCCGTAGAACAGTATATCAATATCGATGGGGCGAGGGCTATTCCGTGGACCGTTTACTCGTCCCATCTTTGTTTCGATGTCCTTGACAAAGCTGAGGAGGTGGGGTGGGGAGAGTGGGGTTTTTGCCTCACACACGAGATTGAGGAAGCGCGGCTGGTCGGTATTCCCGATGGGTGCGGTGTCATAGGTGGGTGATACCTTTGCCACTTTTACATTCGCCGACAGCAATTCCAGCGCCCGGCGGAGATTTGCTTCCCTGTCTCCCAGATTTGACCCCAGCCCCAGATAGACTATTACCGGCTTCACAATTTGGGATTATAACACATATAGGTAAACCCGAAACTCAAAACACTAAACTCTAATTTAGGATTTCGTTCCCTGCTTTTGCTGGGACGAGGCTTCGGATTTCGAATTTCAGGCAAGAATTTGCTTCGCGGATATAACAGGTATGTGCTAATTCGCAATTGCCGTTAGGCAAAGTTCCTAGAAACAGAAAACCCCCCGATGTTTGCGAGGGGTTTCCGAATTATCCACGGCGTCTAAGCTTTGTAAGCGTGATTCGATGAACCGTGGTATCAGTTCGCGTTAGAGCGAACGTTGGTATACAGTCTCTTATCTGCCAGTTGACCCTTGATTTTGATTTGACCATCAGTGTCTGCCGCAACAATGTTGGACACATCGCGCTGATAGCCGCACAGCAAACACTCTTCATACCAGCCGTCAATTTCACGCTGAATGAAGAGGTCGCCATTGCAGCGAGGGCAACTCTTCAACTTCCAGACCGCCATATTAACCACCTCCCGGGGAGCCGAGAGCTTCTCCTGAAGCTCTTCCCTTGTTACTTGCGGGTTGGTTATCGCCACCCGCTTACGACCTTTTCAGCTTAACAATAAATTCTCGAATGGTCTCCGATTTACGAGATACAACTATAAACCCTTATGGTTACGATAATATTAACAATTCCTGCCTCTGGTAATGATAACGTTACAAACATGTAACATTTTGGTTACAAATTTACTACGCCCCCAACAAAAAGAAAAGGTGGAGCACTTTACACCACCTCTTCAGGTTTTCGGGTTAACAACCAGTGCTCTACGACTCTACTACGATAGGCATCCCTTTCTCATAAGGAGTTCTCATACAGAGAACATATAATATAATGCCCGGATGGAATTGTCAATACCCCCTGGTTCGTGTAAACATCCGGAACCCCCTTTTTTGAGCGGCATCGCCATTCTGAGTACTAGGTGAGGCTGGTTTGTATTCAGATACTAACGCGATTTGGTTGCTTCATTTTAGCTTTGGATAGACGTTGTATTTCTTACCCGATTAAGCACTAGTACTATTTTCTGAATAAATCGGTACGTTCTGGTGATTGGTACATACTGCGATGTGAACTATACTCAACTATGGTTACATATGGATAATAAATGGCGGAGTTTTTGGAATGCCTTTGAATCTTGATGACCGAACTTTTTATAACACGCGGGAAGCCTGTAAGCTCGCCGGTACCAATCGACACACTTTTCTACGGTGGGTGAGACAAAAAAAATTCACTGATGTAGAGCATAGAGATAGAAACGGCTGGAGGCTCTTTACCGAGGATGATGTACAGCGATTGAAAGCCCATGTGAATCATATCGAGAGAATAAGTAAAACCTGAAGAGACAAAGTGCTTGGGGACAGAACATGGAAAAAGAGATCAAACAGTTAAGCCAGGTTTTTGAATCGTGGGAAAACGGTGTCATTTTGGAGACCGTGGATGGCGTCATTGCCGATTGGAATAAAGGAGCCCACGACCTTTACGGTTATTCGGCCGAAGATGTTGTAGGAAGAGAGCACTCTTTCCTGGTGCCTTTCGATGTTAAGGATAATACATTAGAAGTATTTAAAAAAATCAGGCAGGGAGAGCCGAGCGCTTGTTACGATACCGTCCACAAGAGAAAAGACGACAGCCGTGTGCACGTCTCGCTTACAGTCTCGCCGCTTAAAGACGAATCCGGTAGTGTCATCGCTTTCGTGATTTTCGTGCGTAATACGGCTGAACGGGAGCAAACAAAAGAGCTATTTGATGCAATAACGCAGAGTTCCCCGATAGGTATTTACATTGTACAGGACGGGATATTCCAATATATTAATCGCCAATTTGAGAGAATAATTGGCTACAACATGAATGAACTATTGAGCACGAAGTCATTGGGTTACATTCACCCGGAAGACCGTGAGCTGGTTAGAAATAGCGCCGTCAATGGACTGAAAAGCGGGGTGTGCCAACCGTATGAATACCGGGTAGTGACCAAGTCCGGCCAGATCAAATGGATATTGGAGACGGTTATTTCATATCGGACTCAGGGGAAACGAGCCACCCTGGGCAACTTCATGGATATTACCGAAAGTAAACGGATGCAGGAAGAAACGCGCCATGCGAATGAAAAATTAACCGGAATGGTCAAGCAACTTGAGGGTCAGCGCCGGCAGAGTGTCATCTTGGCGGAAATGAGAGACATGCTTCAGGCATGCTCAAAGATGGCAGAAACTGCTCCTATAATCATGGGTTATATGAAAAAATTATTCCCTGCATCACAAGGTGCCTTGTTCCTCTTAAGTAATTCCCGGTCGGACCTCGAATCTATCGTCACATGGGGAGGTTTTCCGACAAATCCAGACGACAATATTTTTACTCCGGACGCTTGCTGGGGATTAAGACGCGGACGAGCTCATGTGGTTGACGATGTAAACATAGAACCCATCTGCCCGCACCTGAAGCACACACCGACATCATCTTACGTGTGCCTGCCACTGATGGCAAAAGGTGACATTCTGGGATTGCTTCATCTAATGAATGACTTCAATATCAAAGAATCGGGACAAGACCAGGCGATAGTAGACTTGAAAGAAATGGCAGTTACTCTGTCTGAGTACCTATCGCTCTCGCTTGCCAATGTAAAGCTGAGTGAAAACCTTTCAATGCAATCTATTCAAGACCCCCAGAGCGGGTTGTATAACAGGCGCTTTATGGAAGAATCACTACAGCGTGAAATCTTACGAGCCGCGAGGAAGCAGGCGCAGATTGGCATCATCATGGCTGACCTCGACCACTTCAAGAAGTTCAATGACGTCTACGGGCATGCGGCAGGCGATAAGATTATCAGTCAAATGGGCAAACTATTGAAAGACAAATTCAGAGGGTCGGATATTGCCTGCAGGTACGGAGGAGAGGAATTCCTAGTTATTCTCCCCGAATCATCGCGGGAAGATACAGTGAAGCGTGCGGATACCCTGAGGGAAGAAGTAAAAAAGATGGAGATAGTTTTTCAAGGACAGATACTTGGCGCCATTACCGTGTCTATGGGAGTCGCCGCGTATCCAGCTAATGGTACTAGGATGGAAGAACTCCTGCGTGTGGCGGATACTGCTTTGTACAAAGCTAAGCAGGAAGGCAGAGATAGAGTCGTCTCCGGTTAATTCCTGAGGAACCGCCTGTGGCATCACCCAGGAACCCGCGCAAGTATCTGAGAGCCAGCAGACTAAATTTAACGCTCTTTCTCACGTTCAGTCAGATTGTTACCCCGACTTCTTCGACTTCGGTAAGTTGTCGTTTTGAGAGCTACAAGATTGAGCGAATTGTACCATCGAGGTACAGTACTTCCTCCCTTAATCTCAATTGACCTCTTGTGAAACTAAAAGAGTCCTCTTCATTGTGGTAAGGCTTAGTGACATCTTGTCCGCTATTGGTCCTTGCGCCGACGTAGCCGACTAGGCAACACGCTCTTCGAATGCGTATTTCCAGATGATGGCGGCAATAATACCGCCTATACATTGTTATGGATAACACGTATACATGGATTTTACTAAATAACATTTAGTTACCTTTGAAGAGCTTGTACATTAGAGTCAGTAATATTCTGTAATACAAAGCTATGTAATGTCCACACTCCGCATGAAACGCCGTCAATAGTAGTTCCGCCGATAGAGTGAGAATCACCTGAATAGCTTCAGCAGTCGGTGGTATTTTCTTATCTTATGAGCACTATCCCGAATCCTCCTGACAAAAATACTATGGCTTCGTTACTAATAGTAGAAGAAAAACTCAACAAAGAGAATATATCTTCTGTCTAGAGGTGATGGAGATGACATACACGGCTACTATGGATGTCAGCAAAGCAGCCCCTCTTCTTACTATCAGCGAAGCCGCAGAATTCTTTCATGTGCATGCTAATACACTGCGGCGGTGGAGTGATGTCGGTTTGCTTGTCTCGTATCGTATTAGCTCTCGAGGGGACAGGAGGCTTTTTAGAGAGGATTTGATGCGTTTTCTTACTGATTACAACGCGTACAGGGAAAATCCGCAGTAATTGTACCCTTTGTGAAAAATTGAAGATAGATGGAGGCGATAGCGATTTACGGATGCCGGTTGAAATATAGTAGTATATTGGAAAGCGAGAAAGACAGGAAAACTGGGAATGGCATCCACAACGCCATACGGCGCGAACGAAGAAATAAGAAACAACGAAGCACGGTTAGCATCACTGTACGAAGAGTATTATGACAAAATCGCACGCTACATATATACACGTATTGGAGATAAATCTGAATCGGAGGACCTTGCCAGCGAGGTATTCTTAAAAGCGTTAAAGTCAATAAAAACATACCGGGATACGGGACCCCCGATGCAAGCCTGGCTCTTTAAAATAGCTCATAACCTGGTGGTTGACCACCTGCGTAAGGTAAGCAGAATCAAGACCGTCCCGATTGATACGGTCGAAATTGTTGGTGATAATGACCCGGTGGATGCCGCTGAGAAGAAGATTGAAATGGAAAAAGTGGGTGCAGCAATGGTACAACTCACGGAAGAGCAGAGGGAAGTGCTACGGCTCCGATTTTTCGGTGGACTGACATCGCGGGAAGCGGCAGGCGTTCTGAATAAGAGCGATGGAGCAGTACGCGAGATGCAGAGAGCAGCCCTGGAGAGACTGCGGCAATTACTAGATGTAAATAGACCTTAGAAGAACAAAGATGACAAACGAATTTGACATGATATTAGATAAGTGCATTGACCGGCTCAGCCGCGGCGAGAGTCTGGAGAAGTGCCTTGCAGATTATCCGGAACACAAAACCCGGCTCGAACCACTGCTGAAAGCCATGACGGAAACTGCGACGGCTTATTCGTTTGTGCCTTCACCGGAAGTCAAGCGAAATGCACGGTTGAGATTCTATTCTGAGTTGGAACGTCGTCGACAGCCCTCTTTCTGGCAGCGTATAGCACGACCGCGTCTGGCGTGGGTCAGCACGGTGAGCATTCTTATACTGCTGGTTATCAGTCTCGTAGTAATGAGGCCCGTCTTATGGCCGGGATTACTGGAGACTCCGCCCGAGGATACGCAGATTCCGGATTTGCCTTCGATCACTATTCCGGGAGCTAGTGCGAACGGAAACTTTATCTTCCTTGTAAGTGATGATGTCAATGCCATCGAAGATTTTAGCACCGTGAATGTCACCATCGAAAAAGTTGCGCTTCTCCAGACCGGGGACCAGGAGCGGTGGGTGGAGTTTACTCCCCAGACAACCGGATTCGACCTGGCATTGTTGCCCGGAGACACAACTCAAGAACTCTGGCGTGGAGATGTGCCGTTAGGTGAGTATACTAGGGTCGTTATATATGTTAAACAGGTATTCGGTACCCTTAAAGAAACCGGAGAAACAATCGAGATAAAATTACCACCCGAAGAGCTGAAGCTAAAAATACCGTTTACGGTTAGCGCCGAGTCAGTTACTACATTTACTTATGACCTTACCGTGGTAAAGACCGGTAATATCCAGGATGGTGGCAAATATCTGCTGAAGCCACAGGCTGGTGAGAGTGGTTCAAGCCAGACACCAGTGACCAACAAGCCCACAGCCCCAGGCAAGGAAAAGGGTCAGGGAGAGCCCAAGAAACAACCCTGACATTCCTGCCACTATTCTCGTTATTAATAGTGGTAGCAAATAAACAAAATCACAAAGGAGTAGCATCATGAAGCGTAAGACTGTATTTTTTACCATCGGTATCCTCACAGCACTATTAACTCTGGTATCAGGTTGTACCTCCGGAACTGCGTCCACCTCATCTACGCTTGGGCAAACGTCGACTATGGCGGGGCGCCTTGTCATTAACATCACCGATGCGCCCGCTGCACCGCAAATTAAAGAAGTCTGGTTAACGGTAGGGAAAGTGGAGGTTCATGAGGACGGCGTGGGCTGGCGGGAGGTGGGTTTGGTTGCACCTGCCCGTTTTGACCTGCTTACTCTCACGGGTGGTATCCAGACAAAACTGGCAGCAGTAGACCTCACTGTGGGCAAGTACACCCAGATTAGAATGGAAGTCAGTCTGGTTGAAATTGGGCTCGTGGGTGCCCTACCCAATGTTTTCGAGAAAGCGAAACTACCCAGTGGCACGTTAAAATTCGTCCATCCGTTTGAAATTGTCGCTGGTGAAGACACGGAGCTTCTCTTCGACTTCGATGCTCTTAAGTCCGTGAACGTGACCGGTAATGATAAGTATATGTTCAAGCCGGTTATCAAGCTCACTACGACCAAGCAACCGAAGGGGAATTTTGTGATTACCACCCCCAGTTTACCCAATGGTGAGGCAGGAGTGGCTTACACGCCAACCACACTCACTACCACTGGTGGAGTTGTCCCATACGCCTGGAGCCTGGACACAGGGAGTGCCCCATTACCTAACGGTTTGGCCCTCGCTTCCGGAACCGGTCTTATTTCGGGTACACCTGACATTACTAATATACCGGGTGATTATACCTTCACCATTAAGGTCGTGGATGGTTCTACACCCCAAAAGAGCGCCACCAAGACTTTTAGCATCAACATCGCGGCGAATGGCGTGTTGCAGATTATCACGACCAGTCTACCCGATGGCACTGAAGATGCTGTCTATCCCGGCGCTACACTGGTTGCCGTTGGCGGAAGCGGAATATATTCGTTGTGGGAGCTTTCTCCCGCAACTGGTTTCCCAGCAAGTCTCAGCCTTTCAAACACTGGCGTCATTTCGGGTACTCCGGCTGATAAGGGGGACTACAGCTTCACAGTTAAAGTAACTGATAGTGCGGCGAACACCGATACTCAGGTGATAACCATTCGCATAAATAAAGCCGCGACGCCTTAAGCTGTCTTTAACCTATCAATATTTAGCGCTTGTTAGTAACAGGCGAAAGTGGGAGCAGGTATTTACCTGCTCCTTACCTTTTTGGAACGGTTTGGTAGAGACTACGTTTATTGAAATGGATTGTACCTGTTATGCCGCTACCGGAATTCACTCAGGTATCTATTATCATGGATTACGATAGTACCATGTGGAATAGCCTTAATGGTGGATTGAATAAAACACGTATACGCATCACAATAGATTCAAATAGTATCAATGCTTATCAAGACAAGGGAGAGTAATAAATCGGTGGCTATCGAAATAAACGGGCAGGTTTACTACCGGACTGCTGAGACTTGCTCGAGAGCAGGTATCAGTCGAGCTACATTATTTCGTTGGTTAAAGGCAGGAATCCTGAGAGAGACTCATAGAGACCGACGTGGATGGCGCATGTTCACTGAAAAAGACCTTGACTTGATTAGAGAAGAAGCAGAGACGGTCAAGGTTGAATACGTCGGGAAGGCAAGAGATGATGAATAATGAAAATCGTCAGGTAATGAATAGTGTCGCTTCAACAACCGACTCCTATATTAGTTACAAGGAATCGGTAAAAAAACAAATCTACAGGATTGTGGGAAGTGCCCTCGATGAAGAAACGCGGGAAGCGACTCTAAGATTAACCGAAGAGAGACAAAAAGCAGTCGAACTACTGGTAGAAGAGAACAAAACTGCTATCAGAGACATGGTTGAAGAAGGGAAAAAAATAATCCGGGCTAGAGCACAGGCGGCTCCGACATCTGCCGCTTTTAGTACAGAATATATCGACGAAGTTATCACGTATATTTCCAAACTGGTTGAACCCAACGGCAACGGTACTACTAAGGAAATACCGACATTAGAAATCCCGATAAATAACACAGATTCCACAATATGGACAGATTTAGAGATATTGCCCCCACGAGACCAGGATGAAATAGAAGCTATTAATGTGTACCTGAATAGTTTGCCTCAGGTAATCTCAGTTGAGCTCATAACTATGGTGGATAAAAGCATTTTCAAAGTCGGCTCGAGCGAGGCTGTGGACTATATTGAAAAATTGTGCTCTCTTCCCCAGGTACTTGCTGTGGAGCACGTTCATGAAGGTGAGCGGGGGAAAATACAAATCACGCTCAGTGCGAAATCCAAGCTGGCAAAAACCCAGGATGAGATGAACGCCAAGGTTAAGAAAATCTTCCATGGGAAAAAGTGAATTACCTCCCCGGTAAACCGACAGGAACTCTCGCTACATTTTTGTGATTTTTCTGTACCCTCGAATGCGTATCGCGATATCGCAAAACAGCATCCGTTTGCATCTTAGCCACGGTCAATTTTGTCACAAACAACTTCGTGTCTGTCTCCGCGCTACTGGAGAACGACCCGCATCACCGTCCGTCTTTATCAGGCGCTCAATTATTTGACACCCCACCGATTCTTTTTGCAGAATTACTCAATATCTGGAAAGGGAAAGTGTACAGGGGCTTCTGAACGAGTAAAATGGTATTGACACCCCTGATATGGCATGGTATAGTTATCTTTGGCACTAGAGGAATAAATAGTGACAATGAACGGA
Organism: Dehalococcoidales bacterium; assembly: GCA_030654965.1. Taxonomy (GTDB): domain Bacteria; phylum Chloroflexota; class Dehalococcoidia; order Dehalococcoidales; family Fen-1064; genus JAURWL01. Next base: position 42,796 of record JAURWL010000051.1, on the reverse strand, counting down.
CAAACATAAAGTAGCGAATTGGTGGTTGAAACCAGCTAGGCGGCTTGGTGCAAATCATCAAGCCGCTTTAAGTTTGTCCAGCGCACTTTAAAAATTGAATAGGGCCAATATCAAGTCTGAAACAGGTCAAGCGGAATAAAGCGCACGGTGGATGCCTTGGCATCAAAGGCCGAAGAAGGGCGTGGCAAGACTGCGATAAGCCTCGGCGAGCTGTCTAGCAAGCCTAGCCGGGGATTCCCGAATGGGGCAACCCATCCCGATAAAATCGGGATACCCCCAGCCAAACACATAAGCTGGGTGGAGGTAAGTGGGGGAATTGAAACATCTTAGTACCCCGAGGAAAAAATAAACATTCCCCTAGTAGTGGCGAACGAACGGGGAACAGCCTAAACCATAACGGCTGAGTGGTCTCAGGACCTATGTTGTTATGGTGTTGTAAGGCGGTCAGACTGAACCTGAAATAAGTCAAGGAGTTACCAACCGTACCCCAGATGAAGGTCTCTGGAAAGTGCCACCATAGAGGGTGATAGTCCCGTAAACGAAAGGGGAAGGCTCCTGACCAGTCCTTAAGTACCATGGGACACGAGGAATCCCATGGGAATCAGCTCCGCCCACGGAGCAAGGCTAAATACCTTTGATGACCGATAGTGAACTAGTACCGTGAGGGAAAGGTGAAAAACACCCCGGGAGGGGAGTGAAATAGATCTGAAACCGTGTGCTAACAAGCGGTCAGAGTCCCGATGCAAATCGGGATGATGGCGTGCCTATTGAAGAATGAGCCAGCGAGTTAATCTGTGTGGCTTTGGTTAAGCAACTGTAGTTGCGGAGCCGCAGCGAAAGCGAGTCCGAACAGGGCGCTATGTCGCACGGATTAGACCCGAAACCGGGTGAGCTATCCATGGCCAGTGTGAAGCTCTGTTAATATCGGAGTGGAGGTACGAACCCATTAGCGTTGCAAAGCTACGGGATGAGCTGTGGATAGAGGTGAAATGCCAAACGAACTCGGAAATAGCTGGTTCTCCCCGAAATGTATTGAGGTACAGCCTCAGATGGTCGCTCATGGAGGTAAGGCTCTGAATGGACTCGGGGGATAGCATCCTACCAACTCCAATCAAACCATGAATGCCATGAGCTTTAGTCTGGGAGTGAGACTGTGGGGGATAAGCTCCATGGTCGAGAGGGAAACAGCCCAGACCATCAGCTAAGGTCCCTAAGCGCGAGCTAAGTGGGAAAGGAAGTACTATCGCTTAGACAGCCAGGAGGTTGGCTTAGAAGCAGCCACCCTTCAAAGAGTGCGTAATAGCTCACTGGTTGAGTGGTGGTGCGCCGACAATTTAACGGGGCTTAAGCTCGTCACCGAAGCTATGGTTCCGATTGTAAAATCGGAAGGTAGGGGAGCGTTCCCGCGCTGTGAAGCCACTGCGTGAGCAGTCGTGGAGCGACGGGAAGTGAGAATGCTGGCATGAGTAGCGAAAGGCGTGTGAGAAACACGTCCACCGGAAACCTAAGGGTTCCTACGGAAGGTTAATCCGCGTAGGGTTAGTCGGGCCTAAGCCGAGGCCGAAAGGCGTAGTGCGATGGACAACGGGTTATTATTCCCGTACCACTGCTATTGAGGCAAAGGGGGGGCGCGGGAGGATAGGAAGAGCATACCTATTGGACATGGTGTGTTCTTCACCAAAGGCAATGCCGGGGCAGGCAAATCCACTCCGGATGTTATAGCTGAAGGTGAAGGAAAACTGAGGGGAGACCCGATGTAATTCGTCTGAGTCCATGCCGCCTAGAAAAGCCTCGTTGCCGTTGAAATAGTAGTGCCCGTACCGCAAACCGACTCTGGTAGGTGGGGATGAGAGTCCCAAGGTGATCGAGAAAACCCTCGTTAAGGAACTCGGCAATCTAGCCTCGTAACTTCGGGAGAAGAGGCGCCCTGATTGACCTCAGGGCAGCATTAAACGGGCCCAAGTGACTGTTTAACAAAAACACAGGTCTCTGCGAAAGCGTAAGCTGACGTATAGGGGCCGATACCTGCCCAGTGCCGGAAGGTTAAGGGGAGTGGTTAGGAGCAATCCGAAGCTGCGAACTGAAGCCCCGGTGAACGGCGGCCGTAACTATAACGGTCCTAAGGTAGCGAAATCCCTTGTCGGGTAAGTTCCGACCTGCACGAATGGTGTAACAACTTGGGCGCTGTCTCAACGAGGGGCTCGGCGAAATTGAAGTACCCGTGAAGATGCGGGTTACCCGCTACAGGACAAAAAGACCCCGTGGAGCTTTACTGCATCTTGGCACTGGATCTGGGCTTAGCATGTGTAGCATAGGTGGGAGGCGATGAAGCCCCGACGCTAGTCGGGGTGGAGCCAACAATGAAATACCACTCTTGTTGAGTTTAGATTCTAACCTCAGAGCAAGCTGGGGAACAGTGTCAGGTGGGCAGTTTGACTGGGGCGGTCGCCTCCCAAAATGTAACGGAGGCGCCCAAAGGTCCCCTCAGAGTGGATGGAAATCACTCAGTGAGTGCATTGGCATAAGGGGGCTTGACTGTGAGACCTACAAGTCGAACAGGGACGAAAGTCGGGCAAAGTGATCCTACGGCTCCGAGTGGAAGGGCCGTGGCTTAACGGATAAAAGCTACCCCGGGGATAACAGGCTTATCTTGCCCAAGAGTTCACATCGACGGCAAGGTTTGGCACCTCGATGTCGGCTCGTCGCATCCTGGGGGTGAAGCAGCTCCCAAGGGTCCGGCTGTTCGCCGGTTAAAGCGGTACGCGAGCTGGGTTCAGACCGTCGTGAGACAGGTCGGTCTCTATCCGTAGTGGGCGTCCGGAGATTTGAGGGGGGCTCTCTCTAGTACGAGAGGATCGAGAGGGACAGACCGCTGGTGTTCCAGTTGTCCCGCCCGGGGCACAGCTGGGTAGCTATGTCTGGTTGTGATAAGTGCTGAAAGCATCTAAGTACGAAGCATGCCCCAAGATAATATCTCCTGTCCCCGATTCGTCGGGGGGTAAGTCCGCAGGTAGACTACCTGCTTGATAGGCCGCATGTGTAAGCACAGCAATGTGTTCAGCTTAGCGGTACTAATGGACGAGGGCTTGACCTGTTTCAGAGTTGGTATTGGCTCCCTCCTTGGAAAAACTGAGCCGAAAAGCTCGGTTTTTCTATATAAGTGCAGTACTATATCTTTAATACATAGCAAGTACTTCACCACGTAAATTGATTTCAGGTTTCCGCTTTGAGCCTTTACGTTCTGGCATGTGTGTGCTACAATAAGATTTGATTGAGACCATTATAGCGCTCCGAAACTTATGGTCTCTTGCGCAAGCAGGCTCTTGTGCCGTATGATAGAAGTATCAGCGAAAAGCTTTGAGACCATAATCTACCCGGATGGGGCATAAACTCTCACCGGAAGGTGGGAAGAAGTAGCCCTCTGAAATTGTTAACAAGTAAATAGGCTTCCTGGTGGTTTGGGCGAAGTGGCACCACCCGTTCCCATCCCGAACACGGAAGTGAAACGCTTCAGCGCAGACGATACTGAGAGGGCAACCTTTTGTGGAAAATATGCCACTGCCAGGAAGCTTATTATAACCTAGTTCATAGTGGGTGGGGTGGAGATTTTAATGAATTGGTCTCAAGGAGGCGTGTATGGCAAGCCGATTTGAGAAATTTTCAGAGAGAGCCCGGAGGGTGCTTACCCTTGCCCAGGAAGAAGCACAGCACCTGAACCACAGCTATATTGGCACCGAGCATATTCTTTTGGGTTTATTGAGGGAGGAGGAGGGGGTTGCCGCTAAGGTTCTTGTCAGTCTCGGCGCTAATCTGGGCAAAGTGCGTAGTGGTGTTGAGTTTATTATCGGGCGTGGCGATAAGCCGAATACCGGTGAAATTGGACTGACTCCCAGGGCGAAACGTGTCATTGAACTGGCGATTGATGAAGCGCGTCACCTCGGACACAATTATATTGGTACCGAGCATCTCCTGCTCGGTCTGCTCCACGAAGGCGGTGGTGTTGCCGCGGGCGTGCTGGATAGTTTTAGTATCAATCTTGAACAAGTGCGCGCCGAAGTTACCCGCATGCTGAATCAGAATTCCCAGAAACAACCACGCGCCGCTACCCGCAGTACCAGCAAAACCCCGACATTAGACCAGTTAAGCACGGACCTGACAGCGCTGGCGAAAGCAGGCAAGCTCGACCCCGTCATCGGGCGGGAAAAAGAGATTCAACGTGTCATCCAGATTCTCAGCCGCCGCACCAAGAACAATCCTGCCTTAATCGGTGAACCCGGCGTGGGTAAAACAGCCATTGTTGAAGGTCTGGCGCACCGTATCGCTGAAGGTGATGTTCCGGAAACACTAGAAGACAAGCGGTTGGTTACGCTTGATATGGCGGCGGTAGTGGCTGGTACCAAATACCGTGGCGAATTTGAAGAGCGACTCAAGAAAATTATCGATGAGATAAAGACAGCCGGCAATTGTGTTTTGTTCATAGATGAATTCCACACCATCATTGGTGCAGGAGCGGCGGAGGGGGCTGTGGATGCGTCAAGCATTCTTAAACCTTCACTGGCGCGCGGACAACTGCAGGTCATCGGTGCCACGACCCTCGATGACTACCGCAAGCATGTGGAACGTGACCCGGCGCTGGAACGGCGTTTCCAGCCAATCCTTGTTGAAGAACCTACGGTTGAGCAGACGCTGGAAATCCTTAAGGGTGTTCGACAACGTTATGAAGAGCACCATAAGCTTAAGATTAGCGATGAAGCCCTGAGTTCTGCAGCGACATTGGCAGCACGGTACATACCCGACCGTTTCCTGCCGGATAAGGCGATTGACCTCATTGACGAGGCATCTTCCCGCGTAAGAATTCAGAAGCACAGCACGCCCATCACACTTAAAGAAGCTAAACGGCTGGTGGATAGCATCCGCAAGGAGAAAGAAACCGCTCTGGCAAAACAGCAGTATGACTATGCCGCGGAAAAGCGCCAGCAGGAAATACAGATTGAAGAGAAAATTAAGAATCTGGAAAAAGAGTGGCAGGTAGAGCAAAAAGAGCAGGAACAGCCGGTCGTGACGGCGGAAGACATTGCCACAGTGGTGAGCATGTGGACGAGCATCCCGGTTACCCAACTGGGTAGTGATGAGACCAGCCGCTTGCTACACATGGAAGAGGCGCTTCACAAGCGCATCATCGGGCAGGATGAAGCCATTGACACCATCTCCAAGGCGGTCCGACGGGCACGCGCCGGTCTTAAAGACCCGCGCCATCCCATCGGCAACTTTATTTTCTTAGGACCTACGGGGGTCGGTAAAACGGAACTGGCACGGGCGCTTGCCGAGTTTATGTTCGGCAGTGAAGATGCGCTCATCCGCCTTGATATGTCCGAGTTTATGGAGAAGCACACGGTTTCCCGTCTCGTCGGGGCGCCGCCAGGCTATGTCGGCTATGATGAGGGCGGTCAGCTTACCGAAGCAGTACGACGCAAGTCCTACTGTTGTATCCTCTTTGACGAAATCGAGAAAGCGCACCCGGATGTGTTTAACATCCTTCTCCAGATTTTTGATGACGGGCACCTTACCGATGCCAAAGGACGGCGTGTTGACTTCCGCAATAGCATCATTATTATGACGAGCAACATAGGCGCGGACTTAATCAGGAAAGGTTCTACCATGGGTTTTGTTTCTCGCACCGATGATTCTAAAATCCGTGAACTCGAATACGATAAGATGAAAGAGAAACTACTGGGTGAGGTTAAAAAGGTCTTCCGTCCCGAGTTTCTCAACCGCATTGACGGGACAGTTGTCTTCCATGCGCTGAATAAAATGCATATCCGTTCTATTGTCGACCTGATGCTCGGTCAGGTAAGCAAGCAATTGTCCGAAAAGGATATCAAACTGGAGGTCACGGAAGCGGCTAAAGACCTGCTCGGGGAAAAAGGTTATGATGAAGTTTTTGGCGCCCGTCCGTTACGCCGTGCAATACAGGATATGATAGTAGACAAGCTGTCTGAAGCCATCCTGCGTAGTGAGTTCCGCAATGGCGATACCGTGGTGGCAGATGTAGAAGACGGGCACATTGTTTTGAGGGTTTTGAAGCGGGCAGAAGAAGTGGCGCTGGTTGGCGAAAGTAAAGCATAATATCAGATAGGTATTAGAGTATGAAAAGGGTGGGGTTTCTAAAGTGAGGACAACGCCCTTTTCTTTTTAACCGAACCATCAGGCATGCTGAATCCTATAAAGGAGTTATAGCGTGGCTAAAGAAGTAATCGAAGCGCCCATTACGGGAACCATTATCAGTATTGAGGTCAAGGTGGGGGATAAAGTTGAAGAGGGTGATGTGCTCCTCTACATTGAATCGATGAAAATGGAGAACCCCATCATGGCGCCGGTCAATGGCAAGATTACCGAGATTATGGCAGCGGCGAAGCAGGTGGTGGAAACCAGTAAGCCGCTCATGGTAATTGAATACTGAGCAAGCATACAAAACAATAGAGCATAATACCGTAAAGGCATTTTATCTACAAATGGAACTCCGTGAGGTATCGCCCTTATGGAGTTCTTTGTTTTACAGACCCGACTGCTGCTGACTGTCCTTGACGGCGGTAGCGTGGTCGGATAAGATAATCTCTGGTGTGCTCATCCTGAAAGGTGAGCGACGGGGTTAGTGAGATGCCTGATTCATTAATAGTTTTTCAGAAAAGCAACCATATTGCCCAGATTACGCTCAATCGTCCATCTATCGGTAATGTCATCAATCTTCAACTGGGACAGGCACTTGAAGAAACTTGCCGGCAGGCAAATGAGGACGAGAGTATCTACGTGGTCATCATTACCGGCGCCGGGGACATCTTCTGCGCGGGTAGTACACTGGAACAGTCCCGAAAGTCCAGGCGCAAACAGCTCATAACTGAAGAGATGGGAACGCAGTACAATGTGGCGACGACTATTGCCAGCGTGGAAAAACCAGTGATTGCCGCAATTAATGGTGATGCTTTCGGGCAGGGATTGGAGCTTGCCCTCGCCTGTGATATCCGCATCGCTTCGTCTACGGCGCGTCTCGGATTTCCGAACGTCGCGCGGGGAATCATCCCGATGGATGGCGGCACCCAGCGTTTGTCACGCATTATCGGCAAGGGGAAAGCGCTGGAGCTCATTTTAATGGCGGATACAATCAGCGCTGGCGAAGCGGAGAAAATCGGACTGGTGAGTAAGGTTGTGGCGCCGGAATCTCTTGCCGCGGAAGTAAATGCGTTAGCAAAAGCAATGACGACCAAAGCCCCAATCGCTCTGCGTTACATCAAGGAAGCGGTGCACAAAGGGACGGACATGACACTGGAACAGGGGCTTCGGCTGGAAGCCGACCTCTATTTCCTTCTGCACACAACATCAGACAGGACTGAGGGCATTCAAGCCTTCTCACAGAAACGAACACCTGAGTTTAAAGGAAAGTGACTGATATAAAGTCAAATCTCAAAGCTCATAAGTCAAAACTATAGGTAAAAGATAAAAACTTATCGGGAAAATATGCGCGAGTACTTTTTCACTGTTAGCTATGGCTTTAAGTTTTAACCTTTGAAGTTTGAGTTAATATGGTGTCGGATTTTGAGACCATAATCTACGAAAAGCGGGATGGTAAGGGTTATATTACCCTTAACCGTCCGAAAGTCCTTAACGTCTACAATATCCGCATGCGTGATGAGCTTTTTCAGGCTTTGCAGGCGGTGCGGGATGACCCTGATGTGCGGGTGGGCATTCTTAAAGCCGCCGGGGAAAGAGCCTTTTGCGCCGGGGCGGACCTCTCCGAATTCCTCACGGCACCTTCCCCGGTGATTGCCCGCCAGGTGCGGTTTGAGCGCGATGTCTGGGGACTCTTTCTGAATATCCGCAAGCCGCTAATTGCCGCTCTCCATGGTTATGTACTCGGTTCAGGCATTGAAATGGCATTGTGTTGTGATATCCGTATTGCTTCTGAAGACGCTCAGTTCGGAGTCCCAGAGATGGGGCTGGGGATTATTCCGGCGGCGGGTGGCAGTCAGACCCTGCCCCGTGTGGTCAACCGTGGCTATGCCCTGGAGATGCTCCTTTCTGGCCGGTGGGTGAAAGCGGACGAAGCCTGCCGGATGAAGCTGGTCAACCGGGTCGTGCCGCGAACGGAGCTTCTATCTGTGGTAGAGAAGATGGCAGACAAAATAAGGGGCTATGACCCCATCGTGGTGAGCTATGCCAAGCAGGCAGTGACCCGCGGGCTTGATTTGCCTCTTTCGCAGGGGCTTGAACTTGAGGCACGACTTGGCTGTGGATTGTTAAGTTGAAGCGCGCGCACGAAAATAGCGCGGAGATAAAAACAGAGAATAAAGGGGACATATGAACACTACCGAGTTTCTTACTATCACATTGGCAATCTGTCCGGACAAAGAGGCGATAGTATTTGAGGGGAAGCGGTGTACCTTTGCTCAATTGGGTGAACGCACGAACCGGCTGGGCAATGCGTTGATGGGTCTGAGGATGAAGAAGGGTGAGAGCGTTGCTACCCTGATGGTGAACTGCAACCAGTGCATTGAGACCTACTTTGCCACTGCCAAGATAGGAGGTGTCTATGTGCCTCTCAACTTTCGGGCAAAGGGTAATGAGTTGACGTACATGCTCAATACCGCCGAAGCCACCGCCGTCTTTGTTGGGGAGCGGTATCTCGAACTGGTGGAATCGATCAAACCCAACCTGACCACCGTGAAGCACGTTATCTCGGTGGATAAGCCACATCAAGGTATGCTGTTCTATAACGACCTGCTAAAGTCTGGCTCTCCCGATGATATTTTCACCGAAATCGGCGACGATGATATGACCATTTTGATGTATACCGCCGGTACTACCGGTTTCCCCAAAGGGGTGATGCTCACTCATAAAAGTTTCACCGTATATGTCCTGGATAATGTCACTCCTCCAGACACGGAAACAATCGAAAAGAATATTCTCACTGTGCCCCTCTACCATGTTGCCGGTATTCAGGCAATGATGGCGGCGGTGTATGGTGGCCGTACCCTGGTGATTGAGCGGCAGTTCGAGCCGACCGAGTGGATGGGACTGGTACAGACGGAAAAAGTGGGACGAGCAATGATGGTACCCACGATGTTGAAGCAGTTGATTGACCATCCCAAATTCAAAGACTATAACCTGAGCAGTCTCAAGGTTATCACCTACGGCGCGGCGCCGATGCCGCTGGAGGTCATCAAGAAAGCAATTAATGTCTTTCCGAAAGTCAGCTTTATCAATGCCTTCGGGCAGACCGAGACGGCTTCCACTATTACCTCACTCAGCCCCGAAGACCACGTCATCACCGGCGCTACGGAAGCAGAACGGGAGAAGAAACTTAAGCGGCTTGGCTCTATCGGTAAGCCGATGTCTGATGTGGAGATGAGGATTATCGATGAAAACGGTAAAGACCTGCCGCCGGGGGAGGTTGGAGAGATTGTCGCTCGTGGGCCCAGGGTGATGACCGGTTACTGGAAGGATGAGGAAAAGACAAAAAAGACAATTGATAAGGACGGCTGGGTGCATACCGGCGATACGGGATACAGGGATGAAGATGGTTATTTCTTCTTGGCGGGGCGTGCTACGGATTTAATCATCCGCGGCGGTGAGAACATTTCACCGGAAGAGGTGGAGAATGTCATCTTTGCCCATCCCAAGATTGATGATGTCGCCGTCATCGGGGTGCCGGATGAGGAATGGGGTGAGGTGCCCAAGGCGATTTGTGTGCCTAAAGAAGGCTGTGCAGACTGTACTCCTGAAGAAATCATGGAGTATTGTCGGCAGAACCTGGCAAGTTATAAACGCCCGCGCTCGGTGATTTTTGTAAAAGAGCTCCCCCGCAGTTCGGTGGGCAAGGTTTTAAAGCGCGTGCTCCGGGACGAGTACGGGGAGAAAAAATAGCAAGGTAAGAAACATCCAAGTGCAAAAAACACCCCAAATGCTATAAATAAGGAGTTGACATACCAATGGAATTAAAGGAATTCATGCTCGATATATTTGCGCGGCTAGCCAGCGAACTGGAACTGGTGCTAGATGGGCTTACCCCTGAAGACCTGAATACTTTACCAAACCGGACTCCAACAGCATCGGCTGGCTTATCTGGCACTCTACGCGCAGTCAGGACCGCATGAATGCCGACCTGTTCGGGGAAGACCAGCTCTGGGTAAGTGAAAAATGGCACGCCAAATTCAATCGCCCTCCCGACCAGAAGGACACAGGAGTCAGACATACGTCAGTGCAGGTGGCGGCTTTTCAAGCGCCGGATAGTAAAACACTGCTTGATTACTACCGCGCTGTTTCCAAAAGGACGCAGGAATATATAAAAACCCGCCTTACCGAAGACGACCTCAACCGGCAGGTCTGGAGCCCAACTTTAGAATCGATGGCGTCGGTAGAAGGACGTCTGATAGGCGTTATCTACAACTTCGCGCACATCGGGCAGGCTGGGTATGTTCGTGGTTTACTCAAGGGCAAGGGGTGGTACACACGGTAACGTGCCAGAGCAAGTATTAACAATATGATTATATAATCCAGCTTATAAATAGTGACGGAGGGCAGTATGGACTTTTCACTCAGTGAAGGCCAGAAAATGCTCCGAGCAGTTGTGCGTGAGTTTGCAGAGAAGGAATTGGAACCAATCGCCGCGAAGACAGATGAGGAAGCGCGCTTTCCAGCGGCGGCTATTAAAAAAGCGGCAGAGATTGGCTTGATGGGCACAGGGTATCCGGAGACCGATAGCGGGAGCGGCGGCGGCGCTGTAGAGCAGACGATTGTCTTTGAAGAACTGGCGCGTGTCTGCGCTTCCACGAGTGTCATCTTGATTGTAACCAATGAGCTTGTCTCTTATCCTATTTATGCATTCGGAACTAAAGAGCAGAAGAAAAAGTACCTTACTCCACTCCTTAAAGGCGAAAAATTAGGTGCTTTTGGATTGACTGAAGCGGGCGCCGGTAGTGATGTCGCCGCTATGTCCACAACTGCCACAAAGAAGGCTGGCGGCTACGTGCTCAACGGCAATAAAATCTTTATCAGCAATGGCGCAGAAGCCGAGATAATCGTTACTTTCGCCACGCTGGATAAGTCACAGGGCTACCGTGGTGTGACGGCGTTCATCATCGAGAAAGGGATGCTTGGATTTTCGGTAGGTAAACACGAGCGGAAACTGGGTATCCGTGGCTCATCAACCACCGAGCTTATTTTCGATAACTGTTTTGTGCCTGAAGAGAATCGACTTGGTTCTGAAGGTAAGGGATTCCGCATTGCCCTCGAATCGATTGATGTCAGTCGCATCGGGATTGCGGCGCAGGCGGTCGGCATTGCTCAGGGGGCGCTCGATAAAGCCCTTGCTTATGGTAAGGAACGTCAGCAGTTCGGGCAATCAATTGCGAATTTTCAGGCGATTCAGTGGATGCTGGCAGACATGGCAACACAGATTGATGCGGCGCGTTTGCTGACCTATCGGGCGGCTTATCTCAAAGACCAGAATCAACCTTTCACGAAAGAGGCATCCATGGCGAAGGTCTATGCGGCGGAAGCAGCAAGTTTTGTAACAACCAAAGCCCTGCAGATTTTCGGTGGTTACGGATATATCAAGGACTTCCCCATCGAACGGTATTTCCGCGATGCCCGCATCACTGAAATCTACGAAGGAACCTCGGAGATGCAGAGAATGACCATCGCCCGCCAGCTAATCAGGGGTGAATAAATCAGGTGACATTCTCAGAGGGTGCGATATCCCGTAATTGAAATCACAGAGTTCATGGCTTATTTCCGGTATGCCACATAGATATCCGCATCCAGCTGTTTGCTATCCCAGTAGAAGTGGTGTGTGAAGTAGAGGTTGCCGTCATTGTCCAGCGAGGGCTCGGCGGCAAACTGGGAAATGATGAGCTCCGGTGTGCTCCACTGCCCATTGATTTTCTGCGACCGGAAAATAGCCGGCGACCCGAGATACCATCCGGTAAACCATAGTTCTTTGCCGTCCTGCGTTACAAAGGGCCAGCCTTCGGTGTCAGCGGTATTGATAGCCTCGATATTCTCAGGCTCTTGCCATTTGTTATTGACCTTCCGCGTCACCCAGATGTCATAACCACCCTTTCCCCCGGCACGCGCGGAATGAAAATAGATTTCATTGCCATCGGCGGTAATGTGCATTTCACCCATTTCATAATCCTGATTCAATAGCTTGCCTGCGTTTTGCCAGTTAGTCCATTTGCCATCTTTATATTCTGCTGTCCACATATCCACACCGCGGTAGTTCCCCACACGTGCTGAACAGAACCACATCTGATTACCTTGCACAAGCACACAACCGTCCAGGGAGACATCATTCGCTTTCTGCAAAAGCACTCGCTCCGCCGGTTGTCATTGTCCCCCGACTTTCTGCGCAAGGTAAATGCCGGTCATGCCATCAGTTAACTGCTTCTCCGCCGGGATATTGCCATCGGGAGTGAAAAAGAAGTAGAGGGAGTTGCCATCCGAGGTAACGAAAGCCGAGTCTTCCGCGCCCGCTGTATTGACGGCGCTATCCACAGGCACGGGTGGCTGAAATTCGCTGGAGTGTAGCTGTGGGGGAAGACGATCGGACGAAGGCGACTGTTTGACAGCAGTTATCGGTATTAATTCAAGCCGCGACTTTGGAGGAGTTTCTTTCTTTGCCGCCGGTTGTCCGCTACACCCCGATAATAAAAGAATCGTGGTAATGATGACGGTGAGTGACTTCCACATTTTCAACCTTCCCATGCTATCTCCCCACCGATGATGGTCATTTCTACACGGGTGTCTTTGATTTTTTCGGGTGGGACACTCGTTGGGTCGGCGCTGAGCACCACCATATCCGCGTATTTGCCGGCAGTAATCGAGCCTTTGACGTGCTCTTCGTGTGAGGCATAGGCGGCGTTGGTAGTATACATCGTCAATACCTGTTGCGCAGTAACACACTGCTCCGGTGACATCCTTTTTCCGGAAGCGGTCAGGCGGGTGACACCACCGTAGATGCCCATTATTGGATTATTGTTTACCACAGGTGAATCGGAAGCGCCAGTAATTACCAGTCCGCTCTCCATGAACGACTTCATCGGGTAGAGGTAGGGAATTACGGCGGGTGCTACGGTTGCCAGGTATCTATCGCCGCTGTAGTAAGCAAAGGACGGATGGGTGGTAACGACGAGCCCGAGTCGTTTGATGCGTTCCAGAATCTGCGGCGGGCATTCCGCGCAGTGTTCGATACGGTGGCGCCGGGATGTAAAATCAGGCGACTGGCTCTTCACCGCTTCATATATCCCCACAATAGCTTCAACGAGCTTTTCCTGCACAGCGTGAATGGCAACCTGATAGCCCGCGCGGTGCGCCATAAGAACCTGCTCAATCAACTCCGATTGGGGTGGATGTAGTTTATCGGAAATCATGCTCGGCACAATTTTCATAGCGCCAAGCCTCAGGTAATGGCTCCCGGAACCGAATCCCATGTGGTCTGCCCGGAACTGGGGCATGGTTTCTTTGCCGAACATCATGTAGACGCGGCTTTTTAACATACCCTCTACCTTGAAGTACTGGTGGTATCGCCAGCGTTTGAGGTCGTTAACAAAGGTGGCATCTTGCAGTGATGTTAGCCCCTGTGACAGATAGTGTTCGTTGGCGAGCTTGATACCTCGTTCCAATTCCTCGCCTTCCATCGATGGCATTACATGTTCCCGTACGTAGCCGAGCATCTCTACGAGCAAGCCATTCGGTTCGCCGTCATCAACCCTCCTGCCAATGAAAGCGCCGGGAGGTTCGGGGGAGGCAATAGTGATGCCTGCCATCGCCAGCGCTTTGCTATTGAGCACACAGGCGTGCAGAGAGCGGTGGGAAAGGACAACGGGGTTATCCGGAGCAACTTCATCAAGCTCCCAGCGGGTGGGATGACGCTTTTCCGCTAGTGTGAAATCATTGTAGTCGGTGGCAGTAATCCATTCACCGGGTGCCGTCTTTTCCGCCCGCCGCTTGATAATCGTCTTAATATCGTCAATACATTTAATGTTCGGCGCGCTCAGGTCGATACTGAGCAATTTTCTGACAAAGGAGTAGATATGGCAGTGGGCATCATTGAAACCGGGCGTCACGGTTTTACCGCCGCAATCAATCACCTTTGTGCCGGCGCCCTGCCATTCCTCCAACGCATCCATAGACCCGACAAAAGCAATGCGCCCGTTTTTCACGGCAACCAGTTGGGCAGTCGGTTGCTTGGAGTCCATGGTGATGACACTGGCGTTTTTCAGAATCAAGTCAGCGGTGGGCACAAAATTCCTCCGATGCCGTTTTCAATTATCATTCTGAGTCCGATGAAATCGGACTCAGAATCTAGTCTCCAGTTCTATGGTTACTAGATGCTTCGCGGAGTTTATCCTGAATGATAATGAAGGGTTCACCCTGAATAAGAATTCACCCTGAAGGGCTCAGTATGACAAAGTAGATAAGGTAACTATCCGTAATCTTCTTTGACTCTCTCCCCCACAAGCAAGTATACTTTACCATAACTGACAACAGCAACAAGAGGTATATATGAACATCGAAATATTGACCGGGAAGCTGGTCGACTGGATAAAAGAGAGAGTCACGGAGGCAGGTGGAAAGGGGGGGTTACTGGGATTGAGCGGCGGCATCGATTCTGCGGTGGTGGCAGTCCTCTGCAAGCGCGCCTTCCCGGATAACACACTCTGTATCAACCTGCCCTGCCACAGCAATCCGGAAGACCAGGAACACGCAAAACTGGTGGCAAAGAAATTCTCCATCCCGTACAAAGTAATTGTTCTTGATGGCATTTACGATAGCTTTCTGAAACTCCTCCCTGCGGATAAAGTAGACCCCTCTCTCGACCGCCTCGCCCTATCTAACCTTAAAGTGCGGCTCCGCATGGTGACGCTCTATTACCACGCCAACCGACTCAACTATCTGGTGGTGGGCAGTAGCAACCGGAGTGAACTTTCGGTCGGATATTTTACGAAATGGGGAGATGGTGGAGTAGATATGATGCCTATCGGCAACCTGGTGAAACAGGAAGTTGTAGAGCTGGCAAAATACATGGGTATTCCCCAGCCTATAATTGATAAACCGCCATCCGCGGGACTCTGGCCCGGGCAGACCGATGAAGCTGAAATGGGACTCACTTACGAAGCACTTGACCGCTATCTATTGACGGGCAAAGCAGACGCAAAAATCAAAACGACAATTGAGTCACTAAAAGCAAAGAGTGAGCACAAGAGGAAAGTGCCGCCGTTGCCACCTTCGTGGAAACTCTAAAACTTCCCCCTTGCCAGAAGTCAAAACCAAGCCAAAATCCCTTGTTTTTTTAAAAACATCTGTGCTATCATTATGTAGAGACGAACTATGACCACAGGAGAAAGGTTAAAGGCACTGGAACTCGCTATCTCCCAGATTGAAAAACGCTTTGGTAAAGGCGCCATTATGAAACTGGGAGAATCGACCGGTGTGGCAATCGCTGGTATTATTTCCACGGGTGCAATTTCCCTGGATATTGCTCTTGGGGTAGGAGGCATTCCGCGGGGGCGCGTCACTGAAATCTTCGGCCCCGAATCATCGGGTAAAACCACACTGGCTCTGCACATTATCGCAGAGGCGCAAAAAGCAGGAGGCATCGCCGCCTATATAGACGTTGAGCATGCGCTCGACCCTGTTTATTCCGGCCATCTCGGGGTCAATATCGACGAGATGCTCATCTCCCAGCCCGATACCGGAGAGCAAGCCCTGGAAATATGTGAAGCGCTCGTGCGCAGTAGCGCCGTGGATGTCATCGTTGTGGACAGTGTTGCAGCGCTGGTACCCCGCGCTGAAATCGAAGGCGAAATGGGGGATAGCCAGGTTGCATTACAGGCACGCCTTATGTCGCAGGCGCTACGCAAGTTAGCGGCGGCAATCGGCAAATCAGGCACCGCGGTCATCTTTATCAACCAGCTCAGGGAAAAGGTCGGCATTGTTTTTGGCAATCCTGAAGTTACACCCGGTGGCAGGGCGCTCAAGTTCTACGCTTCTGTAAGAATCGACCTGCGGCGCTCCGAGACTATTAAACAGGGTGATGTAGCCACCGGTACGCGGGTGAAAGCCCGTGTTGTCAAGAACAAAGTAGCGCCGCCTTTCCGCACCGCTGAATTTGATATCATGTTCGACCACGGTATCAGTCGCGAAGGCGACATGGTTGACCTGGGCGTGGAACTGGGGCTCATTAAAAAAAGCGGAGCCTTTTTTTCCTATGGCGATGTCCGTCTCGGACAGGGAAGGGAAAATGCTAAGCAATTCCTTTCCCAGAAAAAGGAGATTGCCCGGGAAATTGAGGAAAAGGTTAGAGCCTCAGCGTTGCACGGCGTGTCTAAAGACCAGTGATATTGTAAGTAACGAGCTTACTTACTGGCGGTATTTTTCGGAAGCTGAGGTCTATCCCTCGGCTTTTGTGTTTTTAACGGGTAAAAACTGATGAGTACAATCACTGCTCTCCGTAACGGGAGGCGCATTGAAAAGCGGGTAAATCTGTTCCTGGACGGTAAATTCGCCTTCAGTCTGGAAAAGGACAAGGTGGTTCAGGAAGGACTTAAGGTCGGGCTGGAGCTATCCGGTGACCGATTGGACGCACTGATGACTTCCCTCAGGCTCAGCCGCTGTCTTGATGCGGCTTACCGCTATTTGAGCTACCGTCCGCGCAGTGAAGCGGAGTTGCGGGAACGGCTCCAGCGTCGCGGTTTCCCGGCAGAACATATCGAGCAGACCCTCAGCAAACTCAAAGAGCAGGGATTGCTGGACGATGTGAGTTTCGCCAGATTCTGGGCAGAAAACCGTGCTACCTTCCGCCCGCGCAGTCGGGGAATGACCCGGAGCGAATTGCGTAAAAAAGGCGTTACTGAAGATGCCATCAGTCAGGCCGTCGGTGAGATTGACGAGGTAGAATCTGCTTACCGTGCCGCTGTCATTAAAGCGCGCCGTCTCTCGCGTCTGGACTATCCAGAGTTCCGCCAGCGTCTCGGGGAATTTCTCAGACGCCGTGGCTTTGCATACGATATTATCAACCGGACTGTAAAGAGAGTCTGGCAGGAAAAGGAAAGTTAAAGAGTTAAGGAATACCCCTCGCCTTGACCCAAGTGCGGCAGTGGTGTGGTTGGTGTCAAGAAATGACAGGGAAAGTGAGGTAAAAGGATAATGTCAACCCAGTTTATCTATTTATTGTTTATATCCAGTTTCATTATCGGAGTTGTTCTCGGGGGCGCTATTGTATTTTTCTTTCGCCGGATGGCAGTCAATCGCCTTCTACGTGTTGCCCAGCGGAAAGCCAGCCGGATTGGAATCGAAGCTAAAGAGGAAGCCAAGGGAATTACCGACCAGGTTCGTGTGGAGGCAGAGAAAATAAAAAGTGCGGCGGACAACGAATACCGGGAACGCCGTATGGAAGTCCAGCGCCAGGAAAACCGCCTGGTTTCCAAGACAGAAAACCTGGAGCGCAAACTCGAAGGCGTTTCTCAAAGGGAACGTCAATTGCAGAGCAAGGAAAAATCACTGGATACCCTCCGCGCGCAGATTGAAGAAGCCAAGAACAAACAATTAAAGCAACTCGAAATCATCTCCGGGATGTCCACCAACGATGCGAAGGAGGTCCTGCTCCAGAGAATGGAATCCGAGATAAAGGAAGAAGGCGCGCGGCGGATGCGAGAGTGGGAAGCTAAACTCAAGGAAGAAGCCGATGTTAAGGCTCAGGATATCCTGGCGCAGACAATCCAGCGCAGCGCCTCCGATATGGTCTCGGAAACAACAGCCGTAAGTGTTCCCCTGCCCAGTGACGAAATGAAAGGCAGACTCATCGGGCGGGAAGGCCGTAACATCCGCGCACTGGAACAGGCAACCGGCGTCGACCTTATTGTCGACGATACCCCGGAAGCGGTGACTCTTTCCAGTTTTGACCCGGTGCGGCGCGAGATTGCCCGTATCGCGCTCACTAAGTTGATTCTGGACGGTCGCATTCACCCGGCGCGTATTGAAGAGGTGGTGAAGAAGGCAGAAGAAGAAGTGGAGGCAGAGATTCAGTCCGTGGGTGAACAGGCGGCTATTCAGGTGGGAGTTCAGGGCTTGCGCCCCGAGCTTATCCGCCTGCTCGGCAGATTGAAGTACCGCACCAGCTACGGACAAAATGTCCTGCAACATAGCATTGAGGTTGCCTATATGGCGGGGATGATTGCTTCCGAGCTCGGGGCAAATCCGACCATTGCCAAGAGAGCCGGCTTGCTCCACGACATCGGCAAGGCAATTGACCGCGAAGTTGAAGGCACTCACGCCGCAATTGGTGCCGATATTGTTAAGCAGTGGGATAAATCTCCGGAGGTTGTGGCGGGTATCGCCGAACACCATCTGGAAACGTCCAATACCACGGTCTGGGGTTTCATTATCGCGGCGGCGGATGCCATCAGTAGCGCCAGACCCGGCGCCCGGCGCGAATCACTGGAAAACTATTTGAAACGGTTGAAAGCGCTGGAAGATATCGCCAACGGTTTCAAGGGCGTGGAAAAGTCCTTCGCCATCCAGGCAGGACGTGAAATCCGAATTATGGTCAAACCGGAGGAAATTGATGACCTCGGCGCGATGCGGCTCGCCCGCGATATTGTCAAAAAGATTGAAGAGGGATTGGAGTATCCCGGACAGATAAGAGTCACAGTGCTGCGCGAAACCCGCGCCGTAGACTACGCAAAGTAGAATCAAAATATGTTGATACTGGCAGTTGGAGACGTGATTGGGAAGCCGGGCAGACAGGCGCTAGCCCGGTTCCTCCCCGAAATTAAACGGCAGTACGGTGTTGACTTCACTATCGTCAACGCCGAAAATGTCGCTGGCGGGATTGGTGTTACCCCGGATACCGCCACTGACCTTATCAATTCCGGGGCGGATGTCCTGACCTCCGGCAACCATGTCTGGGCGCAAAAGGATATCCTCCCGGTTCTGGATAGCGAGATGCCCCTCATCCGCCCTCTCAACTATCCTCCGGGTGTTCCCGGTAGAGGCTATTTCATCACCAGAGGTGTGATGGTGGTCAATCTCATCGGTAGGACATTCATTGGGAACTTTGAGTGCCCCTTCCGCACTATGGATGCACTCCTTGAGCAGGTGCAAGATAAACCCCCTGTAGTTGTGGTCGATTTTCACGCAGAAGCGACTTCCGAGAAAGTGGCGCTTGGGCGCTATCTGGATGGGCGGGTTAGCGCGGTGCTTGGCACACACACGCATGTGGGCACTATCGACGCCCAGATTCTCCCCAGAGGCACTGCTTATGTCACCGATATTGGCATGACTGGTCCCATTGACTCCGTTATCGGCGATGATACGGATAATGTTATACAACGTTTTTTGACCCAGCTTCCTCACCGCATGTCGGCGGGTAAAGGTAAAACTACACTCAATGCTGTACTGGTCAGGGTGGATAATGCTACGGGTCGCGCTACTGCAATCGAACGTATCCAGAGAGAGACCGACTAGTGGCAAAAGTTGACCTTCATATTCACACCACCGCCTCGGATGGCAAATGCACTCCATCAGAAATCGTGCGCAAAGCAGCAGAGCTGGGACTTGGTGTTATCGCCATTACCGACCACGATACCGTAGAGGGCATTCCCGCCGCCTTGGAAACCGCAAAAAATTACCCGGCGCTACGTGTTATTCCAGGCGTAGAACTTAGCACGGACATCCCCAAAGGTGAAATTCATATCCTCGGTTATTTTATTGATTACACTGATGAGGAATTCCGGGCAAGTCTAGAAACAATGCGCAATTCGCGGGTGGAACGTGCCCGCAAGATGGTGGAGAATCTATCGAGACTGGGCATCCGTCTTGAATGGCGGCGGGTGCAAGAAATTGCCGGCGGTGGCGCTTTCGGACGTCCTCACATTGCGCAAGCAATGCTGGAAAAAGGCTATATCAGTTCATTCCAGGACGCCTTCCGCAACTACATCGGTCACGGTGGTCCGGCTTATGTGGAAAGGGACAAATTGACGCCGGTGGAAGCGGTTAAGCTTATTCTGAAAGCCGATGGCTTACCCGTGCTGGCGCACCCCTTGACTGCCGGCGATGTAGAGGGGACAATAGTAGAATTGAAGGCAGTGGGACTGGTGGGCATGGAAGTGTATTACGCCAGCTACTCCTTTGAAGACATTAATCCATTGCGCGGGCTGGCATACCAACATGGTCTCATCGCCACAGGCGGCACGGATTACCACGGCATCGATGAGACCGCTGAGACAATGATAGGCGGCGCGGATGTGCCAGCACGCGCGGCAGAGCAACTGGTGGCGCTGGCCGTGCAACGAGGACTAAAGGCAATCAGTTTTCGTTAGTGAGGATAGTCTATGGATGTTATTAAATTTGTGCTCCTGGCAATCGGCGCTTATCTACTGGGCGCGGTGCCAGCCGCTTATCTGGCGGTTAAATGGTCGCGCGGCGTAGATATCCGCAAGGTCGGCACCGGTAAAGTCGGTGCGGCAAATGTCCTCAATGCTGGTCCCAAATGGCTGGTGGTGCCTGTCGCCATCTTTGACATCAGCAAGGGGGCACTCTCTGTCTGGATTGCCCAGAGTATTGGTCTCAGTGCCGCTCAACAGATGACGGTGGGACTTCTAGCTATTGTCGGGCATAACTGGCCCATATATCTCGGTTTCAAAAGCGGAGGACGTGGGATTCTTGCCTCTCTGGGTGTCATTGCCATGTTCTCCTGGAAACTGGGGCTTATCATGCTGGTGTTTCCTTACTTATGGGCGTCCATTAAACAGTTAGCCCTGGGGGTATTTATTGCCCTCGTTGCCCTGCCTTTCTTAAGCTGGTTCCTGGCGCAACCACTGGATATCGAGGAAAAACTATCAATTACTTGCGGTTTTGTGGCATTGACATCGATGGCATTGATGAAAAGGGTGATTGCCCGTCGTAGTGAACTCAGCAAGAGCGTGCCGTTAGGGAAAGTTGTCTTTAACAGGTTGCTCTTTGACCGTGATATTACCGACCGCAGATTGTGGATAGGTAGGGGAACAGCAAAGGGACAATAAGAAAAAGACTGGTGAGTGAACCTATCATACTTGTTATTTGACCAAAATAGAATGGAGTCGACTTAATTCCAGACCAACCGCTTGGTTTTGCTCTGCTGTACATGAGAACAATCCCTCTATCAGATAAGCTCTCTATTTGACATACCTATCGTGTGTTTCAGTATATCAGTGATTTCACAAAGAAAAACGGTTAGATAAGGATAAAAGGGGCACGCAAAAGAATGCTATTAGATATTATTACCAATGAGGTTTTGATAATTCCCATTTGTACCTGGGCGCTGGCGCAGATATTAAAGATGTTAATTGCGGTGATAAAGGGTAATGGGTTTGACCTGAGCTATTTTGTCAGTAGTGGGGGTATGCCGAGCGCCCATTCGGCTATGGTCAGCGCCTTAGCTGTATCAGTGGGTATGACAGAGGGTTTTGGGTCGGCAGTCTTCGGTATCTCGGTCGTTTTAGCTTTAATAGTCATATATGACTCGGCAGGTGTAAGGCAGTCAGTTAGCCAGCAATCGGTCGTTCTGAACCGTATTGTGCATGAACTCAAGCTCAGACAATCGAGAGTTGTCTTAGAAGCCGAACTACGGGAATTAGTCGGGCACACGCCGTTTCAGGTCATCGCGGGAACGGCATTGGGTATTGCCGTTGCCTGGTTCTGGCTTATCCTAGCAGGTTTTTAAACCTTAGAACCTGAATATAAGCGGTTCAATTATACCACTATACTACATCACCATTCCTTGAACCGATTGACGATAGGTAATCTTCTGTCCCGTCCAAAGGCACGGGTGGTGATTTTTACTCCCGGTGGCGCCTGTCTCCGCTTATACTCACTACGGTCAACGAGTTTGGCTGTCCTCTGTGCGGTCGCCTTATCAAACCCCAGGGCAATGATTTGCTCCACAGACTTATCGTCTTCCACGTAGGCGGTCAGAATAGGGTCGAGGACTTCATACGGTGGCAGGCTGTCAATATCTTTCTGGTCGGGACGCAATTCCGCGGAGGGTGGTTTGGTGAAGATTGATTCCTGTATCAATTCATAACCTGCCATTTGATTACGGCGCCGGGCAATTTTATAGACCAGCGTTTTGGGTACATCTTTGATAACGGCAAAACCACCTACCATATCACCGTAAAGCGTGGTATAGCCGGTAGCCATTTCACTTTTGTTTCCTGTTGTGAGCACTAACCATCCGAATTTATTGGATAGCGCCATGAGTAGATTACCCCGGATACGCGCCTGGATATTCTCTTCAGTGATATCGGGTTGAGCCCCGGTGAACGATTCGGAGAGTGTGTTCAGATATGCCATGTAGACTTTCTCGATGGGGATGGTGAGGAGCTTGATTTTCAGGTTCTCCGCCAGCCGCTGGGCATCGGTTTTGCTTCCTTCTGATGAGAAGCGTGAGGGCATGGATAC
Source organism: Dehalococcoidales bacterium (assembly GCA_030654965.1). Taxonomy (GTDB): domain Bacteria; phylum Chloroflexota; class Dehalococcoidia; order Dehalococcoidales; family Fen-1064; genus JAURWL01. The sequence continues at coordinate 20,302 of JAURWL010000051.1, read as the reverse complement.
CCCAATAACATTCTCACTACCGAGTGCATCTACAGCAATCGTCGCCACTATCGCCGAATCAATCCCGCCGGATAATCCGATGACTACTTTGTTAAAGTCGTTCTTCAAAATGTAGTCATGTGTGCCCAGCACAAGCGCGCGGTAGACTTCAGTGGGGAGATCGAGCACATCAGCCTGCTGTTTTATTGCCGGGTGTCCGGCGCTGGAGAACGGTGTCTCAGAGATGACGGTTCGGGTCTGACGCCAGTGCTGTTGCTCCGCCAGCAAGGTCTCTTTCCGCTGACGCGGGTCATGCAGGCGTGCCCGGAAAACCGATTCTACATCGAGGTCGGCGATAATCAGGTCTTCTTCAAACTGCTTGCCGCGAGCAATAAGGATTCCTTTCTCATCCATGATGACACTGTGACCATCGAAGACGAGCTCGTCCTGCCCGCCGACGGCATTATTATAAGCGAATATCGCCACCGTATCCGAAGCGCGGGTGGCGATCATCCTCTCACGGGCAGCGCCTTTACCGGCGTGATATGGAGAGGCACTGATATTAATAATAACCTCAGCGCCGGCATTTGCCTGAACAGTCGCGGGTCCAGCTTCATACCAGATATCTTCACAGATAGTGATGCCGATTGCCACACCACCAATGACGAAGATGGGGCAGTCCGAACCTGCGCGGAAATACCGGTTTTCATCGAAGACGCCGTAATTCGGGAGGTAAATCTTGCGGTACAAGCCGGCTATTCTGCCGAAGTGAAGAACGGCGGCGGCATTATAGATATCGCCATCGGCGTCCACAAAGCCGGTGATGACCGTGATGCCCTTTGCGGACTCAGCGATTTTCTGAAGCGAGTCCAGATTTGCCTGGATAAATTGTGGCTTGAAGAGGAGGTCTTCCGGCGGATAACCGCAAACGGCAAGTTCCGGGAGCGTGACAATATCAGCACCCGCAGAACGGGCGGTATCAACGGCTCCCAGAATCTTTTTTACATTGCCGTCAAAATCGCCGACGGTGGTATTAATCTGCGCCATAGCAATCCGCAGGCGGCGCATTTTACCACCTCCTTTTAGCTTCAGATTACTACCTCTTTAGAGAATTGGCAAGTACCGGTTAACCTCATACCCGGTAACCTGAGTACGATAGAGGTCCCATTCAATCTTCTTGTTGGTGATGAAGGCGCTAAAAACATGCTCACCAAGAGCTTCCCGCACCAGCTTACTTTTCTCGGTTAGCTGGATAGCCTCAGACAGACTGGCGGGCAAGGTGCGGATACCGCGTTTCGCGCGTTCCTCTTCATTCATCTCGTAGACGTTCTCTTCAACCGGCTCGGGGGGTTCCAGCCCGTCCTCAATACCCTTCAAACCCGCCGCTAGCATCACACTGAAGCACAGGTATGGATTGCAGGCAGGGTCGGGCGAACGGAGTTCGATTCTGGTTGCTTTTTCTCTTCCGGGGCGGTATTCCGGCACACGGATGAGGTCACTACGATTGCGTTTTGCCCATGATAGATAGACAGGCGCTTCGTAGCCGGGAACCAGACGTTTGTAGGAGTTTATCCATTGGTTATTAACGGCAGTGATTTCCGGGGCGTACTTCAATAGACCGGCGACATAACTACGCGCGATTTTCGATAGATAGTACTTCCCTTTTGGGTCGAAAAAGGCGTTCTTATCGCCCTTGAAAAGCGATTGGTGGACGTGCATACCGCTGCCATTAATACCGAAGACAGGCTTGGGCATAAAAGTGGCATAGACACCATGATTAATGGCAACCTGCTTGACCACCAGGCGGTAGGTCATAACGCTATCTGCCATGGTCAGGGCATCTGTATAGCGCATATCGATTTCGTGCTGGCTGGGGGCGACCTCATGATGGGAATACTCCACACCGATGCCCATTTGTTCTAGAGTGAGGACGGTTTCACGTCTCATGTCTGTGGCAGCATCCAGTGGGGTCAGGTCAAAATAGCCGCCGGCATCAAGAAACTCTGTGCTTTTGGAATCTCTAAAGTAGAAATACTCCAGCTCTGGTCCAACATAATAGGTATAGCCCAGGTCTGCCGCCTTTTTCAGGTTTTTCTTGAGGACATAACGGGGGTCGCCATCAAATGGTTCACCACCGGGTTTCAAGACATCGCAGAACATCCGGGCGACGGCATTATGCTCGCGGGGTCTCCATGGGAGAATCTGGAAAGTATCCGGGTCGGGCATAGCGACCATATCGCTTTCGTCAATACGTGCGAACCCTTCGATTGACGAACCGTCAAATCCCATGCCTTCTTCCAGCGCGCCCTCCAGTTCCTCGACGGTGATGGCAAAGCTCTTGAGCATACCGAGGATGTCAGTAAACCACAGGCGGATAAACTTGACATCATTCTCCTTTGCCATCTTGAGAACATATTCCTTGCTTTCATCCTTTTTCCTGGCTGGCATTGATATAACCTCCTTTATCATTTTTCAGATTACTAAACGGCATTACTGCCGGAATCGCCAGTACGAATGCGGATTGCATTTTCCACGGGGATGATGAAAATTTTCCCATCACCTGTCTCACCGGTGCGGGCGCTTCTGACAATGGCATTCAAAACGGGAGACAGGTCTTCATCCAGGACAATCACTTCAACCTTAAGCTTGGGGAGGAAATCGACGCGATACTCTTTAGCGCCCCACTTTAGAGCGATACCCTTCTCTCTGCCTCTCCCGCCTACTTCGGTAATGGTCATACCATAGTAACCGAGGTCTTCGAGCGACTTTTTGACCGGGGCTAGTTTTTCTTCCCGGATTATCGCCTCAATTTTTTTCATCGCAGTGGTCCTCCATAGGCGCGTTCACCATGCTGTGAGATGTCCAACCCGACTGATTCCTCTTCACTGCTGACACGTAATCCGATGGTCGCATTCACTACCTTGCCGATAACCCAGGTCATCATAAAGGCGAATGCCCAGACAACAAGAACGCCGATTAACTGCAGGAGAAGTTGTTTGGGGTTGCCGTAGATGAGGCCATCTTTCCCGGCAGAATTAACCGCGACGCTGGAGAAAATGCCGGTTGCCAGTGCGCCCCACGTGCCACCCATCCCGTGTACCGCCCAGACATCCAGTGATTCATCGATCCCGGTCTTTGCGCGAAACAACATCATATAATAGCAGAGAATGGCAGCGCCAGCGCCGATTGGTATGCCCATAATCGGCTGTACGAAACCTGCCGCAGGAGTTATTGCTACCAACCCTGCCACGGCGCCGGTGGCAACACCAAGCAGGGACGGACGACGGTAAATCCATGATAGTATCATCCAGACCAGGGCGGCCGTTGCGGCAGAGATGTTCGTCGCGACGAAAGCGCTGGATGCCAACCCGCCGGAAGTCAGGGCACTGCCGGCATTGAAACCAAACCATCCGAACCAGAGAATGCCGGCGCCGAGCGCGACCATCGGTATGTTACCCGGTTCCATCGGCTCCTTTTCTTTGAAGCCGCGACGGGGACCGAGTAAGAGAGCCAGTGATAAGGCGGAAATACCCGCCGCAATATGCACGACCGTGCCGCCGGCGAAATCGAGCACGCCCAATTTCGCCAGCCAGCCGCCGCTTCCCCAGACCCAGTGCGCAACCGGGGTGTAGACAAAGGTAAACCATAAGACCGAAAAAAGCATGAGGGCGCTGAATTTGATGCGTTCTACTACGGCACCGGTAATGAGCGCTACGGTAATAATCGCGAACATTCCCTGATATGTCATAAAGGCGAGGTGGGGGATGGTGGTGGCATAAACAGATGATGGTTCTTGTCCGACACCTGCCAATCCAAAAAAGTCCAGCCCGCCAATAATACCAGCTTTGTCAGGTCCGAAGCTCAAGCTGTAGCCATAGACTACCCAGAGCACACCAATCAGACCCAGGCAGGCGAAGCTCATCATAATGGTGGAAAGGAAATTCTTCCGTCTCACCAGTCCGCCGTAAAAGAAGGCAAGCCCCGGCGTCATAAATAAGACCATCGCCGCCGACATCAATACCCAGGCAGTGTCGGCGTAGTTTATGGACATCCATCACCTCCTATCAGGTTAGATGTCTTCACTTTAACGGGCAATTATTACGTCAGTATTACGGGCATGTTACAGGTTAATTACGGCGACTGGGTTTTATCAGTTTGACCATTTTCAGATAAACGAAATCAAAGCCGGTTTGTAAGAACATAGATGACCGGTCTCTCAGTCGCGGGTACGTTATGAGACAGTGGATTAATTTTTAACTGAAACCTCGACCATGCTCTGTCGTGCGATTGCGTATTCCATGCCGCTTCTATTGACGAAGACATGCATCAGACCCAGCACCTCATATCTCCCATTCGCCAGTTTTCTGGTGTCCCATTGCACGGCAAAATTCTCCGACTTATCCTCAGATTCGCCAATTTTTATCCAGGTGCTGGTGCCCTTCTTGCGGTAGTACCACGGATTGGTGATTCTTAAAACAGGACCAGACAGTTCCAGTTCCTTAAGCTCCTGCTTCAGAAGGTCTTCGTCAAGCATCTCGCGCAATCTCACTGTGCCGGAAAATTTCTTCAAGGTTTCGGAAGGAACAATAAAATTTGGTCCCCAATCGTATGACATATTTGCCCTCCTTATCCTACTGCTGGTTTAGATGTCTCTACTTTAGCGAAGAATTATTACGGCAGTATTACGGTTCGGTTACAGATGCCTACAGAGTGGCGTTCAGGCTTTTTTCACAAAGCGGTAACCGATATTGCGGACAGTATCAATGTAGGTGTGAGTCTGGTCATCAATTTTGCCGCGTAGTCTGCGGATGTGAACGTCAACGGTGCGGTCGCCCCCGAAAAAATCCTCTCCCCAGACTCCATTCAGTAGTGCGTCCCGGGTGAAGACCCGACCGGGGTTCGTTGCTAGAAATTTGAGGAGTTCGTATTCACGGAAGGTGAGCGATACCGGTCTGCCACTGATATAGACTTCATATTTGATTGTATCAATGACCAGATTCCCGATGGTGATTTGTTCCGGGCTGGCGGCTTTCGTTTTTTTGTTTAGCAGGCGTTTTACTCTGGTGACAACCTCATCTGTGTTTACAGGACTGAGTACGAAATCATCGATGGTGCCGTCGAGATTGAGCGCCGTTTCCATTGAGGTAATGGCAAGAACGGGGAGCTTCTTCTCCTCCCGCAGATACCGACAGAGGTGTTCGCTCTCCGGAATACTGCCAACTTCAAGGAGGAATAAGTCGGGGAGGCGTATGTTGACCTGTTGTAGGGCGTCATCAGCGCTGCCCACCATACTGCACGTAAAGTTGTTACGGCTGAGCGCTGCGGTCAGTTTGCTCGCCTCTCCACCCGGTTTTGCCACCAGTAGAACCTGAAACAAAGCGCACCTCAATAGGTGTAGAGTTGACCGTAAGGTCGGAGGTATTTAGGATAGAGTTTGGTGAATTTCTCCTTTAGGATACCTTCCGCATCACAGTTAAAATAGCGGGAGAATTTTGTCACCAGACGAGTCAAGGTAGTTCTATCTTCCCCGCTCAGTTCTGCGATACCGACTTCTTTGCCTAACTGGTGTTCTTCGATAGAGCCCCTGAAGTAGATGGCACCGCCGTGCATGCCCGTGCCAATGAAGCTGGCTTTATGTTGATTTCCTTCCAATCCGATACCGAGGAGAATAAGGACACCACCCGCCATATACTCGCCGACAAAATCCTGCGCCGTGCTTCCAATAACAAGCGCTGGCATTTTATCTCCAAATGCCTTCATGTGGATGCCGGCGCGGTACCCCACACTGTCTCTGACATAGATTTCCCCGCCCCGCGCTGAGAGTCCGGTGATATCGCCCGCGCGCCCGTGCACGATGATTCTGCCATCATTCATAGTATTACCGGTGCCATCCTGGGCATTGCCGTAAATGGTGACGGTCGGACCATCCATAAAAGCGCCTAGGTCATTGCCTGGTGTGCCGTGTATCTCGATTTCGACCGGCTTATTCAAGTCCGTGCCAATATACCGCTGGCCATATACGTTGTTGATGATAATTTTTTCTGTGCCGCCGGCGACCAGGTCGCGTAGTTGCGCATTGAGATTACGGTAGTGCAAGCTGGTAGCATCAATGGTCGCCAGTGTTGCCGTCTTGTTTCTTTCCATCTTAACTCCCCGCCATCCTTACTCCAAGGATTTCCAATTCCGTATCCGTCAGTCCGACACCGCGGAGGTGGAGCCGGTTGCCGCGCAAACTTTCGATAGCGTTGATACCCATGCCGCCGAGCATGTCCTTGATTTCCAGACTCCAGCCGCGCAAGAGATTCGCCAGACGCCGTGCACCGATTTCGGGATTGATGCGCCGTGTCAGAGAAAGGTCGGTGGTGCAGATGCCCCAGGCACATTTCCCGGTGTGACATTGCTGGCAGACATGACAGCCGAGCGCGACGAGCGCCGCTGTGCCGATATTGACCGCATCGGCGCCGAGGGCGATGGCTTTAGTGACATCACCGCTGTTCCGGATACCGCCGGAGATAACCAGCGATGCCTGATTGCGAATGCCTTCCTGTCGTAATCTGGTATCGACTGAAGCCAGTGCCAGTTCAATGGGGATGCCAACGTTGTCACGGATGACTTTGGGGGCGGCGCCAGTAGCGCCCCGCAACCCATCCAGGACAATAATGTCCGCACCTGCCCGCACCATGCCACTGGCAATTGCCGCCGAGTTATGTACTGCCGCAATTTTTACCGATATTGGCTTGGTGTAATTGGTCGCTTCTTTCAGTGCGTAGATGAGTTGCGTCAAATCCTCTATCGAATAAATATCGTGCTGAGGAGCGGGGGAGAGGGCATCCGTGCCCCGGGGAATCATTCGTGTCATAGAGACCTCGGCGCTGACCTTTTCCGCAGGCAGATGGCCGCCAATACCCGGTTTGGCGCCCTGCCCGATTTTGATTTCAACGACACGCGCCGCATGAAGGTAGCTGGGCTGTACGCCAAACCGCCCCGAAGCTACCTGGACGATTGTGTTCTTCCCGTATTTATAGAGGCTGGGGTGTAAACCACCCTCGCCGGTATTCCAGAGCGTGCCCATTTCCGTGGCGGCGCGCGCCAGCGATTTGTGGACATTCAGGCTGACTGCCCCATAGGACATTGCAGAGAACATTACCGGCACGTCAATTCTGACCTGCGGCGCCATCTCTGTTTCAAGTTTTAGTGAGTCGGGGCTTATTTTAACCTTATCTGGTTTCCTGCCCAGATATGTGGTCAACTCCATCGGTTCACGGAGCGGGTCGATGGAAGGGTTGGTCACCTGACTGGCGTTCAGGAGCAGATGGTCCCAGTAGATAGGGTAGCCTTTGTCAGTACCCATGCCTGTGAGCAACATGCCGCCGCTCTCTGCTTGCCGCCAGATGTCTTCAATATCCTCGCGATGCCAATTCTGGTTCTCACGGTAATCAAGCGGATTACGGGTAATAGTCAGAGCGCCCGTCGGACAGAATGTGGCACAGCGATGGCAGGCGACACAGTTTTCATCCCGACTGCATACGACGACGTCTTCGGCATCATAATAGTGAGCGTCAAAACTGCACTGGTTGACGCAGACCTGACATCCGATACAGCGCGTCGCATCGCGCACCACTCTGAACTTCGGAGGCACGAGCATTTTCACGGTTTCCCTACCTCCAACCTCACCGGGATGCCCTTGTTTAACAGGAATTTCTTAACGTCTCTAATTGAATAAGTGCCGTAGTGAAAAATGCTGGCGGCAAGCACGGCGTCCGCTTTACCCGTGATGAGCGCCTGAAAGAGGTCATCCGGAGCGCCGGCGCCACCGCTGGCGACTACGGGCACGGTCACACTTTCGGAAATAGCCCGTAACAGTTCCAGGTCGTATCCGGCCTGAGTGCCATCGGCGTCAATGCTGTTCACCACTATCTCGCCCGCGCCCAGTTCTACCGCCTTATGCGCCCACTCAATTGCGTCCAGACCGGTGCCGCGTCCGCCGTCTGCTCCGGTGTGGGTGAACACCTCCCAGCGGACAGGACTGGAGACAGTAACTCTCTTGGCATCCATGCCCAAGACGATGCATTGACTGCCGAATCGTCGCGCGCCTTCCGTAATAAGTTTTGGATTCAGAACCGCGGCGGTGTTTATCGAGACCTTATCGGCGCCAACCTGAAGCATACGATGCATGTCTTCCACAGTACGAAGTCCGCCCCCGACGGTGAGAGGAATAAATATCTGGTTGGCGGTGCGCTCTACTACCTCGCGCATGATGGCGCGGTCATCACTGGAAGCGGTGATGTCATAAAAAACCAGCTCATCGGCGCCTTGTTCATTATAAAAAGCGGCTAATTCCACTGGGTCACCGGCATCACGGAGGTCGCGGAACTTCACGCCTTTGACGACCCGCCCGGCTTTTACATCAAGGCAGGGGATAATACGTTTTGTAAGCATTTCACATAACTCCAGCGATTACCAATTCACGTTGAGATGGGAGTGGTTTGCCCAGCCTGCCGATAACCGGCTCACCGCCCACCGGCGTCCACGCCCGGTCAAGGTCAGGACTAACCAGTCGGATGGCTGATTCCTCCGAGGAGAGGTAGAGCATACTGCCCTTTTCCCCGACGGTGAGCGGGCGTAGGCGGATGCGGTCGGTAAGACCAATCATCTCCCCCTGATGAGCAATGATAAAGGTGAACGGTCCGTTCAGAAGCAGGCTACCATAGACCTGACGGAGTGTGAGCAGAAGTTCCTTCTGTCCGTTAGCCTGCCGGGAAATATTGCTCCAGAAGGGCGGTGCCAGGATTTTCGCCACCAGTTCTATGGGTAGACCGTGTTTGCGTACTAATAAATCGACGGCATAGGCGACCACTTCCGTATCGGTTTGCATGGTACACTGGTAGCCGAATTGCTCCAGACAGCGGCGGTTGATGCCGTAAGATGAGATTTCACCATTGTGCACTACCGTCCAATCGAGGACGCTAAAGGGGTGAGCGCCGCCCCACCACCCCGGCGTGTTCGTGGGAAACCGGCCGTGCGCTGTCCAGAGATAACCCTGGTACTGTTCCAAGCAGAAATAAGCGGCGATTTGCTCCGGATAGCCAACGCCTTTGAAGACGCCCATGTTCTTGCCGCTGGAGAAGACAAAGACATCATCAATGGTGGTATTAATCTGCATTACCTTCGCGACGATGTAGTCATCATCAGGGATGTCTTCCAGTTTATGGTTGCCGACTTCGGCGAAATAACGCCAGAAGAGCGGCGGGTTGACAATGCCCGCAGTCGGCTTTGTCGGCACCTTTTCACCATACAGAATATGGAGATTCTCTTTTAGGAAAGCTTCGGTCTGGTTCTGTGCCGCATCATTGAGGTACATGATGTGGAAAGCATAGGAATCAGCATAAGCAGGGTACAGTCCGTAGACAGCAAAGCCGCCACCTAACCCGTTACTACGGTCGTGCATATTGGTGATAGCTTTGATGACTCCGTTACCCGAGAATCGGCGACCGGTGACGTCCATAGCGCCGAAGATGGAGCAGGCATCGATTACTTTGTCATCATTGTGCGGATTGTTGACTTTCCTCATGTCTTTCATTGCAGTACCCCCACGGTGATTGGTTCGGACTCCGTTTGTGGCTTGAATGAACCTGCTAACCTCTCTCTCCAGAGTGGCTCAGGTAGAGAAACGAAGCTGAAGTCGTCGGCGACCAGCGTCTGTTTAAAATCGGACACATTAACCCTGTCTTTCATTAAGCCATAGACGATGCCCGATTGCTCAATATCCCCACAGAAAATTAGCCCGATGAGCAAACCATCTTTTAAAATCACTTTCCGGTAGTTCCGTTCGTTCTGCCGGCTGATAACTTCATAGGATTTATCGGGTGGCATAACCATGCCAGCGGATGTGACTGCCATGCCAAAGTAGTTGAGCGAGTTCATTGAGGTAGCGCCGGTGTATTTTGTGGAAACACCTGCCATATTAAAGCCGGCTACCCTCCCGCCGAGATAGGCATTTGGCCAGATGGGGGTGACCCTGTTTTCACCCTGAATAAAATCATAAGCCTCTGCGGCATCACCACATGCATAAATATCCGATTTTGATGTTTTCATGGTGCGGTCAACGATGATACCACGATTGACTTTGATGCCCGCGCTTGCTGCCAGTTCTAAACGCGGTCGCACACCGATGGCGACAATGACTGCCTCGCAAGAGATTCCCCGGCTGTCATCCAGTGTAACGGCGTGAATACGGTCGGTGGTAAATTCACTGTTGATTTCGGTGACTGTGTGGTTGGTGATAATTTTCACCCCATGTTTTTCCAGAATAGCGGTCGCCATCGTCGATGTTGTCTCATCCAGAATCGTATTGAGAATGCGGTCTTTCATTTCGATAATGGTGACTCTGACGCCGCGTTTGACCAGCGCCTCGGTGACACTCACGCCGATGAGACCACCGCCAATGACTACTGCCCGCATTCCCTTCTTTATGTAATGGTCGATTGCTCTGGCATCATCCAGCGTGGTGAAGGTAAAGACAGCAGGACTGTTCCCGCCTTCCATTTGTGGAATAATCGGGGAGCCGCCGGTGGCAAGTAAGAGTTGCTCCCATGCAATGACTGTACCATCGTCAATTTTTACGGTGTGTCCCTTGGTATCAAGTTGCACTGCCTTCCTGCCCGGCAAAGCTCTGATAGAATTTTTCTCATAGAAATCAGACGGACGGAAAAGCATCTTCTCAATTTTGCATTCCCCGGCGAGGTATTTGGAAATAAGCGGGCGGGAGTAGGCGGGATAAGGCTCATCAGAGATAATAGTTATGGAGCCGGACCTGTCTAACTGCCGGATTGCTTCCGCCGCGCCAATACCACCGGCGGAATTACCTATTATGAGATATTTTGTGTCCAGTGTCCCGGTCATCTCTTGTTCTCCCCCGCCATCTTCAGAAAGTTATCATATAGCTTCAGTCCCCATTCCCCGCTCTTTTCCGGGTGAAATTGCGTAGCGACCAGTTTGCCCTGTGCCAGAACACTGCAGAATGAGATACCGTAATCGGTGGTGCCGATGACCGCAGTGTTGCTCTCTGGAATGGCATAGTAGCTGTGCACGAAATAGAAATTCGTGTTATCCGGGATACCCGAGAAGATGGGATGGGCGGTGAGTTGCTTTACCTGATTCCAGCCCATGTGCGGTATTTTGAGCCCGGGGGTTAGTTTACGAACTTTACCCGGGATAATACCCAGACATTTATGGCTACCCCCTTCTTCAGTGGTTGTCAGCAGGACTTGAAGTCCGATACAGATACCAAAAAAAGGCCTCCCTTCAGCGATATATTGTTTGATTGGTTTAATGAGGGAAAGTTTTTCCAGGCTCTTCATTGTATCGCCGGCAGCACCGACTCCGGGTAAGATAACAGCATCGGCACTGAGCACATCAGCCGGTTTCTGGCTCACCCGGTGGGGATAGCCAAGTAGCGTGAGTGCATTGACCACACTACGCAGATTACCAGCGCCATAATCAATAACTGTAATCATCTGACCAGAACCTTAGCAGTGACCTCTTCACAGGTAAGCGCTTCATTAGGGCAGTTGAGCACACAGGCGGGCGTCTCGGCTCCCTGGCAGAGGTCGCATTTCACAGGTTTGTGTTTCAGGGCATCTTGTCGGATACTACCATACGGACAGGCAAGAATGCACGTCCAGCATCCGATGCACCTGTCTTCATCGGTGGTGACTACACCCGTTTCCGGGTTGCGGGAGAGGGCGCCAGTCAGGCAGGCAGAAACACAGGATGGTTCCGTGCACTGTTGACAGCGAAGCGAGAAGAAGACCGGTTTCCGTACTTCAATACGGAGACGGGGGGTGGGTTTGGGGGATTCCTTCTTGAAGGCTTTGAGCAGGTCTCTGGAACGTGAATGCTGAAGCTGGCAGTGCACCTCGCAGAGATGGCACCCCATGCAAGCGGGTTCATTGACCAGGACTCTTTTCATTGCTGTTTGCCTTCATTTAGTCTATCTTGAGAGCGAAAGGTATACGGCAACCGTTTTCCGTATGCTTTAAATGCTAACACATAGTTTCTACATTGTCAATGTGGCGCATTGACTCATAATAATAGTTACCAAGGGAAGGGGTATTGACTCAAAATTAGTGTTACCGAGGACTACATTATAAGGAGGTCAGGTGACACGACAGAGTATACAAGAATATGCGCAGGCAATCCGTGATAGGTATTGGCAAGCTAAGAAAGAGGGAAAGACGAAGATATTAGACGAGTTTACGAAAACTACTGGGCTACACCGCAAAGCATCCATCAGGCTCTTGAACAGAGGGACTTCGTCACACGGTAGCAAAAAGCGGGGACGACCACGGAAATACAGTCACGAGGCGGTAGCGGTGCTAAAAATTGTCTGGGAAGCGGCTGACAGGCTCTGCTCGAAACGTCTACACCCGTTTTTACACGACTTGGTGAAGATATTAAAGAAGAATGGCGATATTAAAATAACGCCGGCAGTGGAAACACAACTCCGCCAGATAAGTCCTTCGACAATTGACCGTCTACTCCGTCCGTTCCGTCAGCAAGGCGACCGGCACCATTTCTCTACCACCAGACCGGGTAGTTTACTGAAGAGTTCTATTCCCATCCGTACCTTTGCTGATTGGCAGGATAACCGTCCTGGTTTTCTTGAAGTTGACCTGGTGGCTCATTGTGGGGAGAGCGTTGATGGCTTCTACCTGAATACCTTAACCGCAGTTGATATCGCCACCGGCTGGACGGAATGTGGTGGCGTCTGGGGGAAAGGACAGGAACGGGTTGGGGCTGCTATCCATCACTTACGCGCCCGTCTGCCTTTTCCTTTGCTGGGGCTGGATTCAGATAATGGCAGTGAGTTTATCAATCAGTATCTTTACCGTTACTGCCAACATGAGGGCATTACCTTTACACGGTCACGTCCTTACAAAAAGAATGATAGCTGTCATGTAGAGCAGAAGAACGGGGCTTTGGTGAGGAGAATTATCGGTTACCGACGTTACAGTTCAAAAGAGGCTTTAGAGATGCTTAACCGAATCTATTCTTTATTACGGTTGTATGCTAACTTCTTCCAGCCTTCAATGAAGCTGATAAGCAAGCGCCGTCATGGAGCTAAGGTCTACAAGGCTTATGATGAAGCTCAAACCCCCTGCTATCGTCTCTTAAAGTCGGGCATTCTCTCTGAGAGGGAAAAGAGAGACCTGATGGATGCTTTTCAAAGCCTGAGTCCGGTTAAGCTCCTGAAACAGATAAATGATAACCTGAAACTTTTATGGGATATGGCAGATAATAAGGCATGACCAGTAATACCATCAAAAAAGAAGAACATTGGTAACACTATTTATGACGCAACGACTACTCTTTCGGTAACAGTTTATTTTGACGCAACACGTACCCCCGAAAATACTTGGTTAGCTACGATATTAAGCTAACACTGCCCTGATTTGAACAGTAGCAAATCCCTATCCTTTAAGTATGAAACGGCAACTATAGGTCATAATTGCCGTATTAGTTATAATAACTCTTTTGTGACTTAATATACTTGGTAGTGTTCTATACCTTCTTACGCTTCCATCTGCCCAATTTAAAATAGATTATGTAAGTGAATGCCCTCATCGCTAGGGCAACCACCATCGCCCAGCGTACTCCGTAGACACCAAGGTCGGTCATCCGCGGTAGGAAGTAAGCCAGGGGAACCTGTACCCCCCACATTGTTATCAGGCTCGCCGCCATAGGTATGACAGTATCACCAACACCATTGAGACACTCCGACAGAACCGCCGCAAATCCCATAAAGAAGTAACCTACTGCCGCTATCATCAAGAAGGTACTGCCTATCTCCACGACCCCGGCCTCGTTGTTGAAGATACGCACTATTCCCGGCGCCCATAGAAATATTGCCACCGAACTGACAATCATAAAAGCTTCCACCATGCATACCCCCAGCCAGCCGCTCTTCTCGGCACGCTCGGGTTGGTTTGCCCCCATGTTTTGGCCTGCCAGCACGCCCGCCGCCTGGCCGAATCCCATGCCGGGCATTAATACCACCATCTCGACTCTCTGCATTATGGTATGAGCCGCCACTGCCAGGGTGCCAAAGGGGGCAATGAACCACATCATCACCAGTCCAACCACGCTTCTTTCCATACTATTGATGGAGGCGGGAAGACCAACCTTGACAATGCGCCAGATAAGATTCGTATCAAAACGAAAGCCCCTGAAGTTGAGCCGTAAACGGGTACGTCCGGAAAAAAGAATCCACAATCCGATAGTTCCTCCCAGACTCTGAGAAATGACAGTGGTCAGAGCGGCGCCACTAACACCCATGCGGGGAAATATCCACCAACCAAAGACCAGGAAAGGACAGAGAGCCACATGAAGGAGCCTGTAGATAAGGGATATCTTCATCGGGGTCATCGTATCTCCGGAGGCTTGCATAGTGCTACCGGTCATCATCACAAAGACCATAGCCACCATGCCCAGGAATTGAATACGCAGGTAGGCTGCTCCCTGTCCGACAACGTCAGCACTAACCCCGAATATTCCCAGAATTTGCTTAGCAAAGAAGATGCCTATAATCGCCATAATTATGGAAAAGATGGCGCTGACAACAATCGCCTGCTTGGCAGCTTGATTGGCGCCCTCATTATCACCAGCCCCGACAAAGCGGGCGACCATGGCTCTCAAACCAGCGAAGAGGCCCATCAGCAGTGAATTCACCAACTGAACGGCCAGTCCGGCAAGACCAACTCCGGCAACGGAAGCTGAACCCAGCTTGCCCACCCATATCATATCAACAGTGGGGCCCAGGGTATTGAGGATACTGCTTATTATCATGGGCCAGGATAGAGCCCAGAGATTATTAACTATACTACCTTGTGTCCAGTCCCGGAAAGGTACATTCCTTTTCTCAGTAGAACTCTCTCTTTCTTTCACCGCAAGTATCTACTCCTTTCTACTGAGGGCGCTATAAATGAAGGCGCTTTGCCAGTTCAAACCTTTACCAGCCGCCTCGTCTCTGTTAAATATAAAAACCAATTATATCACTGCACACAGAGAAATACCATTTCACACACACGATAAAGATTCACCCGACAAAGTAGATTGCCAGAAATTGGTTGAACTGGCGGAAGCACTGAGAGACCTGGTAATCAGACTGTAGACACATCCAAACAGTTTATCGCTACAACCCTTTGTATGTATCCTCTTTCCGGCGTGCAACACGCACGATAATGACCGTTCTAGCGTTATCATCTATGGCAAAGACAACTCTGTGTCGTCCGATACGAACACGCCACAAGCCGCTTCCGGAAAGTTTTTTTGTTTTCAATGGTCGGGGATTTTTCTCCAGGTTTGAAATTACCCTGGCTACCCTTTGATAATCCTGTTCCGAGAGCAGGTCTAATTGTTTCTGAGCTTCGCGTCTGAGAATAAGTTTATAGGTCATCCCGGCGCTTCATCTCCGCCCTGCGCTTCTTATATTGCTCCCAGGTCATAGTTCCCGCGGTATCAGAAAGTGCTTTCAGTCCCTCCCGAATATCCTCTTCGTCTTCAATTATTTCAAGAGCGGCATCCCGAAGAAGTTTAGCCATTGAAGTACGCTGTTCAAAAGCCAGACGGCGGAGTTTTTCATGCTGTTCCACGGTTAGGAAAATCGTAGTGCGCTTCAGAGATGTGCTCATTTATCTTCGCCCCCATGTTGAAGTAACATACAGATGTTGCTATGTTGATATGTTACTACTTCTGGTGACCCGGGTCAACTGATTACTGAATCAACAAAGCTCTGCCCACTCTATTTATCCTCAACCAGACGCTTCCCCATACTGATGACATCATCCGTTTTGTAGCCGATGCTTTTATAGAAGGAAACTGCAGAAAGGTTATCCGTCCGTATTTGCAGGTTTATCTTGGGACAACCTATTGCCAAGAGTTTTTCCTCGTTGGCTTTCATAATCTGCTGTCCCAATCCTTTTCTTTGATAGAGCGGGTCAACCGCAAGATAGTTCACCCACCCGCGGTGTCCTTCATACCCACCCATTACCGTGGCACTAACCTTGTTATCTACCAATCCAATTTGGAATAGCTCCGGATTAACCTTTAATTTACGCTCAATATCCAGCCTCGGATTGTTCCACGGGCGCGTCAGGTTGCATTTCTGCCAGAGTTCGATGACAGCTTTCCGGTCTTCGGAAGAGTATTGTCTGATGTGAAAATCCGTGAGATTTACCCTCATGGTTTATATGCCTCGACTTCTAGTCGGTTCATCTGAATGTGAATAAAACCATTGCTGTCTACAGGATGAAGCTTTATATATTCCGTTATCAGTTCGTTTATAAACTGTTCTCGGAGTGAAGCCGGCACTGCCTGTATATATGGCAGCCAGGTTGTTCTTATCCAGGCGGCGAATTTCTCTTTATTATCATGAGTCATGTCTTTAGGTAGAAGTTCGAGTCTTTTTATTGCCAAGCCAGTCTCAGCAAGCCAGTCTTTATATTCCTCCGGTCCATAGAAACCATAAGGAAACTCGAAATTAGTGAAGAAAGGCGCCCACTGCGGTTTTCTCATCAATAGTGTGATAACTTCCAGGATATGTTTTGCGTTATCCCTGCCACCCATCTGGAGCATTATTCTGCCGCCGGAACGCAAACTGCGTGTTATACCTTGAAGAACGGGGAGATGGTTTTTTACCCAGTGTAAACAGGCATTGGAAAATACAATATCGAATTTGTTAACGAAATCCAGTTCTCCAGCGTCTTTCACCACAAAAGAGAGGTTGGAATGCTTGATGGCAGGGTAATTCTTCTCAGCCTGCCTTATCATATCCGGCGAACTGTCTAAACCAATAACAGAACCCCCGGGGAGTTTCTCTGCAATCATGGCAGTAATATCACCAACCCCACACCCGATATCGAGGACGCGTTCATTTCCAGTTAGTTTGAGACCGGAAACTAAATCAGCTCCCCATTTCTTCTGGTTGGCGGAATTGTCTTGATACTCTTCAGGATTCCACTGGTACATTAGTTGTTTTCCCGGCAAGAAAATTTACTGCCTATGCCAGTGCCTGCTTCATCAGGGTAATCGCCTGCTCAATTTCTTTTTTGCTGGCGTCGTCTTTAAAAGCCGCCGGGTCTGTAATCTCCTGTTTGTCAAGGATGGCTTTGAAGACCGCCCTCATGTGCTTGCCCTGCCGGTTTTTGGGTAGCGATGGCATAAAATGGATGTCTTTAGGCGCGGCGATGGCGCCAACACGTTCTCTGACCGTATTACGCAACTCGATTTTTAACTGAGCTGTAGCTTCCACGCCGGGCTTCAGCACCACCAGTCCAACCGCCTCCTCACCCTTCAGCGCATCTGCTACACCAATCACACACGCCTCAGCTACTGCCGGATGGCCGGCAATGACTTCTGCAATCTCCCGTGTGCTTATCCGCTGGCCGGCTATATTGATAACTTCGTCCACGCGTCTCCCGATGGCAATATAACCATCCCTGTCCTGTGTAGCAAAATCGCCGCAGAGGAAGAGCATCTTGCCGGGGAACTGTCGCCAGTATTCCTGTTCGTAGAATTTATCGGCTCCCCACAGGGTTGTGATATTGCCCGGGGGTAGGGGCGGTTTCGCGACCAGTATCCCTTCAGTACCGGGCGGCACCGGATTGCCCTTTTTGTCGACTACTGCCATATCCCAGCCGATGCATGGTTTACCAGCGAACCCGGGCTTAATGGCTGAAAGCTCCATGCCTGCCATGAGCGAGGTCATCGGCCAGCCGGCTTCCGTCAGCCAGTAGTTGTCAATCACCGGTCTGCCCCCCAGTGCTTCGGTCGACCATTTCCAGGTGTCTGCGTCACAGTATTCACCTGCCAGAAAGAGGTACCTTACCGAGCTGTTATCGTGCTTCTTCACATGCTCTATGCCGAATCGGCGTAACATTTTGAAAACAGTCGGGACGGTGAATAGGACAGCCGCACGATGTTTTTCAATCAACCGCCAGTAGACAGCGTGGTCGGGGTAGTCCGGCGTGCCATCAAACATGATAGAGGTGACGCCGTAGAGAAGCGGTCCATAAGCGATGTGGTTGTGGCCTAAGCGCCAGCCGATATCCGAAGTTGCCCAGTACACGTCACCCGGGCGTACACCATATATCTGGCTCATTGAATTGCAGAGTCCCACCATATATCCGCCGGTGTCATTGACCACGCCGCGCGGATTGCCGGTATCTCCGGAGGTAAAGACAATGTGGGAAGGATGTTCGCTCTCAACTGGCAACGGTTCAACATAGTCGCTGCCATAGTTACGCACCAGTTCTGCCCAATCCAGGTCTCTGCCCGGCGTCATATTGACCGGAGTAATCCCGCGGTTCAACACAATAACCTTTTCCACGGGGGCTTTTTGCATGGCGATGTCCAGGGTTCCTTTCAACGGCACAATCCGGTTGCGGCGGAAACTGCCATCGGCGGTAATCGCAATTCTGGGTTTGGCGCTCTTTATTCTCTTGGTGAGCGCATCGATGCCGTAACCTGTGAACACGCCCACATGAATTGCCCCGATGCGCACGCAGGCAAGCATGGCGAAAATTGTCTCAGGTACACTGGGCATGAACAATAAAACACGGTCGCCTTTTTGCACGTCCAGTTTTTTTAGAACCCCGGCAAAGCAGTTGACTTCCTTGTACAGGTCGCCGTAGGTGATAATCCTGGTTATGCCCTGCGCCGCGCCTTCCCAGATGATGGCGGGAGTATCGCGGAGGCCGTTTTTCAGGTGGCGGTCGACGGCGTTATAGCAGAGATTCGTCTTACCGCCGACGAACCAGTGGAAGAATGGAGGATGTGAATCATCAAGGACTTTATCCCACTTCTTGTACCAGTGGAATTGTCCGGCAATTTCGCCCCAGAAGCCCTCAGGGTCTTTCAGCGAGCGATGGTACACTTCTTCGTATGCTTTGTTTGCTGACTCTTGACCGGTCATTAATGAAAATCGCTCCTCTCCAGTTTGAAAGCAGAAATATTATACGCTTCCGTTTTCATCACATTGAATGCGAGGGCAGCTATGGAAAAGAGGGGGCGTTTGTTTACCCCCTCTTCACAGGATGTTTCAGGTCTTATCCCAAGTATAGCAAACAGCGGGCTCGATGGCTACTCATACGCTTAAGTAAAAGAAAAGAGCCGGCACATGTCTATTAGATTAACCCAACTTAGCTTCATTTTCATTATTTTTTAGTTTTGACTTATCACTAGAATGGTGCTAATACTCAGACAGGCTCGCATTGTTAGAGATGGAACTTGAATAACAGAGAAAAGCGAAAGTTCCGTTCGTGTTCTATCTATGGATGAACTTACTATTACCAAAGTACCCCCATTAAATCCCAAAATTCATCTTCTATTTATTTTCGGTTCATCTTGTATTGAACTTCGTCTGCTATATTGATTCAAAGGAGTTAAAAATGAGAACCAAACTACCTGATTACCTGCCTACGAATCGAATCTGCCCCAACAACTTATCAGAATTCTAGGGGGATTAAAGATTCGACAAAGTCCAATGATGCGGTAGTTACGTCGATTTTGAGCGTTTTTCTAGTGATTTCTTGTGTTAGGGTAGCTATTATTTGGGCAGAACTTAACCTGTTGTGGAGAGTCAAATGAAACTTCAAAAGGTCTATGGAGTGTGGCAGGTGGATTATATCTGCCCTGCTTTTTCATCATAGGGCAGGGCAATCTACGAATAAATACATTTGATAGAATGTCAGGTTTTCTTTGATTAAGAAAAAGGAGAAAAACACACATGAAAGTACTTAAGAAGTTACTCCGCTATCTTTTTGTAAATTTTGCCGTTATATTATTAATAGTGCTAGTACTTCCAAGTTCACCCGTCGCTGCCTATTCATATAGTGGCTATCATTGGGATAGTAATGTAGTCTACTATGATGATGGAGCACTTGATGGAGATTGGAGATGGGAAATATGGCAAGCAGGATATACCTGGAATGAAGTATATGCTGATTTTGTATTTATTCAAGCTACCAATAATAGTAATAACGATATTAAAATTGGTGAGACCTATGACCCAAATGCCATTGCAGAAACATGGCTGGTGGCAACGGTCTGAAAGTGAGCCAAACCAACTGTTGTTGCTATACGATTATGTCAGTAGCTAACTGTTGAGGGATAATGTCAGTCGTGGGAGAACTGACATTGACACAACAGGAGCAAGCACGGTTGAAGGTAATGAATCTGGTATTGGAGGGGAAGATAGGGGTGGGGGAGGCGGCAATCACTCTGGGGCTGAGTGAGCGTCAGGGGTGGCGGCTCCTTAAGGCGT
>JAURWL010000185.1 GCA_030654965.1 Dehalococcoidales bacterium | reverse complement strand
CTTGAAGACGCGAGAGGCAACGAGCGGGTGCGCTTCCGTAGTGTTAGAGCCGGTAATAAGAATGCAATCCGATTCCTCAATATCCGGGATGGAGTTGGTCATTGCCCCGCTCCCGAACGCCCTGGCCAGACCGGCCACAGTTGAGGAATGTCAAAGCCGGGCACAGTGGTCGATGTTATTCGTACCCAAAACGGCGCGGGTCAGTTTCATCAACAGATAATTTTCTTCATTGGTACATTTAGCGGAGGTTAGCACCGCCAGAGAATTCGGTCCGTACTGGTCGCGGATGCGGGCTAGTTCGCCTGCAACATTGCTGATAGCCTCGTCCCAGCTGGCTTCTGTGAGCACACCGTCTTTCCGGATGAGGGGTTTGGTTAGCCGCTTCTGGCTGTGAACAGGTTCGTGGGCATTCCACCCCTTGATGCACAACGAGCCTTCACTGATGGGATGGTTCATGCTCGGCAGGGTGCCGGTGACTTTGCCATCCATCACCTCCAGATACATTCCACACCCACACCCGCAATATGGGCAAACCGTTAATACAGTTCTATAATCCATCGTTAGTGTATTAACCTCCCTCCCTCTTCCAGCGTGCCCAGCGGCGATTTATCATCGGCGGCTCTGCCGGGCACGTAATCGAAGAGTTCCTGCATAACCTTTCTCATGTGGCGGTAGATAGTGCGGAGCGGAATATTCGATGGGCAGGTCGCTTCGCACAGTCCGCAATCGATACACCTATCCGCCATGTGCATTGCTTTAATAAAGTGAAACACGGGAGTGGCAGGCGGGACGATGCCGCCGGGCACCAGGTTTTTATCTTCCAGGGTGCACTCTTGGCAATAGCACACCGGGCAAATATTGCGACAGCCGTAGCACTTAATGCACTTGTCGAATTGCGCCATCCAGTAAGCAAGGCGGTCTTCGACACTCATCTGCTCCAGTTTGGTGAGCAGTTCACCGTGATTGACGCTCTTTGCCTTCTCCCCGAAGTCAATCGTGGAAGGGTAAGGCTGGGGGCAGTTGCACTTTTCAGCGGTTTGCGGTGTGCAGGCAACCCCAAATTGTACAGTGCTGGCAGTGCCTAACTGGCTCGCCTTGGTCAACTCGATAATCGCGCGCTCGTCACACCCCCGCACCATCACCCCGATGGCTTTGCCCGGATTTTGGGCGGCGATACGGGAGAGTATTTTACCGAGAGAATACCGTCCATCCGGCGCGGTTAGTTTCTCAAGCTCGGCGATGTTATCTTTAGTCATAAAAAAGGGGGAAATATCCCCCTCATCAGCCTTCAAGCCGAGGAATCCGTGAATTTTTCCCTCTTCAAGCGCTTGCTTGACTTTCTTCTTTAACTCTTCCATGCACTCTTCCCTTCAATGGTGATGGTCCCAGACTGCGAATTTTGTCGGAAAACTCAGTGACGACCCTGGCGAATTTTTCTCCCTCCGATGCTGAAACCCAGTCCAGCATCAATCTGTCTGGAGAAATGCCGATGAAGCCAAGCAATTCTTTCACCACCGGAATGCGCTTGGCGGTCATATAGTTGCCCTTCATGTAGTGGCACTCCCCGATGTGACAGCCGGTGACCAGCACGCCATCAGCGCCCATCTGAAAGGCTTTGACGATGTGATGGGGAGAAACCGTGCCACTGCACATCACGCGGATGGGCAGGACATTGGCGGCGTACTTTTTACGGCTTCCCCCAGCGAGGTCGGCGCCGGCATAACTGCACCAGTTGCAGAGGAATCCGATGATAGTTGGCTCAAAACCGTTATCTGCCGACATGTTTCTCTCTCTGCTACCCCTCCTTTTTTACGCACACACTCGCACGCGATAATTCTCCTACGAAAAGAACCTTTGAGCGAGACAATGAACTGTCTCCTTAAGGAACCAAAGACCGAGGATGGTGTCAGACCACATGCTCCATTTCCATTATGAAGCGAATCGCTGTTCCCGTCAATCTCTACCAATCCAATCTCTCAACCGACCGCCCACTATGTTATCACCCAAACAGAAACAAGTCAACGGGCAAACGTAGACAAGTATTTTAAACTGTACACGCTCTTATCAACTTGACATAGTGTAGAAAGAGCGTATAATCGTAGACGAACATGAACAATAATAAAAAAACTTTAGTATTGGTTATAATTACTACTGTAGTCGCAGTGTTACTCACAATTACAGCGTTTCTTATCTTCCAACACTACCAGAGCCAAACATCGAAAACACCGCCCTTCGCTCCGTCTGGCGTTGAATCAAAGGCTATTTCTTGTGCGGAAATTCAGATTAAGTGGCAGGATAACTCAAATAATGAAATGGGATTTCGAATTTATCGAAATGGTGTTATGGTTGGAGAGGTTTCCAGAAACGTAGAAGAATACGTTGACAGAAATCTTAAATATGCAACTGAATACAGATATTACGTATTAGCTTATAACTTGGCTGGGGAATCGATGAGTTTGGAAATTCTAACACGTACAGAGAATCCCCCTTTAACCGTTCGTATTGATTCTATCGGAGTAACAGACAATGGGGAGGAACCATTACGTCGTATTCTTGATAGTAAAGGAGAAGTCTACATTAGCATAGTCGTAACTGACGGCAAGACTGTTCAAAGAACTGATTTACCTCAAAGTGGCAAATACTACAGCTTGAATGACAATCAGGTTGTTACAGTAAACCAGGAAATTTTCCGAACAACGGAAGTTGGTGATTCAATCCATATAGTTATAGTGGGAGGTGAACAGGATAGTGGTTCGGGTAGTGATTTGTTATGTGACGTGTTAGATGGAGCAGTTAAGTATAGCGTTGGAGGAACTGCTTCAATTATTCTTGATTTTGCAGGAGTGAGCTTCTCCAATTTCTTTGGTGAGTTGTTAGGAACAGACGATGATTTTATGGGCAAATATGACCAACAATGGGCTGAAAAACAGAACTGGGGTATTGGGCGCTACGTTGATATTGGTTGCCAAACTGACCGAGGTACTATTGGCTTGCGTATATGGTACTCAATCATTTGTCCATATACTAGATAACAAAACATAAATATAAGATTTTAATAGGAGGGAACTATGTTTTGTAAGAACTGTGGGAAAGAATTAATAGGCACTCCAGACATATGTATGAACTGTGGAGCTGTTCTTAATCCGGGAATTACGCAAGGTTTACTCGTTACCACTGAGACACGTACAAGTGGTTTCGCGGTCACTTCATTAGTTCTAGGGCTCGTGAGTTTATTCATTCCGTTTCTTGGTATCCTGTCCATTATTTTTGGGGTGGTCAGTATGAACCAAATCAAGAAATCACCCAATATCCAAGGGAAAGGGATGGCTATTGCCGGTCTAGTACTTGGGATTATTACGATATCGTGGTGGATAATATATTTTGTTTTCTTAGCTTCTTTGTTTTTATCCCTGTAACATAAAGTCAATTAAACTGGGGCTAATTTTGTTTCCTTGATTTTCTGGAGGTTTATTGGCGCTACAGCAAATGCTGTGAATTACACGATAAAGAGTAAAACAAAACAATGAAGATGTAATCCCCAAAGAGGTTAACACATAATATTTGAACATCGGTGGATAATTAGTAGAGACGAATTAATGGCTGTTCAAGTCCAGAAGTACTGCATTGGAAAAGGCAGGGTTATTTTCCACAGACAACGCGGAAGCCATATGGTTTACTATCACCCTAAGACCAATCGCACTGCAATCGTTCCCAGACATAGAGACATTAAACACGGTACACTTCGTGTTATCCTGAAAGAAGCTGAACTATCCCGCGAGGAGTTCTTAAAATTATTACACGATTAGTTCCTTACATCCTTTCATAGCATGTCCCCCAGCCCACGTCCTCTGTTATAATAGGGGCGTGAAAAAGCCCCTGCTCGTGCTGTTCGATGGCAATGCATTAATACACCGCGCCTTCCATGCCCTGCCGCCCCTGAGCGTCCGCAAGACAGGAGAACTGGTGGGGGCGGTCTTTGGCTTCGCCCAGATTCTGCTCAAGGTGCTCAATGAGCTTCAACCCACTCACTATGCCATTGCCTTCGATAAAGCCGCGCCGACCTTCCGTCACCTGATGTACGACCGGTACAAGGCAACCCGTAAAGAGACTCCTTCTGAGCTCGTGGGTCAGTTCGGGCGCGTCAAAGAGCTGGTGCAGGCATTTAAAATGCCCATCTACGAGCTTGAGGGCTTTGAAGCGGATGACGTCCTCGGCACACTGGGTAAGCAGGCGGGTGAGCAGGGAGTCGATACCGTCATCGTCACCGGTGATGCCGATATGATGCAGTTGGTCACAGACAAAGTTGAAGTGCTCTACCCGCGCCCGCGTGGTAATTTTAGTGACGCCGACCTTTACGATACCGATGCCGTCGTTGCCAAATACAGCATCAAACCGGAACATATTGTCGATTTCAAGGCGCTGAAGGGCGACCCATCGGATAATATCCCGGGTGTGCCCGGCATCGGGGAAAAAACGGCGGTGAAGCTCATCCAGCAATTCGGCAGTCTGGAACAAATCTACGAGCACATTGATAAGGTCACGCCTGCCAAAGTCCAGACTCTGCTCCGTGAGCATAAAGCCGAGGCAGAGCAAAGCAAGACGCTGGCAACCATCGTTACCACCACGCCCGTTCATCTGAACCTCGAGGAGTGCCGGGCAGATAATTATGACCGCGCGAAAGTCGTGGAACTCCTCCGTGAGCTTGAGTTCTCCAGCCTCCTCCATAAACTCCCGGAGGCAATCGGCTCGCAAACAGCAATGGAGCTTCCGGCTATCAAAGAGCCGCCGACAAAGCGCGACTACCACCTTATCAACACCACGGACGGCCTGAACAATCTTACTAAACGCCTGTCTCAAGTCAGCGCCTTCGCTTTTGACACCGAGACCGATGGCTTGAATCCTATGACGGCACAGCTGGTCGGCATTTCGCTCTCACCTGTTGACGGTGAAGCCTATTACATTCCGGTAGGACATACCGGACTATCAACCACCCCACAACTGCCACTCTCGCAGGTTATATCGGCGCTCAAATCAGCCTTTGAAGACTCAACCAAACCTAAGATTGCCCATAACGGTAAGTTCGATATGACCGCGCTTGCGGAAAACGGCATCAATGTGGCAAACTTCGCCTTCGATAGCATGGTCGCCGCCTACATACTCTGTGAGCAGGCGATTGGACTAAAAGCCCTGGCTTTCAAATGGCTGGATGTGGAAATGACCCCAATCTCCGACCTCATTGGGACGGGCGCCAAGCAGATTCCGATGTCGCATGTGGAGATTGAACAGGTGTCTGATTATGCCTGCGCTGACGCCGATATGACGTTTCGATTGAGCGAGATGTTGCGTGAAGAGTTAAAAAATCAGAGACTCTGGCAACTATTCGATGAGGTAGAAATGCCGCTGGTACCGGTGCTTCTGCATATGGAAGGGAACGGCGTCCTGCTGGATACAAAGCTCCTGGAAAAGATGTCTGAAGACCTGGGCGAGCAGTTGCAAATGCTCGAAGGAGCTATCTACCAGCACGCCGGTCAAAAATTCAATATCAATTCTACCCAGCAACTGGGGACCATCCTGTTTGAGAAAATGGGTTTGAATGCGACTAAAAAGAAGGGCGGTGGTTACTCGACTTCTGCCGATGTGCTGGAAGGCTTGCGTGACACCGACCCCATCATCGGCTACATACTGGACTACCGTCAGCTCACCAAACTGAAGTCGACTTACATCGATGCTCTGCCGGCTCTCATTAACCCGAAGACGGGCAGGCTTCACACCAGCTTCAACCAGACGCGCACCACCACCGGACGACTTTCATCCAGCGACCCCAATCTGCAGAACATCCCGATCCGTAGCGAGCAGGGCAAACAAATACGCGAGGCATTCATCGCACCGGAAGGTTCATTTCTCCTCAGTGCCGACTACTCCCAGATTGACCTCCGTGCGCTAGCACATCTTTCGCAGGACGAGAACCTTCTTGGCGCTTTCCGCCGGGACGAGGATATCCACGCCGCCACCGCCGCCCAGCTTTACGGCGTAGCGCCGTCACAGGTTACACCAGATATGCGCCGCCTTGCCAAGACGGTGAACTTCGGCGTTATTTACGGCATGAGCGAGTACGGACTGGAGCAAGCCACCGAACTTTCCCGTGAAGAAGCCGGCAAATTTATCGCTAATTATTTTGAAAAGTACCCCGGCGTAAAGTGGTATCTTGAATTGACCAAAGAGCAGGCGAGAAATCAGGGATATGTTCAGACACTGCTCGGCAGGAAGCGAATTATCCCGGAAATCAAATCCCCCAATCGACAGATTCGAGAAGCCGCCGAGCGCATGGCAATCAATATGCCGGTGCAGGGCACCTCCGCCGATATTATCAAGAAGGCGATGGTTGACATTTACCGGGAAAT
>JAURWL010000184.1 GCA_030654965.1 Dehalococcoidales bacterium | reverse complement strand
CATGGGGACTGTCCCGAGGGTCTGCTCGACCTCTTCGTCGTAACTAAGGAACTCCGCGGTCACCGGTTCGTCGAAGTCGCATTCGTACTCGCACGCGCACGTCGCGCACTCAAGCTTCGCCCGGTATGACACCGAACCGGCCACCAGCAGCCGCAGGCCGGTGCGGATTATCGCGAGCGCCACGTTGACCGGGCCGACAAAGAACTCGAACGACGGGTTCTCCGCGACCTCGCGCGACCGGAAGTCGAGGTCGCGCGGCTGCAGCTTGAAGCTCAGCTTGTTCTCGCCCTGATTGAGCGAGGCCAGCGGTATGTCCAGCGCGTTCTTCACAGCTCATCCACCAGCCGCCGGACAATCGTGTCCGGCTTGACGTTCTCGGCCTCGGCCGCGAAGTTCGTCACGATGCGGTGCCGAAGCACGGGCCGGGCAACCGCCTTCACGTCGTCAATCGCCGGCGTGTACCGGCCCTCAAGCATCGCCCGGGTCTTAGCCCCGAGAATCAGGTACTGGGAGGCGCGCGGCCCGGCGCCCCAGCTCACCCAGTCCCGGATGAACTGCGGGCTCGTCTCGCCGGTCGGCCGGGTCGCGCCGGCCAGCCGGACCGCGTAGGCGATAACCTCGTCCGCCACCGGCACGCGGCGCACGAGTCCCTGCAACTCCGCGATTTCCGCGGCGGCGAGCACCCGGGTCAGGTCTGGCACATACGCCGAAGTCGTGCTCTTGACAATCTCCATTTCCTCAGCCGGGCTCGGGTAGTCCACGAACACCGAGAACATGAACCGGTCGAGCTGGGCCTCGGGCAGCGGGTACGTCCCCTCCAGCTCAATCGGGTTCTGGGTCGCGAGCACGAAGAACGGCGCGGGCAGCGCGTAGGTCCGGCCCGCCACGGTCACGTTGTACTCCTGCATCGCCTGCAGCAAGGCGGCCTGCGTCTTGGGCGGGGTCCGGTTGATCTCGTCGGCAAGCACCACGTTGGCGAACACCGGCCCCTGGACGAACCGGAATTCCCGGCGCCGGGTGGTCGCGTCCTCCTCGATGATTTCGGTGCCGGTGATGTCCGAGGGCATCAGGTCCGGTGTGAACTGGACCCGGTTGAACGACAGGTCGAGCACCCTCGCCAGCGTATTGACGAGCATTGTCTTGGCCAGACCGGGCACACCGATCAGGAGCGCGTGTCCGTGCGCGAGCAGGCAGGTGAGCACCTGCTCAACCACCACCTTCTGCCCGACAATCACCTTCGCGACCTCGCTCTCGATCCTGGCCCGCGCCTCGCCCAGCCGCCGGACCGCATCGACGTCGCCTTGCGGCCGCACGCTACTCATTGGTCTCCCCTCCGGCCGACGCCAAGACACAAAGAGACAGCCACTGAAGTGTCATAGGGACTCCTTTCGGGCGTTACGCGCAACGCCCGTCATTGGGTATTGACACCGCAAGCGTATGGAAGGTTGCATCTCCGCCTTGGACCTATCTGCCGAACTCGACCCGGGTTTGTTCCCGGGCCTGCTACTTCTTCTGCTTCCCGACCAGCTTGTCGAGCACCTGCGGCAGGGTCGTATACTCCATGTCCTTCAGGCCGAGGCGGTGCGGCTCGAACGGCCCGTGCCGGCGCATGAACTCCGCGGCCTCAGTCGCCTGCCGGCGCGCGAGGTCGAACGACACGTCGTCAAACATGTCGCGCGGCCCGACCAGCGCGCCCTCGTTCAACTGGAACCCGAGAGCAATCACCCGCGGCGGCCCGTCGAACCGCGTTGGCGTCGCC
>JAURWL010000050.1 GCA_030654965.1 Dehalococcoidales bacterium | reverse complement strand
AGTGAGAGAGAGAGACAGAGAGTGAGAGAGTGAGAGAGAGAGAGAGAGAGAGAGAGAGAGAGAGAGAGAGAGAGAGAGAGACAGAGACAGAGATCTGCACACATCCAACATACGAGTTGAGATTGATGAATTGTAGTTCGTCGAACAGTGGAAATCCACTGTTTCCACTGTTTCCACTGTTTCCGTCTGGTGTTCGTTGCAGTGTGAGTTCGTATGCACGAAGTGTGACTCAGTATCAGTATTCGAATCCTGCGCCCCTCTCCATCAATATTGTTCGTTGTCGATGCCTGTTGACTGTTTCCGGTCAAGTGTGTGCACGGCGTCGAATGGAGTTGAATCGATCCGTTGAGTCGACTGGTGAAACTTCGACAGACCGTCCGTCCCTTCGACTCGACTCGACTCGACCGATCGATCGAGCAACAGTCCAACTACAACTACACTCAACGAACAACCGAACACAGACATGAGCGAAGCACACACGCAAACAGCAACAGCAGCAGGCGGCGGCGCAACAACACTCACACAGGCAACAGCAACAGCAGCAACGACGAATGCAGCTGCATCGATCGCGTCTCCACATCTGGCTCAGCTGCCCTTGATCGCATCACCCGCCGCAACTGCAACAGGCACAGCATCACAAATGGCAATGACTGGACACAAATCGAAGAAGGGTACGCACACACACACACAGTGCAGCGCGCAGAGCGAGCAATAGCTAGCCTTGCTGATTGCCTGTCTGCCTGTTTCCATAGTGTTGAATCTCGATCCTCGTATCGTATCTCATTGTCGTGCGGGCTACACTCGCTTAATTCGTATCGTTGATTTCCAATCTCGCTACGTCGAACTGCAATCTCGTCTGACGACGACCTGTTCGACTCTGTCGAATGAGCCGTGCCCCGACTTATCGACGGAGGATATCATCGTACCCACACCGTTTCAGGCAGTCGAGAATGCGATAGAGGTGGAAGTAGAGAGAGCAAACAAGTATGCAGTAGAACAGAATAGGAGTGCAGTGTCGATGCGAGAGACTGCTCGTCAGCAGCAACAAATTCAGCAGGGCATGCAACGGGCCACTCAGGCTCAACAGCAACAGTTTCAACAAATGCAAATGCAGTTGCAACAGCAGCAAGCATCACATCAAATGCAGCAACAACATCAGCAGCATCTCAACGATCTCGATGATCCGATGGAGGACGACGCGAATGCTCCTCCGTTATTGCCATCGATAGAGCAGGGACTCGACGAGCGAGCGGCATTCAAAAAGGAACACGTGGAACGAGAAGCTGCGACTGCTCCATCTTCTTTTTCTTCTTCTTCTTCTGCTGCTGCTGCTGCATCTTCTGCTGCCATCGTCGAACATCACATGACCGACGCTAGTCAAGTTGACCATTCGCTTCCTGCTATCCCAGCTGCCTCTCCAGCGTCAACGCGCCCTGTCGTTCGTGACGCCGAACCAGACCTGCCTCCTGATTTTGGATTGTCCATGCCGAAATATGATTCTCTTCTGTCCCCTCTCCTACCGTTGCAGAAAGCACACGCAAAGTCAGCTGGCAAACGATCTCATGCGGATCTCAATTGCATGACCACGAAAGCTTTCGAGAATGATATCAAGTCGAGAACGGCGGGGCACGCGGCACCGATTCCGTTGCCATCGAATGAGGTCATATTGAGGGTCGCCGTATACCATCCGACAAACCATTCAAAGACGCAGGAATTCATCGTATGCGGCAGTGCGGTGTTGACGACTCTGCGAGATCGCATCTATTGTCTGCACGATCATACGCTCAACGGACCGCACACACCGTCCGGGTTTTTCTTCATCGAAGGCAAATTCTATAACGATATGCGCGATCGTCGAGCAATCAATTACGCCGACACGATTATGGATTGGATCAA
Source organism: Dehalococcoidales bacterium (assembly GCA_030654965.1). Lineage (GTDB taxonomy): Bacteria > Chloroflexota > Dehalococcoidia > Dehalococcoidales > Fen-1064 > JAURWL01. The sequence continues at coordinate 210 of JAURWL010000050.1, read as the reverse complement.
AGCCGATGGACGATACAATCATCCCGGCCTCGCACACTTCGATGAATCGGATATGCACACGACCACTTTCTCTCAGCTCTCCATTCGACTTGGTGCACATTATCTCTACCGGCATCAAGGCGCATGCGATCATGTGTTGATCTTCTCACAGTTGCGAATGGCCCATCCACACGATGTGCAGAATGTGCTCGCATATCCGTTGAAGCCATT
>JAURWL010000180.1 GCA_030654965.1 Dehalococcoidales bacterium | reverse complement strand
GTTCCTCCGGCTTGCGTAACCGCAATGCGAAGCTTTGAGAGTAGACCGTCATCCCACTCAGGGCCAAGCTCAATTGCGAGAACAGCGGAGGAGTCGTTCATTGAGACACCCAACGTAAAGATGACCGGACCACCAAAACTTGCGGCGAAGCCGCCTCCTGCTGTTGTGGGTCCGTGTCGATTGACATGTTAAACATGGCCTTCAGAAGCGCTCCAGAGTGCTAGGCAGCGGGAGTGACCAGGGGTCGTGACCGTCGACAGAGTAGAACTCAAGCTGCGACGGACATCCGCCCTTTTCCCACAGCAGCACCCCAACAATTCCTCCGCTCGCGTCCTTTCCAGAGTACGAACAGACTTCGCGTTCGTTCTCCCCGACGCGAGGAGGTTGAAAGAACACTGTGGGACATTGGCCGCAGCCACAACGCCCAACCACACGCAGAGGCCTCGCCGAGGAGGCCAGCTCGAACGCCTCCCGGTCAATGAGAACCGCGAGAACTTCCTGCTCTTCGGAGCTGAGAGCGCGCTCCTCAGTAGATACGAAGAACGGGAACGTGGGAGCGGCGTGGGCCATGTTTAACGTTGGAGGCCACCGGCACGCAACACACGTCGCGAAGCGACAACTTGATGTTGTGTGTCCGCGTGGGCCGACCCGTTAGACCTCAGTGTCATTGTGATCCACCACGCTTTTGCTTCGCCGCTTCCCGCGCGAGCTCTGCTGACGACGGTGTCGCCAACACTTTTCCAGGGGGACTAGGGTCGGACATCTCGACGATCTCAAAAGTCACTCTGTCACCGACTTTTAGTTCAAGCCCATTCGCCCACGTGAGCTGTCGGGGCTGCGTCCCGTTGAGTGCCAGGCCCATGACGTTGAACACGATGCTGGATGTATCGATGATGCTATTGGGACCGGCGGCGCCGAACGCCACTTGGCCCGAAAGCATGGAAAGGTCTGGAGCACCGGCGACTGCGACCAACTCGCCGTTGACTTCGATCCGGAGCGCGGGGACTTTCATGAGGTCTAACGTTGGCGATGATTGGACGGCAACGGCGCACTGCTGACCGAAGAATGGCGGTGCCATTGGCCGCCGTTGGTGGTCCAATCGATTAACCTGTTATCCATGATGCCCCGCTGAATACTTGGTTTCAAGCTGTTGAATTTCGCGCTGCTCGCGCCGCCGCTGAAACCACCCGATTATTGCCGCCGCCAAAACCACGACGATGGTCACGACGACAAAGACAAGAAAGCCGATCCAATTGTCTTCAACCATCCACTTGGTTCGATATGTGTCGAGGCCATGCCCGCCACTGACCTTGTCGAGGGCAATGAGGATCATCGCGACCAAGCCGCCTGCAGCAGCGAATCCGCCAACCCACGCACCGACCACCACGAATCGCGATGGCGGAGTTGAAGATGCGTTGAGCTTGGTCATGGATAACGCCCACATTAACCGGCGTGCAAAAGCAAAGCGGAGCGTCGCTTTTGCACGTCAAGGTTGAATGTGATGTTAGAGCGCATTTTGCGACGCGCGCCGAATGGCTAGCCACCAGAAAGCGAAGCCAGCAATGGCGCCTGAGCCGAGATAGTTGAGTGAATCAAAGAATCCGGACTGAATCCAGCGCGGCGATTCAAACGGCTCGGCGAGGGAGTACCAGACCGGCACAGCAAATATAAGACCGCCTAACATGAACTGCCACCAACTGCGTAGCCCAAGTCGGCGAAAAGCTAGGTGGGCTGGAAGGCCCAGGATGACAGCGGAAAC
>JAURWL010000178.1 GCA_030654965.1 Dehalococcoidales bacterium | reverse complement strand
ACTTATACTGAATTCGCTAGAGCCCGCTACGGGGACCCTTAAACAGTCGACAAGGCTCAGCTGGCGATACAACTAAGCAGCAGCGCGCACGCATGTTGCTTCATCCGTACCTTCCTTCTCATACACCGATCGATCGACCCTTTAACTTTCACTGAACACTCTTGATCGATCGGTCCACTCTTGCCAGCTGCTTGTCAGTTCACGGACACATTACTGATTCACGGTCACATCACGACTTCACTTCTGATTCACCTTCACTGTTCACTATTCACTATCTGATTCACATTCACATACACTATCACCTTGTTTGATTCACTTTCACTTGAGAGAAACCGATATCGCTGCGATCTCATGAGATGCGGAGTCGAGCGATACGGATGAAAACTCTCGTTGAGCACTGAGGAGAGGAGGATGAAGAAGAGGAATGGGAGGAGAATGGAGCGACTCGGGTTGAGTGTGAGAGGGGAGATTGAGTCACGTCGAGTCACTAGTACTAGTGCGGTATGATTCGAATTCGATCATGTGTACATGTGTCCGCAGTAGGACTGGAGGGAGCGAGGAAGGGAAGGGCGGTGAGAGGCGGAAGAAGTGAAAACAGAGAGAGAGTGAGAGAGAGAGAGAGAGAGAGAGAAAGAGAGAGAGAATATAGTAGGAGTATGACACACAGTGAATGCGAGAGAGTTGGATTGTGTGACTGATGAATTGTCCAGATTGATCCAGTTCGTCGTCGTGTGTTCCTCCTCGTTCCAGCTTCTTCTTAGGAGTGTGCGCGCACTCGATCTATGTCATTGATTGATATTTCGCCCCTATTTCTTTCTGCTGCGATCGCTCGCACCGCAGCGCATCGATATCGGTCTCCTATCCTATCGTAGGCCAATCCGACAACCGCTCAAGAGGGGTTACCTCAGGCGCAGTTGGCAGAATAGGTAGCACCGTTTTACGTGTGCGGGGTACGATAGTAGGGTTGATATCGATACTTTCTTTCTAGATCTATTGCCATCCGCGATGTTCTCTGATGTTGCGCTGCCAGGACCGGTTGAGTGGTCCATTGCGTGGCCAGTAACACGAACC
>JAURWL010000169.1 GCA_030654965.1 Dehalococcoidales bacterium | reverse complement strand
GGCGACTGGGTCTATCTGGCGGAACTGACTCATAGAAGTGGAATTGCGCCGAAAGGGTTTTAAATATGTTTCGTAACGCTGATTATATTGCTCATCGCAGAGAAAAAGACGGAGAGATACAAAGTCTGGTTGATCACCTTGATGGAGTTTCAACAAAAACAGGGGAGTTTGCGTCAAAGGTCGGGCTGAAAGAGCAAGGCGAGTTGATTGGGCTTTTACATGATATCGGAAAAGTTATCGATGCTTCTGCAGAAGGTTCACACGCTGTTATCGGTGCTGACTTTGCTAAAAAATATGGAGAGTCTCCAGATATCGTTCACGCCATCAGAGCTCACCATGATGATGAAAAACCAGAATCAGTTCTTGCCCATTTAGTAGCTGCAGCTGACGCACTTTCTGGCGCTCGTCCAGGTGCTAGAAAAGCTATGATGGAATCATATGTATCTCGTTTAACTGATATCGAAGAAATCGTTAATTCATTTGAAGGAGTCTCTAAATCGTACGCTATTTCTGGTGGACGCGAAGTGAGAGTTTTTGTTGAAAACGACCGAGTCAGTGATGAAGAAACAGTCTTACTTTCTCGCGATATTGCAAAAAAGATTGAAGAAGAAATGTCATATCCTGGGACTATTAAAATTACAGTTCTAAGAGAAACAAAGGCAGTAGGGATTGCGAAGTAACGAATACGCATTGATAACCGGGACCTCATCGGGTCTCGGATATGAAATGGCACAATACTTACTTGAAGAAGGTCTAAGTGTCATTGGTGTTAGCCGTCGTGGAACGGCCCTTGATCATCCTAACTTTATCGATATTCTCTGCGATATTCGAGAAGAAAGTGCCGTCGAAGAAATGTATGAATTGGTTGCAGGCCATACAGATTCTCTTCATTTGATTGTTTTGAATGCCGGTATTTTTGAAATGTCTCCGCTCGTAGAAACCTCCACTAAAGAATTTAGTGATCATTTAACAACAAATGTTGTGGGTGCTTTTCATATTTTAAAACACGCCAGTGATTTTTTAGTTGAAGATGAAACTCATATTATCACTATTTCATCCATTGCTTCTAAGAAAGGTCTAGCTAATATTTCAGCTTACAGCGCATCGAAATTTGCATTAAACGGTATGATTGAATCTCTTAGAGAGGAGTGGGAACATTTAAATGTTCGTTTCTCAACTCTTATGCCAGGAGCAATTGCGACTCCTATTTGGGATGAGGTTGAAGAGGATTTACCTCGTGATCAAATGCTTTCAACGGAAGATTTCATGCATGTTTTTCAAATGGTAGTTAATAGCCCAGCTCATATGCAATTTCCTGAATTAGTTTTTTTGCATAAGAAAGGCGTTCTTAAATGAAGAAAGTCTGGAATCAGCTCTCTCTTTTGTCTCGGTATTATATTATTTCAATGATTGGCTTTTTTATTTGCTGGTCAATTTTTTCAATTTTAAAAGTCGAATTTTTAAATACACTTTTTTTTATTATGTCTTATATCTGGCATTTCACTCTGCTTACTCCAGGGCTTAAAGATAAAATGCTAACTAGTCGTCAGCGTTTTTCATTTATTAATGTAGTGGTAAGGATCAATTATTATCTTCAGCTTTTTATTAAGCTTAAGAAAATTTCGTTTGGTCCCTCAATTGTACGGGCCATTTCACCGATGCTTTTTAGTCTACTTCTAATCTTGGTTGGTGGAAGTGGTAATCTGCTTTTCACTCTTTTGGGGTCGATTTGTTTTGAGGCGACTCATTATTTTTTAACGAATAAAAAATCTATTTCAGTACCGCCAGGCGACTCTGAAATTCCGCCAGCGACTCCGATCGTAAGAAATTCCCACGAATAGTTTCAAAATTTTCATAATCATCAAATAAATTTCGAGAGAAAGATTTAAATCTTTTTAGAATTAAATTATCACTCCATCCGACTTCACGATACTCTAATAAAAGTGCATCAAAATATTGATCGAGGTAATTTTTACGTTGAAACAAAAGATAAGTTTCATCGATATGAGCATCTTCATCCATATACTCTTTATATATTTTCGCTAACCAAGGTGTCTTTAAGGCACTTCTTCCAAACATGACAGAATGACATTTTGTTTCTTGAAATATTTTTTCAATATCTTCAACGATCCAGATATCTCCATTGCCGATCAGAGGGATTTTGACTTCACTTACGGCCTTCGCGATATAATTCCAATCGGCCACACCTTTATAGAGTTGATCGCGGGTACGTGCGTGGAGAGTGATGGCCTCTACTCCTTCATCCTGGATTAATTTCAAAGTATCGGAAAAATTAATATCATCTCGGTAGCCAATTCTCATTTTTACCGTAAAGCGTCCTGTAAAATTATTTCGGATTGTTTGTAAAACAGTTCGCAGTGCCTTGTGGTCTGATAAAAGATAAGCTCCACCCAGATGTGAATTAACTTTTTTAGAAGGGCAACCAAGATTGAGATCCAGGTGATGCATTTTCATGGACTCTAAAATTTCTGTAACTAATAAAGTTTGAGCACGTGGAGTAGTGAGGACTTGAAATGAATTTTTTTTTCTCCAGGCTTCGTTAGCATGAATCCTTGGGCCATAGTGTTCCATGATCATTTTTTCATTAATTTTTCCGACAGTCGGAACTCGTAAAAAATCAGTA
>JAURWL010000167.1 GCA_030654965.1 Dehalococcoidales bacterium | reverse complement strand
TCCTTGCCGTCTTCGCCCAGGAGCCGCTTCCCCGTCTCGTCAAACTCGTCCGCCACTACTGCATTTACCCGACCCAGTAGCTTTCCCTTCTTATCGTACAGCGGCACGTCCTTCACCGGTGCCGCCCGCACCCGGATCGTCCCCAGGCGACTGTGTTCCTCTATCGTCTCCTGCCAGGTAGCGTCCTGAAGCGCCGTCTCGATATAGTCCACAACCTCCAATCCGTCGTGCTGGGCGCGCGTCACCACGCCAATGCCGTATTTCTCATGCAAACCCAAGAGGTACTGCGCCCCCCAGTAACCCCGGTCCAACAGCAGTATCTGGACCCATTCCCGGAGCGGCGCCACTTCCCGATGCAGACGCTCAAGAATCTCGGAAAGCATCCCCCGCTCGCTCGTTTGGAGTGGAGCAAAGGCAAAACCCACAATCCGCTCCCGCTCTTCCTGCACATTAATCAGTAGCACCAGCTTGAATCCATACTTTGCGCCCACCCGCCCGAGTCGCTCATGCCTCCGGCCATAGCGCACCACAATCTCATGCGCATCCGCCGCGTAGACCTTGCCCCGAATCAGACGCCGAGCCCTCATCTCCCGCACGTACTCGATAAACGTCCGCTGCGCCGACTCCGGACTGATCCGACCCAGGTGATTGGCCAACGTCTCGGTGTCAATCACCGATCGCTCCGCCGCGGCGGCGCGGCGCAGACGGGTCAGGTTGAAACCCGCCTGCATCATCAGCCGGGTATCGGATAGGACTTTGCCGCACTGTTGAATTCGCCCCACCCCGGCCAACTCCCGAATTACCTCTACTCCGTTCAAGACCGCCGGACGATACCCATTGCGGCACTTCAGGCCGTCTGCCTGCATACCGGTCAGAATCGTCCACAGCCCGCTCGCCATGAGGTAATCCAGCACCGAATCATTATCACCATAGGCGGTCAGTTCAGCCTCGGCCGGCCGATTGGCAAGCAACTCCTCTTCGACCGCCGCATCGTTGCGCAACCAGACCCGAAAGCAGCCGGACCGTTCAACCATTCTCATCCGTCGAAGGCTCATCCGCCTGGGCCTGCCCCAACTCCCGCCAGACATCCGCCAACTGCTGATTCAGTTTCACCCACCGGGCCAATAGATGGTAGTACTCACTCCAGGCCTGAGAACGAGACCTAACCTTAGACACCGCCTCCAGCCGCACGTACTTCTGAACGGTCCGGCCCTCACGCAGAAATGACAGGTAATAAGCCGGCGTCTTACGCTTCCCGTCACCAGTGCTCAGATACCGCTCAACGAAGGCAGCGCGCAGCATCCGCCGGCGCTTGAGCAATCGGTACTCAAGCCGCGCCCGCTCGGAACGCAACTCCGCTATCTGCTGTCTCAACCGACTGGCCAGGGCTGGATTCATCTGTACCCACTATAATACAATTAGACTGGTACTAGTCAAGCAGAATATCGGCTCCGGCCATAAAGCCGCAGCCGATGTCGGCTAACCAGTTGAGATACGCTCAGATGCAGAGCTTTCGATTCTTCTGGGGTGTCAACATGTCCCATGACCCCTAGTCCCGATATTGGGACTTGATTTGCGGTGAAAAGAAGAGGCTACTTCCCTCGTATCATCTGCGTCTAAACGGTATGCAGAAGCTTCACCCGTTAGGTGAAGAGAGGAGCGACCAAATGATCAGCACTACCGTAACGCAGGAACGACTCGATTTCCAGCTTGCGCCGACCGGCGATACCATCACCGGTCGGGCCGGACTGGCTTTGCTTCAGGAAGCCGCGCTGGCGCTGGGCGTGCGGAGAAGCATCAAAGAGAACCTGCCGGCACCGGGCTCCGGTCACGGGTTCAAGCCCCAGGAGTACGTGCTTCCATTGGTCATGATGCTCTGCGGTGGTGGCCGGACGATGGAAGACATCCGGGAGATCGAAATGGACGAGGGCTTAAGACAACTCTGCGGCTTTACCCGGCTGCCCGGTGCCGACGCCATCGGTCAGTGGCTGAGGAAGCCCGAACATCTTAAGGGACTCAAGCAGGTCAACCAGTTCCAGGCACGTCAGGTGATTGTCCGGAGCGACAAGAACGATTTCACTATGGACGTGGATGCGACGATGATTGAGACCAAGAAGCAGTGCGCCAATATGACCTACCTTGGGTGCCGTGCTTTCCAGTCGCTGTTGAGCTTCATTGCCGAGTTGGACCTTTGTGTGGCGTGTGACTATCGGCAAGGGTCGGTGCCGGCCGGCTCGGGTGTGAAGAAACAACTGCTGGCGGTTCACCGCTTGCTCAAATCCTGTGGCAAGCGGCTTGCGTACTTGCGGAGCGACTCGGCCGGCTACACGGCTGATGTCATCAACACCTGCAACGAGTTGGGCGTGACCTTCACGATCACGGCCGACCAGGACTCGGCGGTGAGCGAGATAATCGAGGGACTCGACCAGTCGGACGGGTGGATTCGGCTCTTCCGTCCGGACGGGAAGCCGACCGACCGGTGGTACAAGACGGCCGGACACTGCATGGGGAAGACGGACAAGGCATTCACCTTGATCGTCCAGCGCTGGCCCAATCCGAAGCCGGACCTGTTTCACCCTGAGCCATACTGCTACCACGTGATTGCGACCAATGACGAATGGAAGCCGCATAAGGTCATCTGGTTTCACAACGGCCGGGGTGATGCGGAGAACTACAACAAGGAGCTGAAGAGCGGGTTTGGGATGGACTATGCGCCGTGCCGGAGTCTTCGGGCGGATGCGGTCTACTTCGAGATTGGGGTGCTATCCTACAACCTGACGGTGGCGGTGAAGCGACTGCTCCTGGGAGGCGACTGGGTGCGGCGGACGATTGCGAGCTTGCGTTGGCGGCTG
>JAURWL010000161.1 GCA_030654965.1 Dehalococcoidales bacterium | reverse complement strand
CGTCCAGCATCGAGCGGTCCTGTGATGTTGCGTAATAATTTTCAGATCGGCGAGTTGGTCGTTCTCGGTCGATATGAGTGCGAACTCGAGGAGGAAATGACACTCGCGGAGTATGAATTCACGAAGAAGCTGATGAGTCAGTGCATCGAGAGTGCAAGCTTGCTACTGCTACGAGTTATCAGCTCGCTAACCTTTTCTCCGCGTGTTATTCAGGCGGCGCTCTCTCTTCTGCGCCGATTTCTCGCAATTCCACTCAGACCTCCGTCAAGATCACCGGTACGCCACTCGACGAGTCGAACTGCATCGGTTTCAAGATGCTGCACGCGCAAGGTCTCATGGCAAACGGCGGCGTTATCGGCAAGAAGGCGGACAGCTCATCGTTGAAGGAGCCACTCGAGCTACTCTACATCCGACAGGACGAGCGACCGGGCATCGGATTCATTCATCAGAATCTCAAGTCGGTGAGAGATCGTGCGAGAGATGAATATCGAGGACGCAACCGAGGACGAGGACGATGAAGCAACGCGATTCCGCGAAATTGCGCTGTTTCGCGCGTGCCAGCGATCACGAGCCTGTAACGCCTTATTCGCTTGCAGCTGCATCTTGTTCGAGTTCTGTTTGATACTCATACACTGTCAGATATCTGTTCAACCGTCCCCATCGATGCCAGTCTTGCTAGCTCGCTCTCGCTTGCTCGCTCGTTCTGTGAGACGATGGCTCGCAGTTTGAACCTTTTTGCAACGTGATTCTGTGCGAATTCTCACCTCGCAAATCGATCGTCGTAGCTGCAGGCGAGGACATGCGCGCGAGCGTACATGCATACGCATGTGTGCACCATCATTGATAGACAGATCTCGTCGACTCATCGCGATCGTTGTGTGGAGTGAGTGAGTGTGATCGGCAATTCCGCACAGTCAGCAAAGATCGAGTGAGCGAGAAAGAGGGGATGCAGGAGCCACACACACTAAACGAGCAGATAGAGACGACTCAGAGAGAGAGAGAGAGAGAGAGAGTGAGAGAGAGAGAGAGACTGAGAGAGAGAGAGAGAGAGAGAGAGATCTGCTCACTCGTCGATGAAACTCTCAGCTGCACAGAACAGATCTGCTCAACACACTCGCGGATCGGAGTCGACTCAGCATCGACACCAACCTATTGTATCGGATCGTCTCAACAGTATCGCATCAATATCGCCTGACATCATCTCAACTGCACACAGGGAGACATCTCGTGAGTGCACTCCGAAGAAGGAACGAAGACGCAGCGACGATGCAGCATGAAGACAACGCAATTCAGCCACCAGCAGCTGCAGCTCCGCCGTTACCGCCGAGCGACGAATGGCTGCGAGAGATATTGATTGGATTCATCAGCCGCGCAAGTAAAAGCTGCAGCACCGAAGACATCACCATGTTGCTTTGGTTGCCAGACTTGGCGAATTCGCGCTTAGATTAGATACAGCTGACCGTTGCAGCTGCAGGAACCCAAATCAGCGCTCGGATCCGGCCGCGAGACGCGCGCGTGCGAGAGCTCAAGCTAGCTAGCTGCAGCTGGCGCGAAACGTATGCGTGTGCATGCTATAGCTAGCGTTAGCGAGCTGGGCAGTTGGCTGCAGCTGTACATGTGTGCACGCGCGCGCGGATCGATCGCGATCGCGGCCGGAGCGCGAGGTTGATAATATGTTAGTAGAATTTAAAGATCATTACTGTTTGAGAATTTGAGACGGAAAGCCAACTGCTTCGCGCGAGAGCTAGCGGTGCGATCGCTTGGCGCGAGCAGTACTTGCAGCTGCGGTTGGTTTGGCGGGCGAGCGCGATCGCTGTTGCTTCTTCTTGCTCATGACGATCTTCTTGATGACTCGCGTGCCGACTGGTATCGCAGCGGATTCGAACTTAACGGTCGGTATCGCCGTTGCCGCTGCTGCTTTCGCTCCTTTCGTGCGTGATCGCCGAGCAGGCTCTGTCGCAGCAGCCTGCGGAGGCGTGTCAATGTCCATCGGCGCGACACCGTCATCATCGACGTGTGGCTGCGGCTGCGGCTGCGG
>JAURWL010000147.1 GCA_030654965.1 Dehalococcoidales bacterium | reverse complement strand
CACTTTCGTGGATGTGAGCCACCCCCTCCTGGAGCTTCTTGAGCACCTCGTCTATCTTGCGCTCTTTGGCCTCAGGCTCAATGGCGAAGCTGTAGTCCGGTAGGGGTATGTTGAACCAGTCCATGAGGTGATAGTACTGCGGTGACACCAGTTCACACTTTTCTCCCGTGGGAAGAGCCAGGGAGGGGACTCTAGTTTCTCTCAAGTGTGAAGGCCCTGCTATACCCCTCTTGTAGGCCTCCAGTTTGAGCCACTTCTTTACCTCCGCCAACCCCTCCGGAGAGCTCAGCCACTTAAAGAACTGTTCGAGGCCAGCCCCTGAAAAGTACTTCCCTGCCATAACCTCCAAATCCGTCCGTTGCATCCCCTGGCCATGTTCCCCATACCAACCGGCAATATCCCGCGCACACTGCTCATAGAACAGATGTGTCATTTCTTGGCTCATTTCAGGGTGCAGTTCTTTGCCCATCATCTTTATTTCTGCCAAGTATACCTGAACGGACCGTCTGAAAACTCTTGCTCCATGTTACTCGAAAACTAGCTAGTTCTTGTTGCATGTCTTGGCATACTATTCCGTCCGGCACTTTGTTCTTATGTAGGCCCAAGCTTCCCTAATTGGTAGCCGTGTCCGTTTTTCTCTTTCAAGGATTTCCCATGCTTTGCAGAGCGCTGCGCTGCGCACGACCCTGAAGTCAAAACATGGTATCTTCCCTTCCTCTAAATTCTTCAGAACTGCCTCGCAGTGAGCACTCAGGGGATTATGCTCCAGTGCATCCTTGGCAAGGCTCTCCACTTCACCTCTGTTCTTCTCTTTGTCAGCCATGCTTCCTCTTCTCCAAGTAGGCTTTCAAATCCACCAGTTTCTCGCACTTGGGGCAACCCTGGGGCAACCCCAAGACACGACTGGTGAACTCTGAGGCCGTCCTCTCCGCCTCTGCCGCCGCCTTGTCGAGGTCTGCCACACTCCTGCTGGTCAGTGCTGTGTTGATTAAATGCCGGATGTTTCTGGACTTGACCAAGGCCCACTCCGCTAACGCTCGCTCCTGCGGGGACAGTGTTTCAATCTGGGCAGGGGTAAGGTCGTAGCGCTCCATCTCGTTGAGTTCAGCCCGGGCCGCGGTGACCCGCCTCACCGCCTCAGGATCGGTCAAACCCCCCTGGCGGGCAAACCTCATAGCCTCCATTAAATCGCCAGACGTTTGTACGAGGTGTTCGTCGGAGCAGATATTACAAGCGGTCCCTTGGGCCACCTTATCGACTAGGGGCTTTTCAGCCTCTGGAGCGACCTCCGATGGGGTATCTGATGGAATCTCGACACCCTGGTGCAGGTATGAGGCCACCCCGGTTATCTCTTCCCGCCCCTGCTTTATCACCGCCCGGGCATCGCCGATCATCTCATGCAGGGGTGTTGCCCGCGGGATAAGCTCGGATATGCGCGGAGGCTTGGGTATACTTGGCAACTTGGGCAGTTCTAGCATAGTTTCAGAATACACCGCTAGCCGCCGATTGTCAACAGCAGTGAGTTGGGTTTCGTCGTGTTATGTCTCTTTAGAACTTAGGACAATCTCTCTATAGCGGCCAAGGTCTTGATCTTTACTGAATATCGCAGAGTGCCCCGTAACTTGCATATCCTTGAATGTGCTTCTTATACAAATATTTCCATCGGGTAGTGCCCATATTGTGAGGTAGCTACCGTCAGCTTTGGAGATACCCAAGGTGCTTATAGTACCGAAATTTGCCCTGATGTCTGTTTGGCGATTTGTAGGGTCTACAATGGTGAAGTGAGCTAACGTGTCCCAGTCAATGACCGTTTCATTTTTCCGCCTGTTCCTTAGTCTTTGCCACAGCTTTGCTTTCTGGACAACCTTAATTTCTTCATCATAGACCCATCCTGCTGCTTCGTCTGATAGGGTTGACACATACCAGCGATCGCCGAAGTCAAAGCCGCCCTCGTCCATTAGTCCTGTTACCTTCAGTTTTGTTCCCGCAGCAATTCGACGGTTTTCTGCCATGCTTTGTGCACCCTTTTCAGTGACTATAACTAAGTCACCTGTTTCTATGCCACAGTATCCCGAGAAACCTCTCCGAGACATTTGGTCTTCCTCCTGTCAGATTCGCAGTTGTCAACCAAGAACCTCCACTTCCTTCCGCATTTCAAAGTGCAGCAGTTTGACCTTCCTCTCGGCGTTGCCGAGGTACTGTGGTATGACCCACATCTGGCAGCGGTGACAGTAGTGTACACCCCGTTTAACCAGATGCCAGTTTATTCTCATTTCGCCATTATGCAATCTCAGCCCCGCCTTGTGGCAGGCTGGACATTGGCCTCTCTCTTAATCCGTGCCTTTTGCTTTAGTGGTCACCCATCCATATCCACATTCTATTTTCCCTAATTTTCCATTTGGCATAACTTCTCGCCAACGCCAGAAGTTGGAAACGCCATGCTCCCCCCAATATTCGCCCTCTACGATTTTTACAGTTCGTCCATCTGGGTGTTTAACGATATCACCAATATCAAACGGAGTGCCCCCAGTAACTTCCTCTGTTATTTCTTTTGCTATTCTAGTCAAAGAAGTCAATCTTTGCCTCATTAACTTACTCCTATTCATTTATTGTTTATTACAGAGCCAATCCTGTTACCCTTAGCCATACAGCCCCATATCCTCAACCACAAAAGCGTAAAGACACTCAATACGCGGCAGCCTCTCTTAATCCGTGCCTTTTGCTGTGGCACCTGTAGCATAACAGCCACACCTCGTCT
>JAURWL010000135.1 GCA_030654965.1 Dehalococcoidales bacterium | reverse complement strand
ATTGCCCTCGAGCTCCGCTCTCGTTCATGAACCAAGGTTGGCCATAATTGGAAGCAATCACACACCGATATCGCATCATTCAACAACACCCATACACTCTGACTGATTCCAAATCATTCTAATCCTATCCTAGTGACAGGGTGCGGAGATTAGAGTGATAGATCTGCGGTGGTTGACACGCAGGAGACGTCTGTAGCCAATTTAGTTGGCAGGAATGGGGCGAGTTGCTCACAGTTTCGAACGATAACACGCTCTCATCATGGATTCCGCAGAGTCACCACCACGTCAGTATACGAGAGGGATGTGAGAGAGATTGAATGTGTGAAGAATGTTGCTGACTCTCTCTCTCTCTCTATCACTCTCTCTCTCTCTCTCTCTCTCTATCACTCTCTCGCTATCGCTATCACTCGCTCTCTCTCTCGCTCTCTCTCGTAGATCAACCCTGTATGTGCCCGCCTCTTACTTCGCGAGAACGAGCGAAAACCGACCAACTTGCGCAGTCATTTATTCCGCTGCACAGTCATTGGTCGGTTCTCTACAGCGCCATAACCAAGCATGATCGCAGGTTGGTATTGATATGTAAGGGTACTCGGTGCACGCGTGTATGAACCATGCCACCAGCTGCTCAGCATCGCGCATGCTTGCGGAGATTGAGAGACTTTAGTTCTGCCTAAGAGGAAGGGACTTTTGAGCGGGGTTGGCTGGCTCACAAGCAGGCTCGCGTGCATTGCGTCACTCGTTCCTTTCTTCGCATACATTATCGATCGACCTTCGACTGCACTCCTCGTCCCTTTACTGCGCATGCGTATGCTTCTTCGAATTCGTTGATCGCGATCACTCATGATCATCTTCGAAACGCGCGCGCGTGTGGTTAAAAATTTACAGCGAGTAGAAGCATCTGCAGCGTGCACTCTACGATCGCTGTCCGGACCGCCTGCTGCCGCTGTGTGGTTTCGGCCAACTTGAGTAGTGGAAGACACTTGATGAGAGTACCGCATTGCTTGAGATCCTCTGCTGCATCTGTCTTGAGGAATGAGTCGATCCAGTCGTGACAGTGTTTGATGATACTATGGCTACGCCTCTCATGCTGCCTTGCTAGCACGCTTACGCCGCATCAAATCCAAGCTGCGCGCGGACTCGCAGCTTGCATGTAAGGGAGAGTTGCAGAGCCCCTTTGCCGTGGTGAATCAAGTCATCGAAATTCTTTGAAGATGCATACATGAATTGTATGAAGAAAATTATTGGGCAGCAGCTGCAGCAGCGGCTGGTTTTTGTTTGATAATCGCCGTGATCTCCCCGTGTTGTGTTTTGAAGAGTGTGATCGTGTGCGTCGTTGAGTGTATCTCGCCTCCGATCGCTGTCCAGCTCGAGTGTTTGCCTTTCGCATCAGTGGACTTTATCCCATGGTCACGCAAGTACTGACGCTCCGGCTCAAAGAGAACGGTCTGCAAGATCGAGTCGCACATGGCGGGAGAGTAACCGTCGTAAAGAAGGCGACGACGGACAGCATAACGGTCCACGGGGAGAACGTTGGCCATGCACCTTGGCACAGCACGTAGAGCACTCCGGTGGGTACGTTGGACAAAGCTGCGGGAATTCCATCTGCGTGAACGCATACAGCTCAGTCTCTCAGACTATCGTCGCTAGCCAAGTCGACAAAGTCACGTATGCACAGCAGGAGGTGATGATTTCGGAGTGTCCGGCTTATGTTCCTTGCATTGCTTGCCATCTTGCGGTGCAGCACGACAACACGGTTCACACATGCGACGGATGCAGTTCTTGTTGCGTTGCTTCTTTTTGGATCGGCATGACTCCTTCAATTCACATGGTCCCGAGACTCCGAGCTTACCCATCTGTCTGGCCAGTTCATCCTCGCGCTTCAATGGTGCCCATCGACATCGCCATTCCCAGACAGCTGATACCGGAAAAGGGAGGTGAGATCGTGATAGAGACGGAAGGCGTAAGGAACGACCATGAAGTGATTTCGAATGGTCACTCTTCTGTGATGAATCAACTCGTATCACCAAGGAGGATACAGAGAGTGTAGCAGAAGGCGACGCGGCAGAGGCTGCAGTGGTCGAAGGTTCGAGCCATAGAAGTCCATCATCGAAGAGAGGATGACAGAGACGACAGGCAGCGACAGCGTTCAAGGTAGTCTCGTAATAACCTCCGATGAGTCCCAACAGATCTTCGGATACTTCCAGGTCGAAACGTTCTGATACTGCGTTGGGGATAAGGTGAGCTGCCCCCAACTGTGGCCCAGCATCGTAGCAGATACCGCAGAAGACACAGTAAGAGAGGTCCTTGTCGACATCGAAGTCACGATGAAGCGTACTATCTCGGAGTAGAGGACTGCGTGGAGTTTGCACCTCACCTAGTGGCGTACCAGATACTAGTGCAGCAGAGGCCGGAGTACCACCTTGTCGATTGGTTGAATGCTTCACTCCCGTATCAATTCGAAGCCAGGTAGGCTCCTTATCTGGTGAACCTGCAGTAGCGCGAGGAGTGATGTGAAGATGGAGATTGAGATTACCATTGGAAGCATGGAAGCGTGACCAGAATCCCTGCCAACTCTTTGCATCATGTACCGTTTAGATTGTTTCGGATGTTGCGGATCAGTGAGATAGTATAGTTTACAACATTTATCAGCTGGTACATTGAATGCTGCACGTACTGCCGGTTCGAGCATCTCGACGCCACCTGAAGGATTCAACTCCACGTTGTGTAGCTCTTCAGAATCCCACTGAAGCACGGCGACGAAGATTGAAGCTAGAGAGAGGATCCGAGAGAGAGAGAGAGAGAG
>JAURWL010000134.1 GCA_030654965.1 Dehalococcoidales bacterium | reverse complement strand
GCTGGTGCTGCTGACGCTGCGACTGGTTTGTTGCTCGTCGATGATCCTGCGCCCGAACTCGCAGAGCTGGTCACGACTTTCACAGGCGCCGAGAAACGACTCGCAGCAGCGGGAGCAGCAGCGACAGTAGTTGCTGCTGGTGCAGGTGCAGGTGTTGACAAACTCAGCTTGCGTACGTGATCCGGCTTCGATGCAGGCTTGCTCGGTTCGAGTGTGGAAGTTGGCTGCTGAACGAAATTCATTCGACCGACTGACGGAGTCTGCTTATGCCCGGGCGCACTGCTCGCTGCAGCAGCATCATCAGCAGACTTGTGCTCGGATTTTGGTGCGGCACATTCGCGACAGATGTTCTCCTTCCTGTACCCAAGCAAACGAACGAGTGAAAATGAACAGTGACACTCAGTCAGTCAGTCAGTCGCAGCTCAGACATTCATGATCGCAGCATGATGTCGCTGCATGCAGGTGATACGTGCGAGCCCTATGTCTGACCATAAATGCGGTTTGAATGTTGCACATGCAGTCATGTCTGTTCGACGTGGAGTGATCGACTGAGAGAAAATCGAAATCCGAAATGAGTGAGCAGTGAGTGATTGAGTCGCGATGGTCCTGCCGCCTTTCTCATCGTCTGCGCATACATGTTGTGCGTCGTATCACTGTCGCTGTGCCATGCGTGATTGTGCTTCATCGCATCTGTTAGTCGGACCTGCTGCACTGGACTAACTGTGTTCCATCGAGCCAGCCACTCCGTCGATTGCTCACACACTGTGCATTGCACTGTGACGCTCGCATCGCATCGCAGCTGACGGGGAGACACATTTCACTCACGTCGCACGAGTGTCGTCAGTGGCACTGCACTCACACTATCGACTCGGTGTGCACCGGTTCGATTCCGGACTGCAGTAGCTGCTGCTGAGAGGTTACAGCGCACGACTACTCAGCTCAGTGCATCAGCGAGATCTGTCGCTGATCAGCTAACGGCGCAACTAGATGGAGTAGATGGAGAGAGAGAGAGAGAGAGAGAGAGAGAGAGAGAGAGAGAGAGAGAGAGAGAGAGAGAGAGAGAGAGAGAGAGAGAT
>JAURWL010000133.1 GCA_030654965.1 Dehalococcoidales bacterium | reverse complement strand
AATGCGGAACAGAATGCCCGCAACTGACGAGGGCGCAATGATGTGAGAAAGCGAAGAGCTGCGACATGCTGGCAGCGATCGCGAGAGGAGTTCTCGAACAGTTTCGATTATAGCTGAATGGAGGGAATCGGCTGTGTGGTGCGTCCTGTGGCGCTGGTCGGTGATGCTTTCGACGGTCCGAGCGCCGGCGAGACACCAACGCGACTCGGGATCTGTTTGGATCTCGGCGTCGGTGGAGATGAATTGCGACGTTGCATGAGCGGCACAGCAGATGGTGGCTGTGGAGGAGTCGTGTGACGAGATGGAACTTCGTGAGGTTGATCGATACTCGGAGTCTTACGCAACTGCAAGTCACCATCGATATGCGACGGAGCAATGCCACCTTGGTCGAGCAATGTGAGCAGTGTACGCCTCGATTCGACACCCTTCGCGTCGTTTGGCGACGTCGCCGATACTTGATTGGGCGACGGATAATACAGTTCCAACCATCCACCGATCGCGAGTGACGGCCCGAGACATACAACGAGCATCATCGCGAGGTACAGCCAGGTGATGTTAGTGTCGAACAGCTGCGTCAACAGGCCGAACGCATCCGGTGCGATGGATGGGAAATAAGAGGACGATATGATGATGAGGATGAGCAGCAGCGCGACCACACCGAGTACCGATGCAGTGACGTTCAGCCACGTGACTCGCTTCAGCGTGGTAGTCATCTTCACATTCGCGAGAATGATAATACCAGCGAATACTTGCACGCCGCTGAGCCACATATCAGTTGTCATACCGTGATTGTGAAAGACCGAGCTGCCAGTGTTCTCTTCACCGACAATCATCTCCATCACGTAGTAGAGCACGAATCCGTGCATGAATCCCTGCAACATCCATTCGTAGAAGTTTCGTGGACTAAAAGTAGTGTATCGCTTGAATGAAGCATATGCGGCGGGATTCTGCATCAGAATGCCCTCTGGAATATCTCGCTCATACCAACCACAGAAAAGTGGCGGCAATGACGTGAAGAAGAGATTGAAGCATGACATGAGGATCGGGACGAAGTAGACTTGACCGCTGTTGTAGCAGTAGAAGGAGAAAATGATCATCGGGACCGGGAAAATCATGTTTTTGTAGAAAGAAAAGAACACGATTTGACCTGTTCGATAATAGTTGTATCGACCGTGCAGGAACATCAACGGAATGAGATGAATGAATCGATGAATAACGTAATCTGATGAAAGAGCCGCGTGCGCACCCTCCTTGCCGAGGATGCCGATGCCACAATTCGACTCCTGAATCATCGACACATCCTGTGAAACAAAGCAAGAGAGAGAGAGAGAGAGAGAGAGAGAGAGAGAGAGAGAGAGAGAGAGAGAGAGAGAGAGAGAGAGAGAGAGAGAGAGAGAGAGAGAGAGAGAG
>JAURWL010000132.1 GCA_030654965.1 Dehalococcoidales bacterium | reverse complement strand
GGACAAGCGATTTTACGATCGAACTACGGTTGAGTACACTTCCATGGAATACAGTAGCCGCGCCAACAGCGACGCAGCGGGGAAAGTATACCTAACGGTGTGTCAGCACAGCAATGTGTCAAGGACAGCACCCTCGCGCTTCAGTTTGTGTAGGCAGATAATCGATCGGTTGAGAGGTGAGTGTGTATGACGTCGCCATGGTCGAAGAGAGGAGGTGATGAGGAAGCGGCTGCTGCTGGAGGATCAGGTGAGTGGCGATGCTGCTTGTTATGACAATCGTTGCACTTGCTTCCGTGCTTGTGTCGTGCAGCCTTCCATGTGTCGCAGGAAGGGCAGTGGAACTGCAGATCTCGTTGGAACAGGATTGAACAGGCACCACGACGGATACAGATAGCAGTAAGTCAGAGAGCGTTTACAGACACACACAGCCAGCAGGTAGTGCAGTGGTCGATCTGCGCACTCACCT
Source organism: Dehalococcoidales bacterium (assembly GCA_030654965.1). Lineage (GTDB taxonomy): Bacteria > Chloroflexota > Dehalococcoidia > Dehalococcoidales > Fen-1064 > JAURWL01. Next base: position 2,336 of record JAURWL010000132.1, on the reverse strand, counting down.
TGGTAGAGGTCGACATATAGTCAGCGACGCTGAATGGACGATTTACATTCCTGCATGCAGTAACACAAAAACAACGAATATCAGCCAATCAAGCACACTAACAGTTGCACCAGACAAGTGTTCAAGTGCACGCATCCACTCACGATTGGAGTCGCACATCTGCGTTGACTACTGCATGGAGTGTGAGGCAGCAGTCGATCTGTGGTCGGCGCGTGCACGTCAAACTGCGCAGGCAGAACGAGTAGCAACATGAACCTCAGAGATTGGTGCAAGCTAGATACTAGTTGTAGTTGTTCAATGATGCATTTAGCTTGTCTGTATGAGCTCAGATGCGCTCGAGCCATTGCTTCAAAGGCCGCCTAAGCTGCAACTACTTTTGTCAATGCCTGTTGCGCCTGATGAGTGAAAGGGACTTTTGCGGATGGTTGGCTTATCCGGCAGTAAACATTTACATAGTGCACAGGCGACCAGCATAATAATGACTATTACTCTGTATGCTGCCGCCTGTCACACAGCATGCTGCCAGCGATGCACGTACACACTTGTCAGTTAGACGTCTCAAGTTGAGGGATATTCCCTTTATTTACGCACTGTTTCTATATTACGATACGGAATAAGGTGCAAGTTGAGACGTCTCTGCGAGGGGGGTGACGTGCATGAGAGGTAGAGAATCTGACGCGGGTCAGGGGAGATGTTCCACAGTAGGATGACGGTTTGCATGTGAGTAGCTGGCACACGAACCGATAGTTGATGAGAGAGAGATCTCATGAACAGTTGACGTATTCTTGCTTGGAATCATCCGGTCCACCATCGGGGGTCAACATGATGAAGAGCACGTGACGAGTCTCCGCGTCGGGATTCGCCGGTCCGAAATGCAGACAGTTGCCACGGAACAGTGACAGGTCACCGGCATGCATCAGCGACGAACTGAAATACTGCGTATCGTTGCAGATGCCATCGTCATCGTGATCCAACACTCGCTGCATCATCGCTGCGTGGAGGGTCGGTAGGCACGTACTGAGAGTCGGACGATCATCCAAGTGGAGAACGAGTGACAGGCAAGCCGCGGCATCCACATCCTTGGACGGTACATCCGAGTGCAGACGCTGCATCAGAGCACCGGGCGGACTGCGACACACAGAGGAAGAGAGAACAGGTGTGAGACGCGGAGTAGTTCGCGTCGAACACGCAACAGCACTGACCTGCGGAGTAGCTTCACAATCTGTGCCACCGTGATCGCGGTCACACCGATCGACTCGAGTAATGCGAGTGCGGCGGCTCGCGTCCGTGCGATGAGATCGATGTCCGGATACACACGCTGCGCCAGCCTCTCCAGCTTGTCCGCGTCGCTCTGATGCGACTGTACGCCGCCGGGTTCGCGTACCTGCAGGTTCCACCAAAAGTCGTGCGAAGCAGTCGACGCACGAGCTGCCACCGCGCGCCACAGTTCGGCGAGTCTCCGCCACTCCGGTAAGCCGTGCATGCGAGTACAGAGGAAGTGGTCGAGGTCCCGCTTGGCCTGCACGCAACGAGCGGCTGTCACTGCATCCTCGAGCGACACCTTTTGTTCCTCTGAGCAACGGTGGGTAGCAGCAGTAGCAGCCGCAGCAGCCAGTGAGGAGATGCTCTCCGATTCTGATGCAAACAGGTGTGGCGCAGGCCGGTGTGCTACGGTGTCGCGACGACAACGACGTTTCAATCCTTGCGTCTTGATGAACCGATCGGGCTGCGCGGATGCTGAGTCGGTTCGTGCGGGGCGTGCTACGGACGATCGTCCAGCAGCAGCTTCAGCAGCAGCACTTGCGTTGTGGCTGACAACAGCGGCAGCAATAGAGGAGTTCCTTCGTGCACGCTTTCTCGGCACTTGCGGTGATGCGCCGACGGATGGCTCTTCGAAGAGCAAAGTCGCATGATCCTCACTTGCACGCTGGCTCGCAGATTCGTCGTTGACTGATTCATCGGTTCCACTTGTCTCGCCGTCGTTCATCGATGCGTCCTCCGCGTCTGACTCACCCTCTGATGCTGCTGCTTCCTCCATACGTTCCTCCTCGTCCTCGTCGTCGCTCCACTCCTGCGTATCGTCATGCATCACGACGTCTGCATCCATCACAGTCGCCTTCGACTGCACATTCGGTTTCGTCTTCCTCGTGGGATACTGTTCAGTCAGGAGAGCACGGATACGCACGACCGACACCTTTCCCGCTGCATCGAAACAATGCTCGAGCAGAACTGGCAGAGGCGAGAAGAACACAGACAAGAGAGAGAGAGAGAGAGAGAGAGAGAGAGAGAGAGAGAGAGAGAGAGAGAGAGAGAGAGAGAGAGAGAGAGAGAGAGAG
>JAURWL010000096.1 GCA_030654965.1 Dehalococcoidales bacterium | reverse complement strand
CGCGATGCCATCGAGCCGGTGGCACGTGAAATGGGATTACTGCTGGGATGGGGCGCTGGGGAACGACAAAAACAGATAGAAAGTTTCCGGTCTTTTTCGGCTCTGGGTCAGCGCTTCAGGACGGACGTAGTAAAATCTTAGGATTTGAACTGTATATCTCCTCGCCCCTTGTGGGAGAGGACTATGGAGAGGGGGGTATTGAAACATGAAACACGCAGAAAGCAATTTTAAAGGTTGGAAGGATTTTAACATCTATTACCAGTACTGGAGGCCGGAAGGAAAACAAAAGGCGGTGTTGCTGGTGGCACACGGCTTTGCCGAGCACAGCGGACGCTATGGAAACCTGGTGAACTACTTCGTTCCCAAAGGCTATGCCGTCTGGGCACTCGACCACCGGGGGCACGGCAGGTCGGATGGCGAACGCGTCCAGGTGGAGCATTTCACTGATTACCTGAAAGACCTCAAGACCTTCTTCGATATCGTGCGCAAAGAGAACCCGAAAGATAAGATTTTCCTTATCGGGCATAGTATGGGTTCAATGATTAGCGTGGCTTATACAGTACGTTATCAGCACGAACTGGCAGGACTGATAACCTCCGGTGGAGGACTGGCAAGACCCGGCGAACCGCCGGCGGCACCGAGACCGGCCGGACAACCTCTACCTACGGCATTTCTCAGCCACGACCCTTTAGTCATCAAAGCCTACGAAAACGACCCGCTTGTCTACCGGGGTCCATTACCCCAGCGGTCGGCGCTGACAGATATGAGGAGCACGTTGCCCGAACAGGTACCGCAAATCAAACTGCCCGTTTTGATAATGGCGGGTAATGGCGGTCCCGATGGCGCCCGCAGTCAGGTGCTGTACGAATATATCGGCTCAAAAGACAAGACGCTCAAGCTCTATGAAGGCTTATTGCACGAAATCTTTAATGAGCCGGAGCACCTGCAGGTCATGGCTGACTTGGAAAAGTGGCTGAAGAAGCACATGTAGTACAGCCATTTTTACCCGTTTGAAGCTAATAGTGAAGCTTGGTGAATAGTGTTTTTATAAAAAGATTAGCTGACGGTTTAGCAGATTTAACCTTCTTTTTTTAATTTTATACGATGTGCTATACTACCTTCAATGATTACATACGGTGAACGCCAGCTAGCACTGTTACCCGATAACATAAAACCAGTTGTTGAAAATCCCGACAACCGCTCCAGAAGAGAATGGGGTACTTTTAAAGATAGTCTTAAAGCCCCTATTCATCGCTGGTTCACCTATCCGGCTGGATTTTCTTACAAAGCCGTCGAATATAGCCTAAAGACTTACGGAGTTACTAAAGGACAAACCGTTTATGACCCCTTTATGGGTTCAGGTACCACCAATGTTGTTGCAAAAACCATTGGTATAAATTCTTACGGAGTTGAGGCGCACCCCTTTATTTTTGAAGTTGCTCAGGCAAAGTTAGATTGGAGCATTAACCCCGTTGATATTAGGGATGCACTAAATAACATTGAGGACGAAGTACGCGTTCGCAAACCAGTTATGTCTAATTCAGCCCACGATATTTTGAAAAAGGAATTTCCTGAACTTATTCTAAAATGTTATAGCGAAACTGTATTACTTGAACTACTGATTATTCGTGATGTCCTTCTATCTCTGCCGTTGAGTCGGAATTCGTACAGGTTTCTATTTGTTGGACTCGCTAGTCTTTTGCGCCAGGTATCTAGTGCCGCAACTGGGTGGCCATATATCGCCCCTAAGAAAAGCAAGATTACCTCTAATGGAAAGATCCCAATTGTCGAGTTTAAGAGATGCATTTATGAAATGCTTGACGATATTCGGGTAACAATTGCTAAAGCTGAACCGTCATATGATGATGCTGAACATCATTATTTTAACGAGGATTCTAGAAATACGATTGGATTAATACCAAATAATAGCATCGACCATATTTTTACCTCACCTCCCTATCTCAATAATTTTGATTATGCTGACCGTACTCGTTTGGAACTTTACTTTTTTGGACGAGCAAAAACATGGAGAGACATTAGTGATACTATTCGTTCAAGACTGATCACCTCTGCAACAACACAAATTTCAAGAAACGACCCCCGTTACATAATTTCAAGCGAGTTACGGACATGTTGTCCTGATGTCTTTATGTCTTTACAGACTGCCACCAAAGAATTATCAAAACTTAGACTTCAGAAAGGAGGTAAAAAGAGTTATGACCTTCTTGTATCCGGATATTTCAACGACATGTATTTGTCACTCAAAGACGCATTCCGTGTCTTGAAAAATAATTGCGTTGCAGTTTATGTACTTGGTGATTCTGCTCCTTATGGTGTACATATCCCTACAGACGAATTTATCGGGAAGATAGCCCTAAATCTAGGTTTCTCCGAATTTAAAATACTGACCTTACGAGAACGTGGTGGAAAATGGCCTAATAATCCTCAACGCCACAAGGTAAAATTAAAAGAATCCGTTGTCATCTTGAAGAAAAGTTAGAAATTAATATGGTAGACATTCAAAATCCTGGAAGTGCACTTGGTGAAGCAATAGGTTCCCAAATGGAACTTGCTTTGAATTCGTTCCTTGATTCCCTCTGCGAAAGCATGGGGCATCATTTTATTAGTTCCTCAGTGATAGAGGGTAAGAAAAAACTCTTGATGTATGACAGTTTTGGTACCGCTTATAATTTGGACTCTGTCATCGCCAACGAAAGCATGCAACCAATTATTCTTGTGGAGTCTAAATATATACGTTATAAGAAGCACAATAGAGATAAAGGAAGCTGGTTGTGTACTGCGCACCCGGCAATACGTAGGCGTTATCAAAGTGTACGAAGTTCAATTGCAGTATTGGCAGGTAATTGGAGTTCTACATCATTGTCTATGATGAGAAGCTTCGATATCAATATTTTTCTTATCCCTTTCGACGCTATTTGTGATTTTCTAAAAAATTATGGAATCGTCTTTGATTGGGATGAGAAAGACCGAAAAACAGCACAGCAGGCATGGAAACGATACTGTAATTTAACGACCAAAAAACAATATTTGATAGGACAACGCATGGTTTCCTTAATTGAAAATGACTTGAAAAAATTAATCGTTAGCATTCTTGATGAAACTATTGAGCGTAAAATTGATAAAGTAACAATTGAGCTTCGTTCAAATATTGGGGAAGTCAAAATGCATCGGTTTGACAATGTTCAAGAAGCTGTCGATTTCTTAAACTCAGAAGAGTTGAATGCCATTTTTCTCACAACAGACTCTCTTACTCTTTTTGACCCACCACCTGATTTAGAGTGAATTTCTTTCCAATTCATCCTTTAACATCATAGAATATTTTAGTATTAATCTCTCTTGGTAATTCGGTATTCCACCTATTCTGTCTACTTCAGGCAGTGCCCCCACATCATTACCTTTGTCTTGCGCTTATCTACCTACCGGACTGGGCGCAGGAGAGGAGGGGCCTTGATGTTTGATTATTGGTATTTGTTTAGGATTTAGGGCTTAGATATTAGAATTTGCGAGTAGCTGTGGTGGAAGGTAAGGGGTAAAATAATACATTGAACTGGAAGTATAAATTGACCGGATGAAAGAGGAAGCGCGCCTGAATGGACTCATTCAAGAGAATCTATCCAGGTTAGACATTAAACAATAAGCTGGTAAAGTTAAATAAAGAAAACCATATTAAACTTTAACGTAATAAAGTATAATAAAGAAAACCATATTAAAGGGAAAGTGACTAGTGGATATCGCTGATTATAAGGCAGGAACATGGCGTAAAGGCTACAAATACCAGTACTTTCTGCCGGAAAAGATTAACCATTCTTTTGTCTGGACGGACGAAGGCATCAATGAACTTCTGGAAACAGCGTCATTAAAGCTTGGGGAACTGAACTCCTTTTCAAGGTTTGTTCCTGACGTTGACATGTTTATCAAAATGCACGTCTTTAAGGAGGCAGTCACATCAAGTCGGATTGAAGGAACACAAACCAATATTGCAGAAGCCATCGTTGCGGAAAAAGAAATCAACCCCGAAAAGCGTGATGACTGGCGGGAAGTGAACAACTACGTGTCCGCAATGGATACTGCCATCGAAGAATTGAAAACTCTGCCGCTGTCTAACCGATTGATTAAGCATACTCACAAGATTCTGCTTTCAAGCGGACGCGGAGAACATAAGAATCCGGGGGAATTCAGAAAATCGCAAAACTGGATTGGTGGTGCCAGTCTGACGGATGCTGTCTTCATTCCGCCTTTACATACAGAGTTACCGGAACTTCTTGCCGACCTTGAAGCTTTCTTGCACAACACAGAAATAAAGATTCCCCATCTAATTCGGATTGCCGTTGCTCATTACCAGTTTGAAACTATCCATCCTTTTCTGGATGGTAACGGGAGAATCGGACGCTTGTTGATTACCCTGTATCTGGTAAGCACTGGTGTATTAGAGAAGCCTTTACTCTATCTCTCTGAGTTTTTTGAGAAACATAAAACCCTGTACTACGACAATCTGGAATTGGTCAGGACAAAGAACGATTTAGGACAGTGGTTAAAGTTCTTTTTAACAGGCTTCATCCAGACTGCAGAAAACGGGGTAAACACTCTGCATAAAATTACTGAATTGAAAGCAACCATAGAGAGGGAAAAGATATTATCGATGGGTAAACGCGCCAAGCAAGGCTCGGTTCTTTTACATGCGCTCTTTTCCAAGCCGGTAGTGACCACTAAGGATGTCCAGAATATCACCGGACTTTCCTTCCCAGCCGCTAACGACCTGGTGCAGGCTTTTTTGACAGCAGGTATTCTCAAAGCAATCACCCACTACCAGCGAAACCGCGTTTTTAGCTTTGATGAGTATCTGAAGTTGTTCTTATAGTGAATAACGGCGTGCCTCAAGACTGTCAGGACTGCCTGAAATCCGGTTTCCCCAGAGCGAAAATCGTTTAATCTGCCTGTGGACATAGCGGCGGTGGTGGGGAAATAACCAATAAAAAGAGAGGCATTACCGCGGGACGGAACCCTTTGGTTGGCCTCTCATCGTGATTCCATAATAAAACTAGCATGGCTTAAACTTTCTATCAAGCTGTCAGCCATCGGCAATCATCTTTCACAATTTTAGTGGCGAATCGGGATTCAGGTCTATTCCATTCCCAGGGCGAAATGAATCGCTGTTTCCAGTTCCATTATCTTCTTTGGTGATAAAGCGGTAATTCTCTGCTGGAGGCAATCTTTGGGAACAGTGGTCATCGTATCCAGATTAGCCGCGCATTTCTGAGGCAGGCCATCTTCCATATCCAGTAGGACTTCGGAGGCAATATGGCGGATGCGGGTGGTTACCGGCGCTGCGATAATGAGTGAACGGGCGGTATAGGCTTCATTACGAGAAAGAAGGACCACGGGTCTGCGCCCGGCAGGCGGGTCGAGTTTTGCCCACCATATTTCACCCCTTCTCATCCCACGGCTCCCTGGCAAGAATGGTACTGGCGGCATGCCGCGCCGCTTCTATCTCTTGCTCGGTTTCAGGATTTTCACTGTAAGCACGAATGTAGCGCTCGTTTTGGTCCCGTTCCCGTTGGAGTTTAAGTAGCACTTCCACGGCACGACGGAAGAACTGACTGCGGCTCTCTCCGCTTTCCCCTCTCTTTTCTTCCACCACATTCAGCACATCTTCCGGCAGGCTGATGGCAATCTTGGTTGTTTTACTCATAGGCTATCCCTCATACCAAAATCATACCAAAGTATGAACTGAATTACCATATTTGTCAAGTAGTTGACGTTTCCCCTTGCTCGCAACCCCACATTAACTCCGCCCCACAAAGAGGGCAGTCCTTTTACCCGTGAATTGTTCTTCCGGCAATTCTGAAACAATTGATGCCTTTTCCATATCAGCTTGACATAAAGTTGGAAACAAATCCACGCGTGGCTAGCCTCGATTTGTTTCTAAAAAATGCTAATGATGATGTTGAGGCTAAAATCGCGGAAATCAATTGGTAGCGCATACCGGATTCGAACCCATTTATGGTGAGTGAAATCGAACCCACTATGGCCGCGCCTCTTTAGCTTGGATTAGATGCCATTTGCGGAGAGCTGATGCGGTGATTAACCATTACGGCTTTCCGTCTTTGCGAACTTCGTGCCGGTTGCCACCGCGTTGAGCGTGGGGAACGGCTGAATTCACGTTTCACGGCCGGCGCCGCGTTGTTAAATCCTTTTACGGTACGACGCTCGAGTTTCACATTGAGCACCCGTTCAAGGTCGCGCACTAAATCGCCATCATTACTTGTCACGAACGAAAAAGCGTCCCCGGTCTGGTCGACCCGTCCCGTGCGGCCGATGCGATGAGTGTAGGCATCGATACTATCGGGCATGTCGTAATTAATGACGTGAGAGATTCGTAAAACATCGATACCGCGCGCGGCGATATCCGTGGCTACCATGATTTTATACGAGCCGGTGCGGAAACCATCCAGCGCCGCCTGACGTTTGTTCTGAGCCATGTTGCCCTGCAATGACGTGACATTGAAGCCTGTTTCTCCGAGATTCCGTGCGAGTCGCTCTGCCCCATGCTTGGTACGGGTGAAAACCAGCACCGACTCCGTTTCCGTATTCCGTAAGAGTTCTATCAACAGCGCGGTCTTACGATTTTGTTCAACCGGATACAAAGTGTGGGATACAGTGACTGCCGGCACACTATGACCTATTTGCACCGTAACCGGGTCGTGCTGGATATCTTTTACCAATCGACGGATGTCCTCCGGCATTGTGGCTGAAAAAAGTAGTGTCTGATGGGGTTTCAGCAGACATTGTAAAATGCTCCGGATAGCGGGCTGGAAGCCCATGTCAAACATCCGGTCTGCTTCGTCGATTACCAGAATTTCTATGTGTGACGGGTCGATACTGCCTCCCCAAAGATGGTCGAGCAGACGCCCCGGACAAGCCACAACGATTTCAGCGCCATTACGCAGTTGGCGTAGTTGCTGAGACATACTCACCCCGCCGTAAACGGCAACGCTTCGCAGTCTGGTCTGCTGTCCCAGGTCATTGAAAGCCTCGCAGGTTTGCTCTGCCAGTTCACGTGTTGGTGAAATCACGAGAACCCGGACCTTGCCTCGTGGACCCTGCAGTAGATGCTGTAAGATTGGCAGAGCGAAAGCGGCGGTTTTGCCGGTCCCTGTCTGAGCGATGCCGATTAAATCCCTGCCCTTCATAACCGGCGGGATGCACTGTAACTGAATTGGTGTAGGTGTAACATAACCGAGCGCACGAACACCTGCCATGACGCTCGGATGAAAATTGAAGGTTTCGAAACTCATTTATACTCCTTGGTATTCTATACTGCTATATTTCTTTAAAATTGGGGCATTCATCAGGATTAGCGTTTCCGCTCTTTCCGTTTCCCGCTAAAGCGGTTGTCTGCCCGGACATGTAAAAGGCCCACTTCTTTAATCTCTGAAAGAGGCAGAGCCTCAACAACGTCAATCACCTGCCCTCTCACGGTTGTGCCTTTCAGGCCGGTGATTGCTGCTCCTCCTTCGGACTTTGATGTCATTGTCACATAAGCATATCCTCTTGGTTGCCCGCTCCCGATGTACTTGTCGTTCATGATGCTCACCGATACTACCTGTCCGTAGGTCAGGAATTCCTGCCGCACTTGAGCATCAGTCGTATCGAGCGATAAGTTACCTACATAGATAATCATATTGCCCCCATTGTGAAGAGCGATATCTTGTGTAGACCGGCAACTCTGATTGTGTTCCTGGTTAAGAATCAGGTTTACCGACCTACTCTTACCGTGCTGTAGCAATCGCGACAATACACCGGTCTACCGGCTCTGGGCTCAAACGGCACTTGGGTGCTTTTACCGCAACGGGCGCAGGTGGCGGGGAACAACTGTTGCTGTGACTGGTAGGTAGGGGTTGAGTTTCTGTTACCTGCACTCGCCTGACGTCCTTTCCTGACCTGCCGGCATGAGGGACAGCGTTTCGGCTCGTTATTGTGCCCTTTCGACCGGAAAAGTTCCTGCTCGGCGGTGGTGAAAGTGAACGAAGACCCGCAATCGAAGCACTGGATTGATTTGTCCTGAAAAGTCACTAGATGACCTCCTCTCTCTGGAATAATTAGTTAGAGTCTGGGTCATCTAATACTTAAATAAATCTGCGGGATTCAAAGAAGCACGTAATAACCTGAACTGAAACTATTTATAGTATACAGCACGGCGAGCATTAATACAAAAAAGTGTGAAGTTGTACCTGTAGGGAGGTGATTACACCGAATTTAGCTTCAAAAAAGCCTGTCCCTTGACCTTTTTACGACAAGGGGTGGTGCGCCTGGAGGGATTCGAACCCACGACCCCCGGTTCCGAAGACCGATGCTCTATCCACTGAGCTACAGGCGCATATCTTGTGGGCTGTCAGTTCCGATTCGTTCCTCATGCGGTGCCGATTCATTACTTCATACGGCATCCCGTACGAATTTAGGAGTCGGGAAATCCCGTATGACGCCAGTAATCGGGACATTCAGCTTTCAGCTTTGTCAGTCACGGAATAATTATAGTGGAGAATCGAAATAAGGGCAATGGGGTGGGGATAAGGGGATTTAGAATTTCGAGTTTCGTATTTCGGATTTCCCTTCTTTGAAGGGTTTGGGGTGAGTAGTGGGATTCGAACCCACGGTCTCCAGGGCCACAACCTGGCGCCCTAACCGCTAGGCGATACTCACCATGTTACGCGTGCTTGCTTATGGCAGGCAATTATTCATTATAGCTGAAATTCGGCTTCTCTTTCAATTCGGACTGTGCCTGATAGCTCATTGTGAAAGCGAAATGCTACCGGGTTAGCCGAGATATTTCGTCACTTCAATCAGGCTCTGTATGCGCGGGCAGTCTGTAATCTCCGGGTAGAGATTCGTGCGGTCCAGCAAGAGCGGCACAATGCCCACCGCCCTGGCTCCCTTGACATCGTTATTGTACTGGTCGCCGACGTGAATGGCTTCTTGCGGTTTGATTTTTGCCAGTTCCAGCGCTTTCAAGAAAATAGGGGCTTGCGGCTTATCCGCGCCCACCTCTCCAGAGGTCACGGTGAAGTCAATATATGACGCGATTCCAAGCTCACGGCACATCGAATCGATTTCACGTTGAAGGTTGGTCAGCAAACCGACGGTCAATTTCCTGCCTTTCACGGCTTTTAGAGTAGGCAGGACATCATCATAGAGGATGAACTTCATGGTGGCATTGAGCTCGCGCATCCGGCTCATCAGCTTGAGGACTAAATCCTGTTTGGGCGTAATACTGGCTTCTTGCAGGATGGTCAGCTGGAAACCGGCATAGATTCTCGCCTGTTCTTCGGGACTCCTCTGGCGGATGGGGAGACGCGCATTTTCCTCGTAGAAATTCTTATCGGCGAGATAAAGACCCCGGCTGACGACTTGCGGTGAGACCGCAAAACCAAGCTCCTGGAGAGCCTGACGTTCCAACTCCTCGCGGGGTGGATGGTAGTGCGCCAGGGTATTGAACCAATCGAAAAATACCGCTTTAATCACGACTACTGGTCGTTGTGCCTATGCTTCTTTTACACCCTGGTCGGTGATGTAGTCGACCGCATTCTGTACGGTGACGATTTTCTCCGCATCTTCATCGGGAATTTCAACCTTGTGAGATGGGTTTGTAAACTCCTCTTCGAAAGCCATGACAAGCTCGACAAGGTCAAGAGAATCAGCACCGAGGTCATCCACAAAGCGGGCTGTAGGCACGACCTCCTTCTCCTCGACTCCAAGCTGTTCCACAACCACTTTCTTAACCCGCTCAAAGACAGTTGCCACGTTTATACACCCCCGTATCAGGATTTTTCATTTTTTATGAGGGCGCTCACGGCGCCCAGAACGCCATTAACAAACCGTGGTGAACTGTCGCTCCCGAAGTCCTTGGCTAATTCCACTGCCTCGTTGATAGCGACTTTCATTGGTACTCTATTATCAAGCAAAACTTCAAAGATTGCAAGTCTCAGGATATTCCGGTCGATGACTGCAATCTGCTCTACGGGCCAGGCAGGAGCAAATCGCCGGATATGGGCATCCAGCTTATCTTTATACCGCACTACCCCTCTTACCAGCTCCTGTGCAAAGGAGGCATTTTCCCCGGTCAGGGTTGCCTCTTCCAGAAGGTGATTCAGAGTTGCTTCCGGGTCATGTCCTACCGCATCGATTTCGTAAAGTGCTTGCAGAGCTACACTTCTTGCTTTACGTCGCCCACCTGCCATAGACTATCCTGTATCAAGAATACTATATTACCAATCTAATCGTCTAGAGCTTGCCGAGTGAAATCCCGCCGTCCACTGTCAGTACCTGTCCTGTAATGTAGCGGGCTTCATCGGAAGCCAGGAATGCCACGGCTTCTGCCACATCCCTCGGCGTGCCCAGATAACCGGCGGGAATCTTGTTCGCCATTTCCTGCCGTCGTTCCTCAGGGAGTTGCTGGGTCATAGCAGTATCGATAAAACCCGGCGCCACGGCATTCACCGTGATATTACGCGATGCCACTTCTTTAGCAATGGCTTTTGTGAAACCGATAATCCCGGCTTTTGCGGACGCATAGTTTGCCTGTCCCGCATTACCGATAATACCGACGATACTGGAGATACTGATGATGCGTCCCGAGCGCTGACGTATCATGTGCCGCAAAGCACTGCGAGTGCACAGGAAAACGCTCTTCAAGTCCACGGTAAGAACTTTGTCCCAATCATCATCAGACATTCGAAGTAGTAGCTGGTCGCGGGTAATGCCGGCATTATTCACCAGGATATCCAGCTTGCCATACGCCGCTACGGTCATGTCTACAATGCGGTTAACATCCGCCGCCTGGCTGACATCTCCCATAGCGACCATACTCTGGCGCTGAAGCTTTTTAATCTGTTCAACCGTCTCATTAGCCGGTTCGGGAATACCGAAATCATTCACCACGACATTGGCGCCAGCCTCCGCCAGCTTGAGAGCGATTTCTCTGCCGATACCCCGTCCACTACCTGTAACAATTGCAGTTTTACCGGTCAGGTCCATAATTCAATTCCCTATCTGATAAAGTATACAAAATTCAGTATAGCACAGTCTATCTGGCAAAGTAAGAAATCAAATACGGAAGTAAGCTGATGAAGGGTGCCATTACGAATCGCGAGTTTTTCAGGACTGTATTGCTATACTCGCAAAGGCAAAAAAACATCGGCAATGACATCCGTAATATTGCGCATTATATATTATTGACATTGATGTTGAGATATGTTAACTTCGTAAAGTTAGTGATACTGTACCCAATTCGCTATATCATAATAGACATGTTCTTCCGAATTAACGGGACTATAGAAAGGTGCCATCCATCATCTAAAATAGTTGTTTCTCCATTCGTAGCAACGCACGCCCTATCTTTCCAACATCTTTCGGACTTTCCATTTATTTTCTCGGGAACGATGTCCCTGTTATTACATACCGCGTAATTTAAGAGAGGAGTAAGAATGGACTGGAATATCCTTGGTCTAGCGCGACACGGGCTCAATAATTTTGAGCAAATCTCCATTATCTGCGTAGTCATTGTGGCGTTCATCAGCCTGATTTACGCTTGGCTACTGCGCGGCACTGTGCTCAAGAAGGACAAGGGCACTGCCAAAATGCAGGAGGTATGGAATGCCATTCGTCTTGGCGCGGATAGCTATCTCTCCCGTCAGTTGAAAACCATCCTGCCGGCTATCGCTATTTTAACGGTAGCGCTTTTCTTCAGTGTTTATGTGGTACAGCCGAGCAAAGAAGCATTAGAAGAATTCTCCAAGTATTCTGCACAACAGGTACAACTCATTATTGCCATCGGGCGTACCATTGCGTTTGTCCTCGGTGCCTCTTTCTCACTGTTAGTTGGTCAACTTGGCATGCGTATGGCAGTTCAGGCAAATGTCCGCGCGGCTTCGGCGGCGAGACGCGGTTCGAACGAAGCCCTTTCCATTGCTTATTACGCCGGTACATTCACCGGTATGCTCACTGATGGTCTGGGACTTCTCGGCGGTACTGTAATCTTCATCATCTTCGGCAAAGCCGCTCCTGATGCCCTGCTCGGTTTCGGGCTTGGCGGCACTCTGCTGGCGCTCTTTATGCGTGTTGGCGGTGGAATCTTCACCAAAGCCGCGGATGTGGGCGCCGACCTGGTCGGTAAAGTTGAAAAAGACATCCCCGAAGACGACCCGCGTAATGCCGCAGTGATTGCCGACCTGGTGGGTGACAATGTCGGTGACTGCGCCGGTATGGCCGCTGATATCTTTGAAAGTTATGAAGTAACAATCGTCTCCGGCTTAATTCTCGGTTTGACGCTAGTGGCAATAACCGGTGACCTGAAATGGATTGTCTATCCGCTGCTAATTCGCGCCATCGGTGTGATTAGTTCCATCATCGGTACGTTTACCGTGCCAATCTGGCAAAAATTCCCTATCAAATTCCTGAAGGCGCATGATGCCGAAGAGGCGATGTTCCGCTCTTATGAAGTATCCAGCTTCAATACCATTTTATGGGCGTTTATACTCGCAATCTTCTATGCGGGAGACTGGAAGCTGGCAATGCTGACTGCCATCGGTGTGGGATTGGCGGTGGCTTTCAATCCGCTAACCTCGTATTTCACAGCTACTAAGCGTAACCCGGTAAAGGGAATTGTGAAATCAACCAACACCGGACCTGCTACCACGATTCTTTCCGGTTTGTCGGTTGGTATGGAATCCAGTGTCTGGGCGCTGGTTGTCATCGCCATTAGTTTTGTTGGCGCCCTTTTGCTCTACAGTAGTATGGGTGTGGAATATGTCCTGTATGCTGTGGCAATGATTGGTATCGGTATGTTGAGCCATACCGGCAACAACGTGGCTATGGACTCATTCGGTCCTATTTCTGATAACGCCAACGGTATTGCCGAAATGTCGTGGCATGATATGGATGATAAAGAAACCAAGAATGCCCGTCAGATCATGGCTGACCTTGATGCCGTTGGTAACACCACCAAAGCCATTACCAAGGGGGTGGCTATTGCCTCGGCTGTTATTGCCGCTGTTAGCCTTTTCGCGGCTTACATCACGGATATAGGCAGAGTACAGTTACAGCTAGGTATGCCGTTAATGGAATCTATCCGTGTCTCTGAGACCCAGGTCTTTGTCGGACTGTTGCTGGGCGGCGCTCTGCCATGGTTGTTCAGTTCACTTTCAATCAATGCTGTTAGCCGCGCGGCAGGACGCATTGTGGAAGAGGTCCGTCGGCAATTCCGTATCCCCGGTGTGATGGAAGGTACTGTTAAACCTGATTATGCGCAAGTCGTCGGTATTTCCACACAATCTTCCCAGAAAGAGCTTATTCCCCTGGCGCTCATCTCCGTTCTCACCCCTATCTTCCTTGGCTTGCTATTGGGTGTAGAAGCCCTGGGTGGCTTCCTGGCTGGTATCATCCTCAGCGGTCAATTGCTGGCAGTGTTTATGTCCAATGCCGGCGGCGCCTGGGATAATGCTAAGAAATCCATTGAAGATGAACCACGTGACCTGAAAGCCAACACCGGTAAGGGCAGTGAACGTCACAAGGCTGGTGTCGTTGGTGATACCGTTGGCGACCCGCTCAAAGATACTGCTGGCCCGTCACTAAACCCGATGATTAAGGTGGTCAACATGGTCAGTTTGATTGCGGCGCCAATCATCGTGAAGTTCAGTATTGATTTCAAGAACATGGATTGGGGCAAAGACTGGCTGGTCGTATTAATCGCCGTCGTTATAATGGCAGTTGTCGGTTGGGCAATCATGAAGAGTAAGAAAGAAATACCACTGGTAGCCACACCGACAACGGTTAGCAAGAAGTAAAAGGTAAACAATACTGCCGGGAAATGGTTCAAAGCCATAGATAAGTAAGGCAGGGGGTTCTCTCAAAGAGAGCTGTAAAAAAGGGGGTCTGGAGAAATACCAGACCCCCTATCATTTTAATCCCGGTTATTTATTAGAACCTTATTACACCCCCGCACACACTAAGGCATTGTCCGGTTACGTAATCACCGAGGTCGGTGACAAAGAACTCCACCACCTTGGCGATATCTTCCGGGAGCGCCAGACGTCCCAGCGCCACCTGGGCGGATGTTCTTTCACGCGCCCCGGGTCTGCTGTACGATAGCTTTTCAAGACGTCCGGTACTGACGAAAGCGGGCGCAATGCAATTGACCGTGATATTGTACTGTCCTAACTCTTGTGCCAGGTAGCGGGTGTACATGATAACGGCAGCTTTAGCGGCACCGTAGGAGGCATATACCCCACCTTCCTGTGACCTCATTCCCGCTTGAGAAGAAGTGTTCACAATCCTGCCCCACTTCTGTGCTTTCATTGACGGAGCAACAGCTTGACTGCAAAAGATGGTACCCATCAGGTTACGGTCGATGGTGGCGCGGAGCTGGTCTTCCGGGACACTTGAGGCATAGCTCTGCGGTATTTCGCCTGCCAGCCCGCCCGCATTATTGATAAGGATATCAATGTGTCCGAATTCATCGAGCGCTTCCTTAACCATTTTCTCAACGGCGTCTTTCTTGGTCACATCGGTTTCAATACCAATAGACCGCACTCCAAACTTTTTTACCTCGTCCATTACAGTCGGAGCAGTAAGCTCTTCACTAAATTCTTTCCATGCATCCAGGCTGATATCGTTAATAATGACGTCGGCGCCAAGCTGACCCAGGCGTAAAGCATGCCCTCTACCTATGCCCCTGGTGGCACCGGTAACAATTGCCACTTTTCCCTTTAGTTTCTTTTCCATCTTCACTCCTGACGTAATTAGCTTTCGGCGGTCAACTCTAAGCAATCAGCCTTTGCTTTGTGTACAAAATCTAAAAAGCTGAAAGCTGAGCTATACGTTCTCCGTGAGTATTTAGCTTTAATTGACTCATGGTGTAAAAATAACTTTAGTAGCTTCTCTGTTTACCAGAAGCTCAAAACCATGATTTGCTTCTGACAGTGGCAGACGGTGAGTAATCATCGGTTCAGTTCTGACTTTTCCGGAGTCTAGTAGAGTCAGGGCACGCTTCCAGATGTCTGCATCGTAACCGTATGCCCCGATGACTGACTTGCTACGCCGCACCAAATCTGTAGTCTGGATTTCGGCGGATGCTGGGTGTATGCCGATGAGAATGACTTTGCCGCCGGGTTTGACCATCGCCAGCGCTTGCGGGATGCTCTTCGGATTGCCGGAGGCTTCCAGCACGACATCAAAACCATTTCTGGTCAATTCCATCGCCTTTTTCACCGGGTCATCTTTAGTAACATCAATCGTCAGGTCAGCGCCCAATTCTCTGGCGATAGCAAGTCGCTTTGTATCAACGCCGGCGCCAGCAATTATTAACAGGCTGACGCCGCTGAGTTTGACAATCTGCGTGGTAAGCAGTCCGATGGGTCCGGGACCAAGAACCGCCGCTGTCTGACCTACTCGTAGTGTGGCGAGGTCAACGGCACGGAGTACCACGGAAAGCGGCTCGGTTAATGAGGCCGCTTCATAGCTAAGTGTTGGGGGTAATTTGAAGGTTGTGGCGGCGGCAGTTAGTCGAACATATTCGGCGAAAGCGCCGTCTCCTGCCAGACCCAGTGAGATTCTGTGTGTGCACAGGTCGGGTCTGCCCACCTGACAGTAGGCGCACCGGCTACATGACATGCCGGGCATTGCCGTTATTCGGTCGCCAACCGCGACTGTTTTTACTTTGGACCCTACGGTGACGACTTCTCCGGAGAATTCATGTCCGAGAATAACCGGCAGAGGCATCCACTCATAGCTGGGTGTCCATTCGAATACATGGACATCACTGCCACAGACACTCGCCGCCTTAACCTTGACCAATATATCGGTGTCAGTTACTTCCGGGACTGGAATGTCCTGTACTTCTACCCCGGGCTCTTTCTTAGTCTTAACAATTGCTTTCATTATCAACCACTTCTAGGCACTTGCCATCTTGAAATATGGCTCACTGGTGCTGGTGATGACGTCTATCACAGTCGGGATTGTAGCTTTGAATGCTTTTTTAATAGCAGGCGCTAGAGCTTCGGGTTTATCAATCCGAACTCCATTACAGCCATAAGCACGGGCAATTGCCGCAAAATCAGTATCAATGAACTCACTGCAAACTATCTTACCTCTCTGTCCATCACGAATCATCCCTAGACAGGAGTTGTTCATTACCAGGAAAACGATGGGGAGTTTGTACTGGAGCGCTGTGGAGAGAACATGAGTCACCATAGCAAATCCGCCATCACCGCTCACAGATAACACGGGTCTATCCGGATAAAGCAGTTTGACTGCCAGCGCCGCGGGTGGTCCCCACCCCATACCCGCCACTCCACCGGGACAGAACACACTACCAGCTACCTTGCTCCGGTAGAAGTGCGCCATCCAGAGCCGATTATCGCCGGCATCCAGCGTGATAAGTCCGGTGTCGTCCACTGCCTTTTCAATCTCACTGACAATACGCTGCGGCAAAATGGGAGACGTATCCGAAGACATCTCCGGGGCAGAAAAAGCGCTGGCCGCTTGTTTCGCCTTTACGACTGAGCTGATTCTAGCTTGGGTCTCGGTGAGTTCCCCACCGGTAATGCGCTTGATAGATGTAGTCAACTGCTGTAAGACGAGTTTGAGGTCACCGATGAGGCTTGTTTCCACCGGGAAAACCCAGCCGCTATTACGCGGGTCAATGTCTATCTGGATAATCTTTTGCCGTGTGGGGTCAATCAGGTTCGGACTTTCAGATTTCGTATCGCTGGGGGAGAGACGACAGCCGGCAATGAGCAGCAAATCCGCCTGTGCGACGAGGTCATTCGCCACTTTCTGCCCGAAGGTGCCAATCATACCCAGACCCAGTGGGTGTACTTCGGGGAAGGCGCTCTTGCCGCGGTAGCTGGTCGCTACCGGGATGCCGAGTAATTCTGCCAGTTCCTTCAATTCATCATACGCTTTTGAGGCGTGGACACCACTTCCGGCAAGGATAACCGGGTGCCGGGCAGAAATAATTGCCTGGCTGACTTTCTTTACGTCATCCGGAAGTGGCAAAGATTGCGTAACTTTGAGATAGCCGGCAGTGGGATGGACTCTGGGATTACGCTGAGGATTGAACTCACCGGTAATAGCCGTGTTCCTCATTATCACACAGGCAGGACCCGGACGGCCCGTGATGGCATGCTTGATACCAAGCTGAACGCCATGGACGGCTTCCTCAGGTGTCACGGCATAGGTGGTGTATTTGCTCATCCCCCGCATCATGTTTACGATGTCAAATGAGCCGTATTCACCGGTTCCCGATTGATAAGTACCGTGCTGACTGATGCCACCTTCGGAGGTATCTGTAAGGACGAGCATCGGTGAGCCGTATAAATAGCTCTCCAGAATACCGAAAGCGCCATTGGAAGCGATAAATGCCCCCTGTCCCATCAGGACGGCGGGTTTGCCTGTCAACCGGCCGTATGCATCTGCCATGCATGCCGCTGTTTGCTCGTGACGGCATAATACTGCCTTGATTTTATCCTGTCGCCCATAAAGAGCATCCCAGATGGGGATGGTACCGCCACCTGGTATACCGAAGATGTAGTCGACCCCGGCTTCAATCAAAATATCGATAATCTTTTCACAAGCTCTGGGCATATCAATCCTCCATTCGGTTTTTAATCATACGCAAATGCCATTACACAGTGTAATATGTCTATGTCAGTAATACAATTCTCAGATAAGGTTTAGCAGAGCTATCAAGCTGGTGGAGAGCTTAAATTCTTGACCGCAGCCGCATCACTGATATTCAGCATCTCCGCATCCCGGCTGATGCGTTTCACCAATCCGGCAAGCACTTTTCCGGGACCGATTTCAATATAGCTCTTTACGCCCTGTCCTAGCATGTACTCCACTGACCTCTGCCACTGGACACTGCTGGTCAGTTGATTGAGTAGCTCGTCCCGAAACTGGCTGGCTTTAGTGAGTGGCTGAGCGGTGACATTAGCCATGATGGGAACGCTGGGGTCTCTGAAGCTCACCTTGCCGAGGACTGCCATCATCCCTGCCACAGCGGGTTGCATGAGTGGCGAATGAAAGGCGCCGCTAACCTGCAAAGGAGTGACGCGTGCTGCGCCTTTTGCCTTTGCCATTTCAGAAGCTTTAGCTACGTTTTCGCTGGCGCCGCTGATAACCAGCTGACCCGGGCAGTTAATATTGGCAATAACCGTGTCGGTCTGTTTGCATACCTCGGCGAGCGCCGGTTCCTCAAGTCCCAACACCGCTGCCATCGCGCCCGGTTGTTTCATACCAGCTTCGTACATGAGCCGACCTCGCTCACGTGACAGGTAGACCGCCGTGCCGAAATCGATGACGTTTGCGGCGGCGAGAGCGCTATATTCACCGAGACTGTGCCCTGCCATAAACATGGGTAAGGGAAAAGCTTTGCCCGCGACTTCCTGAGCCGCCTTGAGACAGGCGATGCTGACCAGCACCAGCGCCGGTTGAGCATTAACGGTCTTGCGCAGTTCTTCCTCCGGTCCCTCGAAGCACATTTTCGATATGGGGAAGTTGATAGCATCATCGGCTTGTTTAAAGAGCGCTTTTATGGAATCGAAGCTGTCGTAGAGGTCTTTACCCATTCCCACCGTCTGTGAACCCTGTCCCGGAAATACATAAGCGATTTTTTTTGCGTCCGACAAATTTACCCCCTTGTGAGATTTTTAAGACTGGCGATGATTTTCTCTGCCTGTGCCATCGTCTCATCTATAATGGCTTTAACGGGCTTGATATCTTTAATCATACCGGCAATCTGCCCGGCAAGGAGTGAGCCTTCATCCGTGTCTCCTTCAATGAGACCGAGGTGCATTCTGCCCTGTCCGAAGAGGTCAAGTTCTTCTTTATTGATACCAGCTTTTTCCAATGCGGCGTACTGCTCGGTGAGGCTGTTTTTCAGGGCGCGGAGCGGCAAACCGGTTGTCTGGCCTGTGACTGTTGTAGCGCGGTCATCGGCTTCGAGAATCTTCTGCTTGTAATTGAGGTGAGCAATACATTCCGTACTGCAGACAAAACGCGTGCCCATTTGAATGCCCTGCGCGCCCAGTGCCAGTGCGGCGGCAAGCCCGCGCCCGTCAGCGAATCCCCCAGCCGCCACCACCGGGATTTTAACAGCATCGACAACCTGCGGTACAAGCGTTATCGTGGTCACTTCACCGATATGTCCGCCTGATTCCATACCCTCGGCGACTACGGCATCGGCGCCGGCTTCTTCCATATGTTTGGCGGCGGCGACCGTGCCAACGACGGGCATAATTTTCATGCCTGCCTGTTTGAAACGGTGAATGTACGGTCTGGGACTGGCGGTGCCTGTAGTGATGATGGGCACACCTTCTTGCAGGATAACCTCGATAACTTCCTTTACATAAGGTGAAGTCAGGGGAACATTGATACCGAAGGGTTTGGTTGTCTTTTGTTTGGTGAGACGGATTTGCTGTCTCACCCACTCGGCTTGATAGTAACCGCACCCGATAATACCCAGTCCGCCGGCATTGGAGACCGCCGACACAAGCTCGGCGGTGGCGATATGCGCCATTCCTCCCTGAATTATAGGGTGCTCGATGCCCAAAAGGTCGCAGATGGCCGTCCTGAGCAAGATTATCTATCCTTAGGAGTTTTTAAGAGGCTTTTTTAGACTTGGGGCTTTTAACCTGGACAACTTCCCTGCCGGCGTAACTGCCACAGGTGGGGCAGGCGCGGTGCGGGAGCTTGGGACTGTGACATTGCGGGCAATCAACGAGCGCCGGAGCAGTCAGCCCGAGGTGGGCGCGCCTCTGTCCTTGTCTTGCTTTGGCGTATTTTCGCTTCGGTAGTGGTCCCATCTTATTTTCTTCCTTTGTTCTTGAGTTTCAGTAGTTCAGCCCAGCGCGGGTCGGCTTCATCAGAAGGACAATCACACGGTCCTTCGTTAAGGTTTTTCCCGCAGGTGGGACATATTCCAGCGCATTCCTCACGGCACAGTGGCTTCATAGGGAGCGCCATTACTTTATACTGCCTGATTGCCTCCGTTAAGTCAAGGATGTGGCGCTCATCAATCGTAAACGCGCCCGATTCATCCGATGATGGTAGTTTCGCGCCGGTGTTGATATCTATGATGGGGTAGTATTCTTCCTCGATGTCAAGAGGGATGGAACAAGTGAATGGTTTCAAGCAACGACCGCATACCGAAGGAACGTCTATGGTCAGTTTGCCCTGGACGAGAATACGCTGGTTGATGTGGGTCAT
>JAURWL010000091.1 GCA_030654965.1 Dehalococcoidales bacterium | reverse complement strand
ACAATACGAATTGACTGGCGGTCATTGCTAGTGTGTTGAATAGTACTAGTCACGTGTGTGTTGGTGTATGAGTGGCAAGCTCGAGCGTTGCGTGCTGCAGCAGTTAGCGCTGGCTGAAAGCTACTTTTGAGCGGGGTTGGCAGATTAACGCGTAGAAACGTTAATGGCAGCTGTTGCGTGACACGTCGAAAAATTCATACACGAATCGTCAACAAATTTTGATCAAGTGTAACGGCTCTCGCGCGCGGCCATATATATAGCTTAATTCTCGCGATCGATCGCGAGCTCGCAGCTAGTAAATTTAGCTGATCATGAGCGCCGCGGCCGATATCGCGAGCGTGAAATATTTAATTCGTTGCAAAATTGGAAATTTAAAATTGGTGTACTCAAATTTTGGAATTTTCGAGAGTACTAGTCGCGGAACAATTGCAAGTTTAGCTGCGGAAGGCGTTGAATCGAGTGACCGATGCGAGAGCAGCTAGTGAGCCGTGCGGATGAAGCAACATGCGAGCGCGCTGCTGCTCGCTTAAGCCGCCAGCTGAGCCTTGTCGACTCTAGAAGGGTTCTGTCAACGAACTGTAACATATGAGTATAAGAGAATCAATGTTCAATGTTCAATGCTGTTGTGATAGCACTCTCGGTCGTTGACTGCTCGCGATCGAACTGGATCTGGACAAATCATCAGTCACACAATATTCACTGTGTGTCATACTCCTACTATATTAATTCTCTCTCTCTCTCTCTCTGTTCTCACTCTTCCGCCTCTCCGCCTATCACCGCTCTTCCTCGCTCGTAGTGCGGACACACATGATCGAACTCGAATCATACTGCACTAGTGATCATGACTCGACGTGACTCAATATTATCCCCTCTCACACTCAACTCGACTCGCTCCATCCCATCCGGATCCTCCTCCCTTCCTCAGTGTTCAACGAGAGTTTTCATCCGTATCGCTCGACTCCGCATCTATGAGATCGCAGCGGTATCGGTTTCTCTCAAGTGAAAGTGGATCAAGCAAGATCGGTGATAGTGTCTGTGAATATTAATGTGAAGTGAATAGTGAATAGTGAAGGTGAATCAGAAGTGAAATCGTGATGTGACCGTGAATCAAGAATGTGTCCGTGAACTGACAAGCAGCTGGCAAGAGTGGACCGATCGATCAAGAGTGGTCAGTTAAAGGGTCGATCGATCGGTGTATGAGAAGGAAGGAACGGATGAAGCAACATGCGTGCGCGCTGCTGCTTAGTTGTATCGCCAGCTGAGCCTTGTCGACTCTAGAAGGGTTCTGTCAACGAACTGTACATATGAGGAGGAGAGAATCAATGTTCAATGTTCAATGCGATCAATGTTGGTGCCGGTTCTCGCAATCTGGAATAGTGATGACGCTGCAACTTGTGCGCTGCAGTCGTGTTGAGACGACGATGAGAAGATGAATCGTTGCTGGCGTCGCGGAGTTGACGCGACGAAGCGGAAACAGTGAGAGCGAATGATTGATGTTGCAGCGTGGAGTTAGATCGAATACACCTCAATCTCCGACGCTGCGAAATACTGCGATCCAGCTAGGGTCGTTGCATCGAGTTTGAATTCCGCAGGTGTTCGACCGCCTTCGAACGATGTCTCATCCAGCCGATACGCGTCCTCGGCATCGAATGAATTGCAGTACATGCCTTGATTCGTGTTTGCCGCTCCTCCTTCGTACATCAACAGATTGCAGAACTTGACAGTGTTGCCAGCCGCATCTTCCTCCAATCCGCCGAATGCCAGTCCAGCACCGACGTTGATAGCGCGATTGTTATCGACGAGTTTCAGTCTGAATGGAGTCTTAAACTTGTTGATGAGACTGAACATAAAACTCTTTCCGGACAGATCAGCAACGTTGAATGAGTCGTAATCCACATCATCCTCGCTCGGCCAATCGACTGCGGTGTATGCGCCGAACATGTAACCGTTCCAGCGGCCTGTACAGAGAGAATCATGCAAGAACGGTCAGCGATATGGCAGAACAATCAGAGATGCAATCACTGAAACTCGACTGACCTTAATCAGCGTGAGTGTCGGTCCATTCATTGAAGCGCAACGAAGAAAATCGCCACACAACCAGCCGTCGCGACTTGCCTTGTAGATCAACTTGATGTTGTTCTTGCTCTGTGTGTGTGTGTGTGTGTGTGTGTGTGTGTGAGAGAGTGAGAGAGAGAGATAGAAAGTGGCAGTGAGTGACAGTAGCTGGTCGAAGCTGCTGTTTCTGTCGTGACTGACGATTGACTTGCCGGTCAGTTCGATGAATTTCCGCAGAAACGCTCTCAGTGCGCCACTGAGCGACGACATCAGCGATGATGAGTCGACCTTCTTGACGAAGCGGATCGCTGGATGAGTGTACGAGTACGTGCGTGGAGCCTTTGATGCGTCGTACTTTTTGCTGATTTCGTTGATATCATCGATGTTGAATGCAGCTGCGAGCTCTTCGCCACTCATCTTCAATATCTCAGTTGCCGGTCTCGCCTGAACTGCTACAGCGCGTTGACGGAGCGCGTTTAGTTGTTGTACATTTGCTCTGTCTTCTGCATTGATTGTTCGAAACTGCGATTTGCAATTTTCGCGATGTGATGCGAGTGACTGTCTCCACTGTTCGACACGCGAATCCAGCTTGTCTAGAGACTCCTTCTCCAACTTGAACTTTCGATCGAATTCTGTCAATGAAAGAGCAACGAACAGAGATCAGCCTAATTGAATGATTCACGCGATGTTTCCACTGCTGATGGTCCGACCTGATTCCTCTTGTCGTCGTTGCTCCAATCTCTCGTTGAGCTTGTCGTCTAGTGTGACGATCGCCTGGATAAACGCCGGCTTCGCCGAGAGTCGCTTCTCGGCTGCCGGACGTTGGATCGCATCCTTCTTACTTCGCTGCTCGGCGAGACTGACGCATTGATGCTTCGGCTCCTGACTCACTGGATGAGATTGGGTCTTGCATGCAGCACACTGCAGATTACAAGTGGTGCAAGTCCAAACAGCGACTCGTTCACATTCATCTTCCGAGCAGTATTGAACATTTTTCTTCCCGATCGATTGACCAACGTCGATGACCATCGGATGCACCTCCTCATTCCGCTTCAGAGATTTGTTGAATTCAGCGTGAGTCGGCCAAATCGACGGCTCATCGCGCAAGAGAGCTCGATGTTTCTGTTGACATTTCGGACATTTGATGCAACTACACAAGGAGATTCGAATGAGCGATAGTCAACATCAGCAATGCGATCGACTCGACGTCGCTTCAGTCGCTGTTGATTGCTGACTCGTTCTGACGATTATTCTTGATCATCTCAGTTAGACACGCGTGACAGATCGGATCTGAGCACGGTAGTGTTCGAATGAGGGAACCGGCCGCAGTGAGATCGAAATCTTCGAGACAGACCGGACACTTGAATGGCAGAAGTTTCGCTTTCTTCGACGCGCTTTCTTCTTTACTCTCTTCCAACGATCGTTTCACTCCGCTTGACTGACTCGATGCAGCCGCCGCCGGTGACACATCTGACATCGATGCTGCAGCCATCAACGATGCCGCTGCCGCTGCTGGTGCGCCTGACATCGGATGATCGATGGCGCTATGAGTGGACAAATGAGGGACAGAGTATGCAAGTTGAATGGTGAGAAATATGAATCATTCAACACATCGCTGTTTCCTCTCAACTCATCGACTGACCTCGCACGGATCGCTGCCATTTCAGTTGCAAGTGCTGCCGCACGAGCTACTGCTTGTGCCTCCGCTGCAAATCGACTGGCTTCTTCAACTGCTGCTGATATGATGAATCCACCATTTACTGATCGACTTGACATGTTTGTGTTGAGTCACGATTGGTCGATTGATGATGGAGTGAGATCTGAATCAACAAGAGAACGAGTCAACAGCGATTCATCATCGTCGATATTACAGCGGTCGATTGATTGTGCGTAGATCTGTATCAGAGTCAGCGGGACAGCGAAGGAGTTAGTCGAGGGATCAGTCGCGTGCAGATTTTGCAACGGTATTCGATTCGCTACGATCGATTGCTCGATCGTCGTGCAGTGTTCGCTCGACGTCGATGGACCAACTTCGTCCTTTCCATCTCGCAATTCGGCTGGCACCAGAAACGGTCGACTCAGAGGCGAGCGAACTGGTGACACCCGTTATCGACCGCGACAACTCACGCGGTATTCCTCGCTGCTCTCAGCGTGATCTCATACATCACTTCTTCGCCAGTGTTGTTCGATCAAGCCAAGTTCAGATTCCAGCTCCACCGACAGACGATCGAAGGACGAGCGGAATCTCAGCCTTCTGACTGATTGATTGATCAATCTGACTAATTCTAGCTCGGTGAATCCAACATCCCGCGCTGCGATATCGGTCCGCTGCTCACACTTGCTGCGTGCAGCGTTCGGCGTCGACTGCTCTCAGCGGCACTCCTGCTTGCAGCTCAGTCGTCGCAGCGCGGGTACAGGTCGAGTCACACCA
>JAURWL010000088.1 GCA_030654965.1 Dehalococcoidales bacterium | reverse complement strand
ACCGGGCGCCGGTTTGAATCCATGCTTTTCGGCTTCTTTCTCGGAATCGAAAGCAATCAGATTTTCCGGCTTTATTTTCTTTGTCCAGTGACTGGCGGAGCGGTGGTAATATTTATATTCCAGTTTGCCTTCATGCCAATCGGATGAGGCGATAAACTTCGGCTCGGTGCCGTGTTCACAGTAGACACAGCGGAAGGTGAGCGGGCTATGGCTGACAACCTTAAATCCGGGCTTTAGATATTTTTTCTCCGATTCCTGCCCGGTGACACACCTTGGATTAGAACACGTCACACCGTAGCCACGCTGGTACACCGGATAATCAACCTTTGGTAAAGGCGCTTCTTCCGGAATTGTCACTTCTTTCGCTCCAAGTGTAAGCGCCAGTAACGCCATGCGTACCGGCACCCCGCGCGCCGCCTGTTTGAAATACATACTGCGCGGGTCGGCGTCAAGGTCATAGGCAAGCTCATCCACCCGCGGTAGAGGATGCATCACCAGCGTCTTGCGGAACTCCTTACCTCGCATCATCTTCTTATCAACGACAGGCAATTCCGTGTTAGGTTGTTCATCGTCTGTGAAACGTTCTTTCTGCGGTCGGGTCACATAGAGCGCGTCGACGCCTGCCTTCATTTCCACTTCGAGGTCGATACCCGGCATCATCGCAAGCTGGTGAGGTTTCCCGGGCGTCATATAGACAGCATCAACCGGGAACGCCCCGGACCTGGGCTTCTTTTCCCTGCTATCGAACCGCTCTAACTCACCGCCATACTCAGTGACCAGCTTGCGGAGGACATTATCCGGTACTTCCAACCCGCGGCTGGGACAGAAAAGGATGGTCGCCCCGAACTTGGCAAGGGCGAAGATAAGGGAGTGAGTTGTCCTGCCGTACTTGAGGTCGCCCCATAATGCAATCTTCAGTCCGTGAATATCACCCCGTTCTTTCTGAAGGGTGTAAAGGTCGCAGAGGGTCTGACTGGGATGCTGGTGTCCGCCATCGCCGGCGTTGATGACCGGCACCTCGGCATAATCTGCCACGAGTTTCGCGGCACCTTCCCATGGATGGCGGATAACGATGATATCGGCATAACTAGCGATGATGCGCGCCATATCGGCGATGCTCTCTCCCTTGGAGAGGGAGGTCGATTTCGGGTCGGACACAGTAATGACACGCCCGCCGAGTCGGTGCATCGCCGTCTCAAAGGATAGCCTGGTGCGGGTACTCGGCTCGAAGAAAAGACTCGCCATCACTTTACCGCGGCATAGTCCATACTGTTCCGGCATCGCCTCCGCCATGCCATCCGTCACAGAGAAAATCGCGCCGATTTCCCCGTTAGTCAGGTCATCAATAGTTATCAGGTCTCTACCCTTGAGCGTCATCTTTGCCTCCTTTTGAAGGTCCGATTCCCGAGACTTTGACCTTCGGTTTGCTGATAATGGCAACTTCGTCAACGCCATCGGTCTCTTTGAGCCTGACAGCGATTTCTTCATCACGAGCGCTGGGCACGCTCTTCCCTACATAATCGGCGCGGATGGGTAGTTCGCGGTGTCCCCGGTCGATGAATACCACCAGTTGAATCGATTGCGGGCGTCCCAGGTCGATGATAGCGTCCATAGCGGCGCGGATACTGCGTCCCGTATAGAGCACATCGTCGACGAGCACCACGGACTTACCGACCACGCTCACCGGGATTTCCGTGCGGGGCACGATGTTCTTGAGCATTTCCGCCGGTAAATCATCGCGGTAAGGTCGGATATCCAACGCCCCGACCGGCGTCTTAGTGCCGCCGAAAGTTTCGATATTATCGGCAAGGCGGTGGGCAAGAGGCACACCGCGTGTATACATCCCGACCAGGACAAGGTTCTCAATGGAGCGGTTACGCTCGATGATTTCGTGGGCAATGCGGGCGAGAGTGCGGCGGATATCATCCCGGACCAGAATTACTTTTTCAGACATCAAAAAACCCCTTGCCGTGGGTGACAAGGGGCTGACACGTGTGTTCTGCGTTATTCACTTTCCCTTGCCAGCCTCACGGGACCAGCTTAAAGGCTTCAGCCAGAAGGTTCAGCCTGAAGGCTTCTTGTGTTAGTATAGCACGGGGCAAAAGCGGGATGTCAAGAGGAATTTTAGAGACTTCTAATGACCGTCATTATTTGTCACCCTGAGTGAAATGAAGGGTCCCGATTTCATCGGGATTCATTCGCAGAGTTTACCCTGAGCGATAACGAAGGGCTAAGAAAGACTCCTCGGAACCAGGAAGCTAAAGCAACCCTTGACCTCCTCTTTACTATAATCTATACTGGTCTCACAAAACGCAGGAGGTGCGCCATGCCTGAAGTACTTATTGGGAAGGTCAATGACTTCTTCGCCCGGCCGGTGGTTGCGGGCATTGAGTTGACAGCGCCGCTAAAGGTTGGGGATACCATCCGTATCCACGGACACACCACGGACATCACCATGACAATCCAGTCAATGCAAATCAATAACGTCAATGTCCAGGAAGCTAAAGTGGGTGATTCCGTCGGCATCAAGCTAACCGACCGCGCACGTAAAGGTGATGTCGTCTACAAAGTGACAGTGTAAGCTGTCATTGCGAGTCCTGATGCAATCGGGACGTGGCAATCTCCAGAGAGATTTCAAATCCCTCCTTATCTCCCTTTCAAAAAGGGAGGAACCATACGTAGACTGCTACCCAATGTTTTTCAGCAGGTTTGCCATTTCGATAGCGTTGGTGGCGGCATCAAAACCGCGATTGCCCTGCTTGGTGCCCGCCCGCTCGATTGCCTGCTCAAGTGAGTCGGCAGTGACAATACCGTAAGTCACCGGCATCTGGTAGTCTAGCCCCAACTTGGCGATTCCCTTGGTAACCTCGGCGGTAATATACTCAAAGTGCGGCGTATCGCCGCGAATCACCGCACCCAGACAGATAATAGCATCGTACTTTTTAGTCTCTGCCAGCTTTTTTGCCGCAATGGGAATCTCAAAAGAGCCGGGCACCCAGGCAATATCGATATCTGTCTGTCCGACACCATGACGCTGGAGCGCATCCTGAGCGCCTTCGAGCAACTTCTTCGTGATGAACTCATTGAACCGTGACGCGACCAGGGCGAATTTCAGCCCCTTGCCGACCAGCATCCCTTCATAAAGTTTACCCATCGTGCCCCTCCTTTATACTTCGAATTATCCCCCACCCTACTCTGTTGTCATTCTGAGCCCTTCAGGGTGAACCCTTCGTTACCACTCAGAGCTTGTCCTGAGAGTAGCGAAGGAGTAAACTCCGCGAAGAATCCAGTACTCATCACCTCACTATCCTAAGAGTTACTAGTGTACTGTCCCAGCAACAGCTTTACAATGCTTACCAAAGGAATATTGTAAAGATATGTCGAAGACACTACACTAGATTCATTCATCCCGACCTATCGGGATTCAGAATGACAAGGCTATATTTAACTTTTGATTATTTGTCCTTCGTCTCCTTGTGGCTATTCACAATACCGAGTTTATGCCCCAGCTTCTTCTCCTTGGTCTCCAGGTATTCAATATTGTAAGGATTTGGCGGGCAGATGATAGGAACCTGTTCCGCTATTTCCAGTCCGTAACTCTCCAGTCCGATAATCTTCTTGGGATTATTCGTCAGGAAGCGTATCCGATGCAGCCCAAGGTCTGCCAGAATCTGTGCCCCGATGCCATAATCGCGGAGGTCGGGCGCAAAACCGAGCTTCACATTAGCCTCGACGGTATCCAGACCTTTGTCCTGTAGCGCATAGGCTTTTATCTTGTTATGTAAACCAATACCACGACCCTCCTGCCGCATGTAGAGAATCACTCCTCTACCTTCCTTGGCAATCATATCCATCGCCATATTAAGTTGTTCCCCGCAATCACACCGTAAACTACCGAAGACATCGCCAGTCAGGCATTCGCTGTGGACACGAACCAGTACAGGTTCCCCGTTTCTTAGTTCGCCCATTACCAGCGCCAGATGTTCATCTGGGTCGATATCGCTTTTGTAAGCAATGGCTGTGAACTCGCCGTACTTGGTCGGTAGAACTGTCTCAGCAACCCGGTGAATTAGCTTTTCATGGCGTCGTCTGTAGGCAATCAGGTCAGCAATGCTGGCAATTCTCAGATTGAACTTCTTCGCTATCTCCTCAAGTTGTGGCAGGCGTGCCATCGTGCCGTCTTCATTCATAATCTCACAGATAACCCCGGCGGGATACAGACCTGCCATCCGGGCAAGGTCGACCGTTGCCTCAGTATGCCCAGCCCTCACCAGCACACCACCCTCGCGGGCGTGTATCGGGAAAATGTGTCCGGGTCTTCCCAGGTCCTCCGGCTTGGTTGTCGGGTCAATAATTGCTTTCACAGTCACCGCTCTATCATACGCAGAAATACCAGTAGTAGCACCGCGGATTTTTGCATCTACAGATACCGTAAAAGCAGTGCCGTGCCGCGCTGTGTTTTCTCCGACCATCATCGGAATATGCAGTTCCTCAAGCCGCGAACCGGTAAGCGGCATACAAATGAGCCCGCGGGCATTCTTCGCCATCAAGTTGATGGCTTCCGGGGTCACTTTCTCAGCGGCCATAATCAGGTCGCCCTCATTTTCCCGGTCTTCATCATCGACCAGAATAATGAACTTGCCCGCCTTAATATCCTCAATCACTTCTTTGATGCTTGCTAACGCCATAGGTTCCCCCGTTCAGAGATGCCGATTATTTTACCAGAAAACCGTGCTCCTGCAAAAATTCCGTCGTCACACCTTTCGCCGGCGATTGTGTCAGCGCTTCTACATATTTAGCAATAATATCTACTTCCAGATTGACCGTATCACCCACACGCCGTTTGCCCAATGTGGTATTCTGCCGGGTGTGAGGTATCACCGAGACAGTAAACGAGGTCTCGTCTCTCTCCACCACGGTCAAACTGATACCATCGATGGCGATAAAACCCTTGACAACCACATACCGCATCACCTCGCGCGGGGCTTGAAAACGCATGACAACGGCATCGCCTTCAGGTCGGAGCGAAACAACCTTGCCGCGCTCATCCACATGCCCCTGCACAAGATGCCCGCCGAGCCGGCTTCCTAGAGCCAGCGGGCGTTCCAGATTGACTTCATCACCGACTTTCAGCAGTCCCAGGTTGGTGCGCCGCATAGTTTCCGGGACCACTTCCACGCTGAAGTAATCAGACCCGAACTCCACAATCGTCAGGCAGGCGCCATTAACCGAGACACTATCGCCAATACCCGTGCCTTCAAGAACTTTACGGGCTCTAACGACCAGTTTATTCGGCTGGAGCAGACTGACTTTACCTAGCTCTTCGGTGATACCGGTAAACATGATTCCTTCCCAATGTAGCCGGAAATTATCACATCACCATTTAAGGAACGGGTGCGCATTCGTTCCAGTTTAATTGAGTCTATCACGTTCTCTACGCCTTTACCAGCAACAGGCGTCTTTGCCTGCCTACCCCCGATGACAATCGGGGCGATAAATACGATGACCTTATCCACCAGCCTCCGGTCGAATAACGAACCGAGGAGCCTGCCGCCGCCTTCAGCCAGCACGCTGGTAATTTGCCGTTCACCGAGCGCTACTAATAAAGCAGACAAATCTACCTGACCACGCCGGGCGGGAAGCGTGACAACCTCCGCGCCTGCTCGCTTATATGCCCGTTTCCGCACCGGACTGATATCTTCGCTAACCGCCATCAGAACATTACCCGGTGCTTCAAAGACTTTCGAGGTAGTCGGTGTTTTACCTTCGCTATCGACGATAACGCGAAGTGGTTGTTCGTGTGACATGCCACCGTGGGAACAACAACGGACCGTGAGCTGGGGGTCATCAGTCAAAACGGTGTTCACGCCGACCATGATGGCGTCATGTGTGAAGCGCAAGTAGTGGACATATCGCCGCGACTCCTCACTGCTAATCCATTTAGAGTCACCCGTCCGTGTGGCAATCTTCCCATCCAGACTCATGGCGAATTTCGCGGTCACAAAAGGAATCTTTGTAGTGATGTATTTGGCATAGGTTTGGATGATTTCACGCGCCTCGTCTTCATGCTCTCCGATATTGACACGGATGCCAGCCTTTTCCAGCTCTGTTTTGCCCTTGCCGCCAACCACAGGATTCGGGTCAATCATTGCCGCATGAACATGAGTAATACCCGCCGAGATAATCGCTTTAGTGCATGGCGGCGTCCGACCGTAGTGACAGCATGGTTCCAGCGTCACGTAGAGGGTTGCGCCGCGCGCCCGCTCCCCTGCCTCTTTCAGCGCCATAATTTCCGCATGGGCGTAGCCGGGCGGCTGAGTATACCCCTGCCCGATGACTTTCCGGTTCTTGACAATCACCGCACCCACAGCCGGATTGGGACTGACGTGCCCCAACGCCAGCTTTGCCAGTGAGAGTGCCTGTGCCATGTAATCCATCTTGACTGCATTCTAGCACCTCGTTCCAAAAAGGTGCAAATCACAGTCAGAACTTACATTCCCCCCTCGCCACCCAACCAAACTCTTAATTCATAACACTAGACCTTAAACAACTGATATTATAGAGGAAACAAAGTTGGAGGTGGTCAAAATGCCAAACAACGAGGGGTTTGACAAGAACGGCAACACGCAAATTGACAGTATTGGGAAGATGCTGGACTCAGTTAAGGAGCTAAGGAAACTAGTAGACAAAGATGGAAAGAAAAGTAGTATATATTTCAGGGGACAAGAATGGAAGGATAAGGAAGATAAAGACCTTCAACTGCTACCTGCAATAGGGAGAAAACAGAAGTTTTGCGGAGAGGAGCTTGAATTTGACCTCGAAAGCGAGGTGAACCTGCTGCATCGTTTCCGCAGGTGGGCTTATCTGGAACTGAAAAGACCTATCGGAGAATGGGAGGCGCTTTTTCTGGCACGGCATCATCGTCTGCCTGTACGATTACTTGATTGGACTTCGAATCCTTTGTTCGCCTTATACTTCGCATCCGAATGTGAAAAGCCTCAGGGTGATGCGGCGGTCTGAGTAATCGTAAAAGACGATAAGGTCGAGGACATCGATGTATTGAAGGAAGAATGGGAACACAACACTGGAAAAATTGATAACAACTACTATCAGTGCTGGCATGAGTTACCAGATGATATGAAAGTCCGATATAAAAAATATAAAAAGGAGGGTTTCAACAATCTCCCAAAGCCCATCCGGTTAAAAGGTTTAAGGATATTGTATCCGTTTTATGCCTCTCCAAGAATGAATGCGCAACAGTCCTTCTTTACTATTCAGGACAATCCATGGAAGCCTTTAGAGAAATATGGCGAACTCCGGGAATCAGAGAAGGGTAAGTCTTCGAAAAACAGACCCATTCAAATTCAAAGACTATTGAGGCGGAAGGTACCGGGAGGCGAACGCCAGTCAATCATAAAAGAACTAGTAAGGCTTGGTATACACAATCAGATACTCTATCCAGACCTCGATGGACTGGCAAAAGGTCTCTGGCAAATTGAAGTAGTGCGCAGTTGGAAATAGAGAGTCAGCTAATTTGCCCTCCTACTAAACACTAAATCCAAATCATGACCTTCTGCCATTGATTTTGTGTGGATTCCGTATCAAGTCTTGTCCCGTACTGGATACGGGAACAGAATGACAAGGATGAATTAAGGGGGCTATGCCCCCTAACACCCCCTGCTTGTATATCGTTTTCTGCGATACATGGGGTAGACAAGGAGTCTTAATTCTACCCTCGTTGAATGCCTATTTCGTATTTTGATGTTTGGATTTGTTATAATTGTATATTATGACAATAATTGAAACGGTCACTGGTGGCACGGTCACCACACCACAGGGATTTTCCGCCGGCGCCACTTATGCCGGCATCAAGAAAAAGGGGGAGAATGTCCTGGATTTGGGTATTCTTTATTCCCGCGAACCGTGCGTGGTTGCGGGCGTCTTCACGACCAATAAAATAAAGTCGGCGGCGGTAGTTGTCAATCAGCAACGTTTGCAGAACAAGGGCAAGGTCTCCGCTATCATCGTGAATAGTGGTTGCGCTAATTCCAGCACCGGCGAACAGGGGCTTGCCGATGCCATTGAAACCACCGAGATAGTTGCCAAAGCCATCGGCATCGAGCCGGAAGAAGTTCTGGTTGCCAGCACCGGTGTTATTGGTGTGCGCTTGCCTATGAAATCACTCCGCGATGGCGTGAATCAGGTGGTTCTTTCCCCGGATGGCGGACACGACTTCGCCCGCGCCATTATGACCACAGATACCGCACCCAAGGAAGTCACAGTTGCTGTTAAAACAAAAGATGCCACTTTCACCATCGGCGGAGTAGCCAAAGGCTCCGGCATGATTCACCCCAACCTAGCTACCATGCTCGTCTTCTTGACCACAGATGCCGCCGTTGCGCCTGATTTCCTGTCGCAAGCGTTGCGTGAAGCTGCCAATGTCTCTTTCAATATGATTTCGGTGGACGGCGATACCAGCCCCAGCGATACCGTCCTGTTGCTTGCCAATGGTATCGCGGAGAACAAATCTATCTCCAGCGGTAGCCCGCTTGCCCAACCCTTCCAGGAGGCGCTCAATCAGGTCTGCATCCATCTGGCAAAAGCCATTGCCCGTGATGGTGAAGGCGCTACGAAGCTCATTGAAGTGACAGTCAAGGGCGCTATTAACTTTGAGGAAGCACGGCAGGCAGCGCGTACGATTGTCAGTTCCAATCTGGTGAAAGCGGCGGTTTATGGCAACGACCCCAACTGGGGACGGGTGACGGCGGCGCTGGGGAGGAGTGGGATTGAAGTGAACGAACCGAAACTTGATGTGACTATGGCGGCTATTCCCGTGCTTAAAAATGGCAGACCGCTCTCTTTCGACCGACAGACTGCCGTAACTGCCCTGGAGCAAAAAGAGGTGATAATTGTGGTTGATTTGCACCTTGGTAACGCGGAGGCAACTGCCTGGGGCTGTGATTTAACAGAACAGTACGTGGTCATTAACAGCGCGTACACGACTTAGTAGTATCTGTCATTCCGTATGAGCGATTTTATCGCCATCCCGAAGGAGTCGGGACTTGATACGGAATCCAGTTATAAATTTTCTGGATTCCAGCTTTCGCTGGAATGACAATTTTGGCGAATGGGGAATTGGGAAATGAAGAAACCAATCGTAGTAAAAATTGGCGGTGCCACCTTCGGCAAACACGACCCCATACTGGAAGACATTGTCACGCTTCAGAAACGGGGTGTATTGCTGGTTGTTATTCATGGCGGCGGGAATCTGGTCACGGAATGGCTCGCCAAACAAGGCACCAAGACGAGTTTCGTGCGCGGCGAACGGGTCACGGATAAACCCGCGCTGGATATGGTCACCGCCGTGCTCGGCGGGCTGGTCAATAAGCAGATTGTCGGCACTATTAATACGCTCGGCGGAAAAGCAGTCGGCATCAGCGGTGTCGATGGCGCGTTGATTCAAAGCAGTATTACTGATAAAGACCTCGGTTATGTCGGCATCGTCAAGAAAGTAGAACCAGCGGTGCTAACGGTTCTTCTTAAAGCCGGATTTATTCCAGTCATCTCCCCTATTAGCTACTATGCCTTCGACCGACCCCCAGATGCGCCCCCGATACTGAATATCAACGGCGACCCACTGGCGGGAGAAATCGCCGCCGCCCTGAAAGCTAAAAAACTCATCTTCCTCACGGATGTGGCGGGGATTCTCGATAAAAGTGGAAAACTAATGCCCAAACTGAACAAGGCACAGGCAAGGGAACTACTTGATTCCGGGGTGGCATCCGGTGGGATGATTCCTAAAATCACCGGCTGTCTGAAGGCACTAGAGGTTGGCGCTACGACCTGCATCATTGATGGCAGGCAACCCGGCGCACTCATCAAAGCCATTGAAAACGATGGTGACGGCACGGTTATCCGGGTATAGAAATATTGAGGGAAGCAACCATGACAGACTGGCAAGAGCTCGGTAAGAAATATCTGTTCAATTGTATTGACCGTATCCCGGTCACCATTGCCCGTGGCCAGGGCGTGCGAGTCTGGGACGATAATGGCAAAGAATATATCGACTTCGTGGGTGGATGGGCAGTCTGCGCGCTGGGACATTGCCATCCGGTGATAGTCAATGCTCTGACCGAGCAGGCAAAGACCCTCATACAAACCTCACATATTTATTACACCATCCCTTACATCAAGCTGGCGGAATTGCTGGTAAAGAATAGCTGTCTTGACAGGGTTTTCATGTGTAACAGCGGTCTGGAAGCCAACGAGGGCGCCGTCAAACTGGCACGTCGCTATGGTAAACTCAAGCTCAATGGCGCTTATGAGGTCATCACTGCCTTCAATTCTTTTCACGGCCGCTCTCTGGCAATGACCGCCGCCACCGGGCAACCCAAATATCAGGAAGCTTACCAGCCGTTGCCAGTTGGTTTTAAGAACGTCGAGTTCAACAATATTGAGGCAATCAAAGCCGCCACTACCAACCAGACCTGCGCCGTAATGCTGGAACCCATCCAGGGCGAGGGTGGGGTGAATATCCCCGACGACGGTTATCTGAAAGCCGTCAGAAAGTGGTGTGATGAAAAAGGCATCCTGTTGATTCTGGACGAGATTCAGACGGGAGTCGGGCGGTGCGGCACACTCTGGGGCTACCAGCTATATGGCATTGAACCGGACATCATGACTCTGGCGAAGGGACTGGGTGGTGGTGTGCCCATCGGTGCATTCATGGCAAAAGAAAAGTGCGCAGTGTTTGCTCCCGGCGACCATGGCACTACCTTCGGCGGCAATCCATTGACGTGCGCCACGGCGCATGCTGTCTTTAAATACGTTATTGATAATGATGTCCCCGGTATGGCAAAGAAAGCCGGACAGTATCTGCTGGATAACTTGAAAAAACTCAAGTCAAGGTATTCATTTATCACCGAGGTAAGAGGTCGCGGGCTTTTGGTGGCAGTATATTTCAATAAAGATATCGGGCAGGATGTTCTGACGGCGTGCCTGCAAACGGGTGTGCTCATCAACCGTCTCAAACCAAACGCTATCCGTCTTATGCCTCCGCTGACCATCACCAATAAAGAAATAGATGAAGGGCTGGCGAGACTGGATAAAGCCCTCGCCACCATCAAGGTATAGATAAGGAGACTTATATGGGAGAAAAAGTAGTTCTGGCATACAGCGGTGGGTTGGACACCTCAGTGGCAGTCCGCTGGCTCAAAGAAAAATATAATGTCGATGTCATCACTTTGACCTTAGATGTTGGCAATGAAAAGGACTTCACCGTTGTCCGTGAAAAAGCGCTCAAAATCGGTGCAATCAAAGCCATAGTCATTGACGCTAAAGAGATGTTCGTCAAATACTTCCTCTGGCCTGCGCTTCAGGCAAACGCGCTTTACGAGGGACAATACCCGCTGGCAACTGCCCTCTCCCGCCCTCTGATGGCAAAACTGCTCGTGGACACAGCGCTAGAGGAAGGCGCTACTTATATAGCACATGGTTGTACCGGTAAGGGCAACGACCAGGTCCGATTCGATGTCGGAGTGCATGCCCTGGCGCCTCAGCTAAAAGTTCTGGCACCGGCGCGGGAATGGGGCATGACTCGGGCGGAGACCATCGCTTATGCTAAGAAACGCAATATCCCCATCCCGGTTACTCTGAAAAGTCCCTACTCCATCGATGAGTGTCTCTGGGGGAGGAGCATTGAGACCGGTGTGCTTGAAGACCCGTGGGTCGAACCGCCGGAAGATGCTTTCGCCTGGACGAAATCACCGGATAAAGCCCCGAACAAACCGGTATATATAGAGATTGGCTTTGACAAAGGTATCCCGATAAGCCTTGACGGACGGGAGATGGATGGGGTAGCGCTTATTCAGCGTATGAACGAACTCGCTGGCGAGCACGGCATCGGGCGCATTGACCATATTGAAAACCGCCTCGTCGGTATCAAATCGCGCGAAATCTACGAAGCGCCAGCCGCCACCGTATTACTGCAAGCGCATCAGGCACTGGAAGCCATGACCCTTTCTAAAGACCAACTACGTTTCAAGCAGAAAGTTGCCATCGAGATTGCCGATATTATCTATAACGGCTTGTGGTTCAGTTCTCAGAACCGCGATTTGTCCGCATACATCCGGAGCAGTCAGCGCTATGTCACCGGTACCATCCGGGTAAAGCTATTCAAAGGACATGCCATGGTCGTCGGTCGTACCGCGCCGAAGTCGCTTTACAATCTTAGCCTGGCGACCTATGATAAAGGCGATAAGTTCGACCAGAGTATGTCCGTAGGCTTTATTCACATCTGGGGACTGCCGGTTGCCATACAGGCGCAGGTACAACTACTAAGCGATACGGAAGGACCACTGAGTATCATCGCGCCGAAAAAACAATTGAAAGGCCGGCCAAAGAAGAGGAAATCATAATGACGGGGAAAAAATCCGCCCTGAAGGGATTGAGGGTGCTTGATTTCACCTGGGTCTATGCCGGTCCCTTCTGCACGCGCCAACTTGTTGACCTCGGCGCAGAGGTCATTAAGGTAGAGCCCCAGGAAACAGGCGCTTTAGAACGGCGCTACTCCCTTGTTTTGGAGCGTAATGGCGTTAAGCAGAGCAGTTATTCCGTTTTCCTTAACCGCGGTAAAAAGAGCCTGTCTATCGACCTGAAAAGTAAGGATGGATTGGCAGTAATCAAGGAGTTGGTAAAACAATCGGATATAGTAATCTCCAATATGGCGCCGGGCACAATGGCGAGTCTGAAACTCGGCTACAAACAGGTGAAGAGAATTAATCCGGCTATTATCTATTGCACCATCTCTTGCTTCGGGTATACTGGCTCGTATGCTAATGAGCCGGGATTTGACCTCATTGCTCAAGCCGCTAGCGCCTGGTGCGGTCAGATTGAACCGCCATCACCCGCGCCGCTGGCTATTGGTGATTCCAATGCCGGGATGCATGCCACCGCCGCTATTCTTGCCGCCATCTATTATCGAGAGAAGACCGGAAAGGGGCAGTGGATTGATATCTCTATGACCGATTGTCTCTTCCACTCTCATGAAAACAATCCGCCGGGTTTTCTCTTCAGTCAGCGAACTGTGCCAGCGGCAAAGAACACACGGTGGGCAGCCGCCTATTCTCCCTACGCGCTGATTAAGGGTAAAGATGGATTTATCGCTATCGCCGCCCTCAGTGATGTTCTCTGGGAGAAACTCGTAAAGGCGATGGGCAAAGATTATGCCTGGTTGATGACTCATCCCAGAACGGATGCCTTGACAAAACGCCTTACCTATGAAAATGCGCCATTCGTACACACGATTCTTGAGGAGTGGGTACAGAAGTTCGATTCCGTGCTACAGGTCGAAGACCTGCTGAGAAAAAGCGGCGTCCCGGCGATGAAAGTACGGGGTTTTGAAGAAATATGCGATGCGCCTTATATCAAAGACAGAGAGATGCTTGTGCCGACAAAACAGCCTTTCGTCGGCGATTTTGAGATTTATGGCAGTCCTTTCAAGATGACAGAGACGCCAGGCAGGGTGATGGGATACTCCCCATTTATTGGAGAGCACAAT
This sequence comes from Dehalococcoidales bacterium, assembly GCA_030654965.1. Lineage (GTDB taxonomy): Bacteria > Chloroflexota > Dehalococcoidia > Dehalococcoidales > Fen-1064 > JAURWL01. The sequence continues at coordinate 6,517 of JAURWL010000088.1, read as the reverse complement.
ACGGAAGTACTTTCCAGACTGCTCGGATATAAAAAGAAGGATATTGATACCCTTTACCGGAAAGGCATCCTCTACAAAGAGGAAGCAGTCGACCGGTTACCCGAAGAAAAGAAAAGGCTGGGAATAAAATGAGCCAGATACGGGGTCGCTTCAATAAGTCTGCCGATAAATCAGTGCAGGAATACACCCAGTCAATCGATTTTGATTTCCGGCTCGGGGCGGTTGATATCCTGGCAAGTATCGCTCACGCTAAAATGCTGGCAAAACAGGGCATTATTTCCAGAAAAGAAATGAAGCAGATTGTAGGCGGGCTGGAATCAATCGCGGAAGAAATCGAGCAGGACAAGTTTGATTTTAAACCTGAACTCGAAGACATCCACATGAATATCGAAGCCCGGCTTATTGAAAAAATTGGGGATGTGGGACGAAAACTTCATACTGCCCGCTCCCGCAACGACCAGGTGGCGACAGATATGCGGCTCTTTCTGATGGGCGCTATCCTGATAACTATTAGCGCCATCCGTGAGCTTGAGAATGCTATTATTGAAATCGCGGGAAAGCACCTGAATACCGTCATTCCCGGTTACACCCATCTGCAGAGGGCTCAACCCGTTCTGCTGGCGCACCATCTGCTTGCTTATTTTGAGATGCTCGAGCGGGATATTAACAGATTCTGGGACTGCATGGACCGAACAAGCATTCTCCCGTTGGGTAGTGGCGCTCTGGCTGGTGTTGCGTATCAGATTGACCGGGAATTTGTGGCAAAAGAGCTGGGATTCGATGAGGTCAGCCAGAACAGTATTGACGCCGTCAGCGACCGCGATTTTATCCTTGAGTATGAGTTCGCCGCCGCCCTCTGTATGATGCACCTCTCACGGCTATCAGAGGAAGTTATCCTGTGGTCGTCTGCGGAATTTGATTTTATCGAGTTGGACGATGCTTTCACCACCGGTTCCAGCATTATGCCGCAGAAAAAGAATCCGGACGTGGCAGAACTGGCACGGGGCAAAACTGGACGTGTCTACGGCAACCTGGTGGCGCTCCTGACTACGATGAAAGGACTTCCTCTCGCCTATAACCGGGATATGCAGGAAGACAAAGAGGGCTTGTTTGACTCTATCGGAACACTTCTCTCCACGCTGGATGTGTTCACGGGGATGCTAAAAAGTCTCCACGTGAAAACTGATAAAACCGAATCCGTTGCGAAACAGGGTTATATGCTGGCAACAGATATTGCCGACTATCTGGCGAAAAAGGGAGAGCCTTTCCGCAGCGCTCATGAAAAAACCGGTAAGCTGGTACGTTACGCTATCGAAAAAGACAAAGCACTTAACCAACTTACGATTAAGGAATATCAGAAGTTTTCATCTCTCTTTGACAAAGACGTGTATAATATCACGGTTGCGTCTTCTATTGCCGCGCGCGACCATATCGGCGGCACAGCAAAATCACAGGTAGCAAAGCAGATAGCCAGGGCAGAAGAGATTCTCAAGGACTATTATGCAGAGGAATCAAAAGGTTAAAATCGCCCCCTCCATACTCTCCGCTGACTTCGCGCGGCTCGGCGAGCAGGTGCAGGAAGCCACAAAAGCCGGCGCTGATTACATCCACATCGATGTTATGGACGGCCGTTTCGTGCCCCAGATAACTATCGGTGCCCCGGTAGTCGCCGCCATCCGCAGGTGGACCGACCTGCCATTGGATGTTCATCTGATGATTGAATCGCCGGAACAGCAGATTAGCCAGTTTGCCAAGGCCGGCGCCAGTATTATTACCGTGCACATGGAGACCTGCCTTCATATTCACCGCGGCGTCCAGATGATTAAAGATGCGGGATGTAAAGCTGGCATCTCTATCAACCCGGCGACTTCAATCAGCGTCCTTGACGAAATCCTGCCGGAAGTTGACCTGGTGCTGTTAATGACTGTTAACCCGGGATTCAGCGGGCAGACGTTTATTGAAAGCACATTGAATAAAATCACCCGTCTACGGAAGGAACTTGACCGGCGGAGTCTTAAAGCGGAACTGGAAGTAGATGGCGGTATTAACATTGAAACGGCGTCGAGGGTAGTAAAAGCCGGCGCTACCGTACTGGTTGCGGGCGCGGCAATATTTAACTCGCGGGAGAGTGTTGAGGAGGCAATTAATAAGCTACGAGTTAGTTTGCGCTCGCTGGCTGTTGATTAGATTGCTTGTGCAGGGTGCGCATACACCGGGTGCAGATGTTGAGTCGCTTGAGTTTACCATCAACCATAACCTTGGCAGGGTGGACATTAGGGTCCCAACTTCGGAGGGTATGACGTTTAGAATGGCTGACATTATGACCGAACTGGCGAGATTTCCCGCATAAATCGCACTTCAAACTGGGTACTCCTTGACGAATTACTAATTTTGCAGTATCTTATATTATCACAGCATGCTGGACTTCACAAGTTTGCTTTCTCTATCCCGTGGTATGGCGCCACTCCATCAATAGCGCCGTAAGCAGTTATCCTATTTCCCCGAATACACATAGAGGTAGACCATGACAAAGAAAGTTAATGTGATTACCGGACAGGAACTGAGGGAAATGTTCGCCGCCGCGACTGCCTGGTTGGAAAAGAGCGCATCGGACATAGATGACCTCAACGTCTTCCCCGTACCCGATGGTGATACCGGTACCAATATGCTCTTAACCATGCGTTCCAGTGTCGAGGAGGCATACCGTGCTCCCGACCACAGTGCGGCGGGAGTTGCCCAGGCACTTGCCAAAGGCGCTCTGATGGGCGCCCGGGGTAATAGCGGTGTTATCCTCTCCCAGATTATGCGCGGTATTGCCGAAGAAATTGAAGAGAAGGAAAATATCTCCGGTTCCGACCTGGCGAAAGCGCTCAGCCGGGCGTCAAAGGTTGCCTACAAAGGTCTGAGCAACCCCACGGAAGGCACCATCCTGACAGTCATCAAAGATGCCTCTAACAGTGCTATAAAGACAAGTGGCAAGAATGGCAAGGACGTGGTCACAATCATGGAAGCTACCGTGGAATCAGCCAGGGAATCGGTGGCGAATACTCCCACCCTCCTCCCCGTTCTTAAAGAGGCGGGCGTGGTGGATGCCGGGGGGCAGGGACTCTATACAATCCTCGAAGGCGCTCTCCACTACCTCAAGGGAGAGACCGAACAGATGCAGTTTCGCAAACCCCAGGTCATCACGAGCAGTGAACCGCTCACTCTCCGTCTCCCCAAAATGATTGCCGCTGATGAAGTCCCATACGGTTATTGCACCGAACTCATGCTCAAGGGCGAAAACATGGACACCGAAAAAATTAAGACGCGATTGCTGAAAAAGGGCGAATCACTCATTGTTGTCGGTGATGAAAATACAGTCAGAATCCACATCCATACCCTCGACCCGGGAAACATTGTCCATTACGCCACCGGACTGGGCACTATCCATCAGGTATCTGTCCGCAATATGGACGAACAGAAGCGCGTTTTTGTTGCCTCGCAGAAAGAAAAGTCCATGGCAACCGATATCGCCACTGTTGCCGTAGTCGCGGGAGATGGGTTGACCGAGGTCTTCTCCAGTCTGGGCGTAACAACCATTGTTCACGGGGGGCAAACCATGAATCCCAGCACAAAGGACATCTATACTGCCGTTGAAGAAGCCCCCTCAGATAAGGTAATTATCCTGCCTAACAATAAGAATATTATCCTCACCGCCGAGCAGGTTAAACCTCTCACCAAAAAGACGATTGAAATCATTCCCACAGAAACAATACCCCAGGGCATTGCCGCCTTGCTCGCCTTCGACTATGAAGCTGACATACAAACGAATGCCGACCTGATGAAACGGGCATACAACACGGTGAAGACAATCGAAATCTGCCGTGCGGTACGGGCAACTCAAATCAACGGCTTGAAGATTAAGAAGAAGCAAATTATCAGCCTCCTCGATAATGAACTCGTGACGGCCGGTAACAATACCATTGATGTGCTCCTAAGCACTCTGGCTAAAGTTAATTTGAAGAAAAATGAAATTCTCACCCTCTACTATGGGGCGGACACACAGCTTGCAGAAGCCGAAAAGACGGCAAATACCATCCGCGATAAATATCCCCATCTGCAGGTGGAGATAATCAAGGGGGATCAACCTCACTATAGTTATATTGTGTCAATCGAATAAACAAGGAGGTCCAGCAGATGGCGGTTAGGATTGTCACCGATAGTCTTTCGGATTTAACGAAGGAGCATATTGCCGACCTGGCAATTACTGTTATTCCACTAACTGTCCTCTTCGGGCATGAGACCTTTCTGGACCGTGTCACTATCACCACGGAAGAATTTTACCGCCGTCTTATTGCCGGTCCCACCCTGCCCACCAGCACCCAACCAGCGCCGGTGGACTTTGCTAATGCTTATGACAAGCTCGCCGCGGAAACAAATGAAATTCTCGCCATCACGCTTTCCTCTAAACTCAGTGGGACGTATCAGTCTGCAAAAGCCGGCATTGACCTGATGAAGAACAAGAAGTGCCGTGTAGAAGTGATTGATTCACGGACAGTAGCGGGAGGATTGGGACTGGTTGCACTTTCCGCTGCGGCGCAGGCGAAAAAAGGCATGAACCTGGACAAACTTGTTGAATTCACCCATAAAGCATTGAAGCGGTCACATATCATTATATATTTCGACACACTGAAATACCTTGCCAAAGGAGGGCGCATCGGCAAGGCGGCAGGCTTGCTCGGCTCCGTGCTTTCCTTCAAACCGATATTAACCGTAAAAGATGGGGAAATGTCACCGGTGACGCGGCTACGGTCGCGGGCGGCTGGATTAGAATATATGCATAACTTCATCACTGGCTTTAAGAATATCGAATCCGTCAGCATTGAGCATTCCACAGACACGGAAGGCACTGATACTCTCGCAAAACGTTTTTCAGAAACCCATCCCAAAATTCCCGTAATGCGGTCCGCGGTCAGTCCGGTGCTTGGTGTTTACGGAGGCCCTAATGCCATCGCCGTGACTGTGCTGGAAGCCGAAGGAAAATAACCAATGCCCGTTCGGATTGTCACTGACAGCACCGCCGACCTTACGCCTCAACTTGCCCGGGAACTCGGCATTACCGTTGTGCCTGTTTACGTACGCTTCGGACATGAAAGTTACCGTGACGGCATAGATATCAGTCGTGAAGAGTTCTACGAAAGGCTGGTGACCAGCCCGGTGCACCCCACCACCTCACAACCCACACCTGCTGATTTCGCGCAAGTCTACCGCGAACTTTCCAGAGAAACCGATAAAATTGTCTCTATCCACGTCTCCAGTAAACTCAGTTGCACCTGCAATTCCGCACTCCAGGGGAAAGAACTGGCAGAAACGAAATGCGATATCAAAGTAATCGATTCGGAATCGGTGACGATGGGATTGGGGATGATGACACTCGCAGCAGCAAGGCTGGCGGCATCAGGAGAAAGCCTGCAGAAAGTAACCGATGACGTCAAGCAGGCAATACCCAACACGCATCTGCTGGGTGTCTTTGATACTCTGAAGTATTTGCTCCTCGGCGGACGGATTGGAAAAGCGAAAGCGCTCCTGGGGGGTATTCTAAATGTGAAACCGCTCTTGACACTCCGTGATGGTGAGCTTCATCCCGTTGGAAACGTGAGAACACGTGCTAAAGGTATAGAACGTCTTTCTGATTTCGTCAAGAATGCGCTGGGAATTCAGGAGCTGGCAGTAATTCACACCACCACACCGGATGAAGCCAGTAGGCTCAAAGACCGCCTCAGTTCTCTGGTTGATACCAGTCGACTTCACCTGGCACGGCTGGGACCGGCGTTGGGCGTCCATACCGGACCTGGACTTCTGGCGGTAGTATTGAGAAAGAAATCTACCGGCGACAAGGATGAAGCGCAATCGACCGGGAGAAAAATACACGTTCCTTCATTGCACCTGCCTAAAGTAAATTTGCCCCACCGGTGAATAGGACTGGAGGGGTCAAGTCTTGTTAATCGATGTCTCGTCTCTGAGCAAAGTCCTCGAACTTGAGCAGAAAAAGGGATTTTCAGACACAGCGGTCATCGGCGGACTGGACAAATTCATGCGCAACTGGGTCAGCCGCACTACAGGCGCCATCGCCGACCGCAACACTCTCACCCGATTTAAAACACTCCGTTTGTCTAATCCCGGTTATCGCGAAATGACCGTTCAGCAACGGCAGGGATGGGCGAAAGACGTCCTGACCCTGATGAACGAACTGGAAAGCGGTAAACCGACAAAACCTGTAAAACCTCCAAAACAACCAGCCACTAAGAAGGTACAACCGGTTGCGCGGGTAAAAAAGCCTTCGCCCTCCGCCATAAAATCCCTCGATGAGCCGGCAACCGTCATTAAAGGTTTAGGACCGAGTCTCACTCCCAGATTCGCCAAACTTGGCGTGAAGACCGTCAGAGATATGCTCTACTTTTTCCCCACCCGCCATGTTGATTACAGTCAATTAAAAACCGTATCCCAGCTTGCCGAGGGAACAGAGGAGACTATC
>JAURWL010000046.1 GCA_030654965.1 Dehalococcoidales bacterium | reverse complement strand
AGAATGCCCTGGTTGGGAATGGAGGCCGCAATACCCTTCAGCTCTGCTAACTTGCGGCTGCTGCTGGCCAGCTTCTTGAGGATGGCTGGCGTCTCAAACCGGGCGGGGTTGAGTTGTTCAAGCGGCGTGAGTGCGGGCCTGGGCAAGCCTTGAGGAGGGTGCGTCGTGTCTAGAAATTAAAGTTCTCTTTACATATTAGTCGGGATATGTATAGAAAAGTCGGTTTTTTATACAGGTTAGCTGTGACGTTGGGGTGTCTTTAATCAAATTGGCCTGTAGCCCTTGTGGCATATGCGTGAGCAGCTATAAAAAGCATAGTAATTTTGGGCGTTGGGTTCACGCCAGCGCATCCTCGACGGTGGCTTCAGCCTCTGGCAGGCGCAAAGCCCCGGAGATCAGGCGCGGCAGCAGGGTGTCGCGCAGGGTGGTGAGGGTTTGGGCTTGGTTTTGGTTTTCTTGAAGCCGGTGTAACAATGGTCTCGTCCAATCCTCATAAGCGCTAACCACTACATCAGCTGGTTTCAATACAAGGAAGTTCTTGATATCGGGACCACTTAGACTCGGAAAGACAGAACCGGTTGTTTTTGATAAAAGTCGATCTAGACCGAAGTTAATGGTCTGGTACAGGAAACCATGATGACCGTTGTCGGCGCGAATTGAGCACACGCCACGCCCGATGCAATAGACATCATCTGAGACTACGCGTCGCCCTGTCGTTGAGCCACGTACACAAAAAATCAAATCGCCGTGGGCAGTCAATCTATCAGCAGAGGTTGTCCACTTCGTTTTGACGGGATAGTAATCACCAAATTCAACCGGGCCGTTTACAAGCGGCACCCCGATGCCATCAAAGTTGTAAGTTTCCCCTTTGGGGGAAAGCCCCATCACTACAGTCGCAATTGAGGTCAAAGACGTAGCACGCCACTCCGTCGGCACCAACCCCAGCTCCGACTCCTCCAGTCCATCGGGAAACAGCTGTGCGGTGGCCTCATCCATGCCTTCGGGGGTGCGGCCTTCCATCTTGGCGCGCACCGGGTCGAAATCAACAAACCACGACTTGAACAGCGCCTGCGCGATGCCTTCCAGCGTGACGTTGGATTCGCGCAGGAGGGTGATGCGGTCGTCGAGGGCGCCGAGCGTTGTCGCTATTTCAACTTGTAGCGACATTGGTGGTGTCGGAATCTTGAGAGACTCAAGGACAGGGATTCGCAGATTGCTGACGGTGG